>NZ_JBEYSJ010000041.1:0-80748 GCF_040704195.1 Amycolatopsis sp. NPDC047767
GATCACCCTCTGCCCCAAACGCATCGGCACCATCGTCCAAGCAGCACTCGTCCTCACCCACCACGAACACCACGGCCGCTACTGAGAAAACCTCATTGGGGTGGTCGGGTCAGGCCGAAGGGGTCGGACTCGCCGAAGGGGGCTGGGTTTCCGTAGGTGCCGGGGTTTGAGAAGGCGGTGGCGGCGGAGCGCTCGACGTCGGGGCGGGCGCCGGAGGCGGCGGGGGTGGCGGGGCCAGGCCCAGGTCCGCGTTCAGGTTCTCGTGCGTCGCCCCGCCGAGGGTGAACGCCGCCGTGCAGCCCGTGGCCGGGTCGACATCGGAGTCGCGCGCCGCGTCGCCGGCCGCCCGCTTCGTCACGGTAAGCCCGTCCGGCAGGTGCGAGACGTCGAAGCAGACCTGGTACGTCCCGTCCTTGCGCTTGTCGAACAGGTACGAGCCGTCGGCCGCGGTTTTCGTGGTGGCGAGGGTGCCTCCCGCGCCGTCCTTGAGTGTCACGGGGATGTCGGCGACGCCGGGCTCGCCGTCGTCCTGCAGGCCGTTGCGGTCGGTGTCGCGCCACACGCGGTCGCCGATCTTGTCGATCAGCGGCAGCGGTGTCACGGTGATCGACGCCGTGGCCGACTGGTCGGTCAGCGCGCCGCTCGGCGAGGTGACGCCGGTGATCCGCATCTTGTTCACGTGGCCGGTGTCGTTCTCGGCCAGGTTCGGGTGGTCGCAGGGCACGGCGTTCGACCCGCCGGGCGCCAGGTCGAACGCGCCCGGCAGCGACGAGCACCACGAGTCCTTCAGCAGCACGCCGGTCAGCGGCTGCGAGCCCGAGTTCGTGACGGTCGTGCGGTAGTGCGCGGTCTCGCCAGCCGGGATCGTGGCCGACGGGCCCCACTCGCCGGTCGCGGGGTTCTGCACCTCCAGCTTCACCGTGTACGCGGCGAGCTGCAGGTTCACGCAGTCCCACATCACCCAGTTGCGGTTGGTGGTCGCGAAGAACACCACCGACGTGGTCCTGTCCGGCGCCGTCTGCGCGGGGAAGTCCTGGCGCGCGAGCTTGCCGTCGGACTGCACGTCGTGCGTGACGTTCTGCGACTTCTCCAGCAGCGTGCGGCCGGCGGAGTCGGTGAAGCGCAGGCCGGTCGACTGGGCGTTGGCGCGGTCGGCCAGCGCCGAGCCGACGGAACCCGTCGCCGCCGAGAGCGTGTAGATGCCGCCGGGCGCGGCGGGCAGGGTCTGGGTGGCGGAGCTGACGCGGCCGTCGGGCGTCTGGATCTGCGCGTTGAGCTTGCCGTCGGACGCGTGCGCGGTGTCGGTGACGAGCTTCGGCACCTTGTCCGGCGGCGTGCTGCGCGGCACGGGCGCGGCGGGCGTGAACACGTAGCCCGCCGGTGGTCCGCCGGGCGAATTCGCCTGCTCGACGCTCGGGTTGGGGGCCATTCCGCCGCACGCCGGGGTGTCGGCTGCCGGAGCGGAACCCGGAAGGACGACGACGAGCGCACCGGCCAGCACCAGGGTGCAGGCCGACGCGCCCGCCGAACGTCCGATCGCGACTTTTCCTGCCCGCCTCACCCACCGAAGCTATTACTCCGCACGGGTTCGGCGCAGCGGAAGCCACTCCAAAGAGTTACCGCACGCCGATGCGGCCGGCGAGCCCGAAGCGGCCCTTGCGCCACACCGAAACGATGGCCGGGCGCGGCTGCGCGGTGCCGCCGTCGGGCCAGTGCGACGACGGGTTCGCCGAGCTCGCCGCGTTCTCACCCGGGTGCTGCACAGCGACGAGCACCAGGTGGTCGGTGACGACCGGCCCGCACGTCTCCGCGCCCACCGGCACGGACAGGAACTGCTTCACGTGCCCGCGCTCCGGACCCGACACGGGCACGGAGAACAGGCCGTCGTTGGCGCCGAGCGTGTTGCCGTCGGTGGAGATCCACAGGTTGCCGTGGGGGTCGAACGCGACGTTGTCCGGGCACGAGATCGGGCTGACCTGGTTCTTCGGGAAGCCGCCGAAGTAGGTGTCGGCCGTGGCCGGGTCGCCGCAGACCAGCAGCAGGCGCCAGGCGAACCGCGTCGACGCCGAGTCGCCGCGCGCTTCTGCCCACTCGAGCACATGACCGTTCTTGTTGCCGTTGCGCGGGTTCGCCTCGTCGACGCCCGCCTTGCCGGCCGCGCCGCGGTCGGTGTTGTTGGTCAGGGCCGCGTAGATCCGGCCGTTGACGGGGTTGGGCTCGATGTCCTCCGGGCGGTCCATCTTGGTGGCGCCCGCCTTGTCGGCGGCCTGGCGCGTGAAGACGTACACCTCCTCGGCGGTGAATCCGTCCACAAAGGACTTGTTGCCACTGGCCAGGGGGATCCACTCGCCGGCGCCGTCGAACTCGCCGTCTTCCGGGAGCTTGCCGGCGCCGTCGATCTCCGCGGCGGGGCTGTCGCCGGTGAACTTCGCGACGTAGAGCGTGCCGTCGTCCAGCAGCGCCGAGTTGTGGCGGCGGGCCAGGGCGGACGTGCCCTTCTTGTACTTGCCCTTCGACACGAACTTGTAGATGTACTCGAAGCGCTCGTCGTCACCGGAGTACACCGCGACGCGGCCGTCGGCGGTGATCTTCACGTTCGCGGCCTCGTGCTTGAAGCGCCCGAGCGCGGTGTGCTTGACCGGCGTGGAGTGCGGGTCGTTCGGGTCGATCTCCACAACCCAGCCGAAGCGGTTGGGCTCGTTGGGCTCGCGCGGCACGTCCCAGCGCTTGTCGAACCGCTCCCACTTGCGCGTGCTCTCTCCGGTGCCGATCACGTACCGCTTGAGCCGTGCGGCCTGCGCCGGATCGGTCACCTGGTCGGCGTTGGCGAAGTACTGGTGGAAGTTCTCCTCGCCGGAAAGCACGGTGCCCCACGGCGTGACGCCACCGGAACAGTTGTTCTGCGTGCCGCGCACGCGCTTGCCCGACGGGTCGGCCGACGTCTTGAGGTACTTCGAACCGGCCGCCGGGCCGCGGACCTCGAAGATCGTGTCGAGCGTGATGCGCCGGTTGAGCGGGCTCGCCACGGTGCGCAGGCCGCCGCCGATCGGGCCGCGCAGCGTCTGGACCACGGACAGGCCGTGGGCCGCCCACGCGATCTTCACCTGCTCCTCGGTCGGGTTGGCCGGGTCGTACTGGTCGGCCGGGAACAGGTGCACCTCGGTGGTGTACTCGTGGTTGACCACGAGCAAATTGCGCAGCCCCAGCGAATCCTGCGGGATCAGGCTGACGAAGTCGTTGTTGTACCCGAACTGCTTGGCTTGCGCGGCCGCGGTCTGCCTGTGGAAGTCGAACTTCGGCGCCCCCGGCACCACGGCGTCGCCCCAGCGGATGACCACGTGCTGGTCGTAGCCCTCGGGGATGCTCACGCGGTCGAGCTTGTTGGGCGCCACGGCGTCGAAGTCGGTGCCGGGCACCGGATGCGGGCGGCCGCCGCCGCTGTGGCCGCCGGGGTGTCCGCCGTGGTGGGCGGGCGAAGCCGCGGCCGAGCCCGACAGGGCGGCGAACCCGCCGGCCGCCGCGGCCATCACGGCGCCGGCCTTGAACACGCCACGCCGGGACACGCCCTTCGCGACGTCGCCGAAGTACTCGTTGCCCGAGGGGTTCGGCGCCTCGTGCGAACAGGCGTTGCCGCAGCGGTATTCGCAGGTCAGGGGAGAACGGCCGCCAGGGTGAGTGGCGAACAGGGGCAGCAGTCGCCCGCGTTCCGTCGACACAGGGCCTCCAGGTCACTTCAGTAAGGGAACAAAGCGACCATATGCGGCAAAATCGGACCTTCAAGTGAACAACAGATGTATTCGGCTCGGCTTCAGAGTTCCTCTTCGCCCACCAGAGCGGCTTCCTTCGGCACGTCGTGCGGGTCGGCCTTCTTCTCGCGCAACGACAGCAGCACGGCGGCGATGAGGCACAACACGGCCGCGATCACGAACGGGCCCTGCTCCCAGCCGAGCCAGTCGGCGACGTGCCCCACGAGCGTGGCCGCGACGGCGCCGCCGAGCCACCGGCAGAAGTTGTAGCCCGCGCTGGCGACCGGGCGCGGGGCGGTGCTGATCGACATCGCGGTGCCGGTGAACAACGTGTTCAGCAGCCCCGAAACCAGGCCCGAGAGCACGATGCCGATCACCACGACCGTCTTGTTCGGCACGGCCAGCACCAGCATCAGCACGGTGTAGCCGAGAACGGCGAGCGCGGCCGCGTGCCGTTCGCCGAACCGCGCGGCGAGCTTCGGCGCCAGCGCGACGCCGGCCACCGCCACGCACAGGCCCCAGCCGCAGAAGATCAGCCCGACGGCGATCGCGCTCCAGCCCAGCACGAACGGCGACCACGCCAGCACCGCGAAGAACGCCGCCGTGTACAGCGCCGATGCGACCGAAGTGCGCAGCAGACCGGGGTGCTTCAACGCGCGGATCGGGTCGAGCAGCTTGATCGGCTCACGAAACTCATGCGAATCGCTCTTCAGGAACACCGAGCACAGCACGAGCGCGCCGGCCATCAGCACCGCCGTGCCCAGGAACGGGCCGCGCCACGAGATCGTGCCGAGCAGCGCGCCCAGCAGCGGGCCGACGGACAGCCCGACACCCAGCGCGGCCTCGTACAGCAGGATCGCGCCGGACTGCCCGCCCGTGGCGGCGCCGACGATCACCGACAGCGCGGTGGCGATGAAGAACGCGTTGCCGAGGCCCCACACCGCACGCAGGCCCACGAGCTGCTCGATCGAACCGGCCGCGGCGCACAACGCGGTCGCGGCGACGATCAGCGTCAGCCCGACCAGCACGGTGCGCTTCGCGCCGAAGCGCGCGGACATCGAACCGGTGAACAGCATCGCGATCACCTGCACGCCGAGGTACGACGTGAACAGCAGCGTGACCTGCGACGGCGACGCGTTCAGGCCCTTGGCGATCGACAGCAGGATTGGGTCGACCAGGCCGATGCCCATGAACGCGATGACCGCGGCGAACGCCGTGATCCACACCTGCTTGGGCTGGCCCTTGACCGCGTCCAGCAGGCTCGAGTGGTGCTCAGCGCTCATCGCTGATCAGTTCCTCCTCACTTTTCTTCCCGGGTACGACGTGGAAATCGCGGATCAGCTTGCCGAGCGCGGGCAGGGCGGCGTCGATCGCGGCGCGCTCCTCGTCGGTCAGCTCCAGCAGCCGATCGCGCATCTGCGCTTCGCGCGCCGCGACGAGCTCGGCGTAGAAGCCCTCGCCCGCCTCGGTGGCTTCGACCAGCACGGCCCGCCCGTCGTCGGGGTCGGGGCGCCGGACCACGAGCCCGAGCCGCTCCAGCCGCCCGACGACGTCGGTCATCGACGGCATGCGCACGCCTTCGAGCTGGGCCAGCCGGCTCATGCGGCTGGGCCCGACGCGCACCAGCTCGGACAGCACCGAGCCCTGAGTGGGCGTCAACGCCTGCGAAGTCTCGCGGCGCACCAGGTAGTAGAGCCGGAACACGACCGGCCACAGGCGGTGCGCGAGATCCACGATTCCGGAAGTCACTTAGCCAGGCTAACAAATTTAGTTAGGGTGGCGAAGTAATTCGCCTCACAGACTAGGCTGCAGGCATGGACGCGGTGATCTTCGACCTCGACGGCGTGCTGGTGGACTCGGAAAAGACGTGGGATGAGGTGCGCCGCGCCGTGGTCGCGGAGCACGGCGGTACCTGGTTACCCGAATCGACCAGGGAACAGCAAGGGATGAGCACGCCCGAGTGGGCGGCCTACCTGGTCAATACGCTCGGCGCACGGCTGACGCCCGACGAGATCGCGCAGACCGTGATCGACCGGATGGCGCAGCGCTACGCATCGGGCCCGCCCGTGATCGACGGCGCGCCCGACGTGGTCCGCGCGGTCGCCCGCCGCTACCCGGTGGCGATCGCGAGCTCGTCACCGCCGGTGCTGATCCAGGCGTTCCTGCAGGCCTGCGACCTCACGTCGCTGGTGCCCGTGGCGGTGTCGAGCGAGGAGGTCGGCGCCGGCAAACCCGCGCCCGACGTCTACCTGCGCGCGGCGAAGCTGCTGAACGTGCCGGCCGCGTCGTGCGCCGCCGTGGAGGACTCCACCAACGGGCTGAAGGCGGCACTGGCTGCGGAAATGGCCGTGTACGCGGTGCCGAACCCGCACTTCCCGCCGGACCCGGCCGTGCTGGAGCAGGCGACCGCCGTGCTGCGCGACATCAACGAGCTCCCGGCCGCGCTGGGCCTGTAAACGCCGAAAAGGGCTCCCCGGGCGAACCGGGGAGCCCTTCTACCGGCGAGGAAACGCGTCAGCGCTCCAGCTCACCGCGGATGAACTTGTCGACCGCGTCGCGCGCGGTGGAGTCGTCGTACTGCTCCGGCGGCGACTTCATGAAGTAGGACGACGCGGAGAGGATCGGGCCGCCGATGCCGCGGTCCTTCGCGATCTTCGCGGCGCGTACCGCGTCGATGATGATGCCCGCCGAGTTGGGGGAGTCCCACACCTCGAGCTTGTACTCCAGGTTCAGCGGCACGTCGCCGAACGCGCGGCCCTCGAGGCGCACGTAGGCCCACTTGCGGTCGTCGAGCCACTGCACGTAGTCCGACGGTCCGATGTGGACGTTGCCCTTGCCGAGCTCGCGGTCGACCTGCGAGGTCACCGACTGGGTCTTCGAGATCTTCTTCGACTCGAGGCGCTCGAGCTCCTTCATGTTCAGGAAGTCCATGTTCCCGCCCACGTTGAGCTGCATCGTGCGGTCGAGCTGCACGCCACGGTCTTCGAAGAGCTTCGCCAGCACGCGGTGCGTGATCGTGGCGCCGACCTGCGACTTGATGTCGTCACCGACGATCGGCACACCGGCGTCTTCGAACTTCTTGGCCCACACCGGGTCCGACGCGATGAACACCGGCAGCGCGTTCACGAACGCCACGTTCGCGTCGATCGCGGCCTGCGCGTAGAACTTGTCCGCCTCTTCCGAACCCACGGGGAGGTAGGAGACGAGCACGTCGACCTTCGCGTCGCGCAGCGCGCCGACGATGTCGACGGGCGCCTCGTCCGACTCCGAGATGGTCTCGCGGTAGAACCGCCCGAGCCCGTCGTAGGTGTGCCCGCGCTGCACCGGCACGCCGAGCGGCGGCACGTCGGCGATCTTGATCGTGTTGTTCTCGCTCGAGAAGATCGCCTCGGACAGGTCGTGGCCGACCTTCTTGGCGTCGACGTCGAACGCGGCGACGAAGTCGATGTCGCTGACGTGGTACTCGCCGAACTGGACGTGCATCAAACCGGGCACGCGCGTGCCGGGATCCGCGTCGCGGTAGTACTGCACACCCTGGACCAGCGAGGAGGCGCAGTTGCCGACGCCCACGATGGCCACCCGAACGCGGCGGTTCTCGCCCATGCCGGTTTCTCCTTCAATCCGTTACTTCATCTGCAGGTCTGGCCGCGACGTTGCGGCCCGAGCGGCGCGCCCTCACTCCTGCGGGTCACGCTGCTCGGCTTGTTCGTGCGCGATCAGCTCGTTGAGCCAGCGCACCTCCCGCTCACTCGACTCGAGTCCCAGCCGGTGCAGCTCGCGGGTGTAGCGGTCGATCCTCTCCTCGGCCCTGGCCAGCGCCTCGCGCAAACCCTCGCGACGCTCTTCCACGCGACGCCGCCGGCCCTCCAGGATTCGCATCCTGACGTCGGCCGGTGTCCGCGAGAAGAACGCCAGGTGGACTCCGAACCCCTCGTCGTCCCAGGTCTGCGGACCCGCGTCACCGAGCAGTTCGGCGAACCGCTCCTTGCCCTCGGCGGTGAGCTTGTAGACGCGGCGGCCGCGCCGGGACCAGGCCCGGTCGTCCGCCTCGTCGAGCTCCTCGACGAGGAATCCCGCCCGCAGCAACCGACGCAGGGTCGGGTACAGCGAGCCGTACGAGAACGCCCGGAACATCCCGAGCGTCTCGTGTAAACGCTTGCGCAGCACGTACCCGTGCATGGGTGCCTCGTGCAGCAACCCGAGGATCGCGAGTTCGAGCACACCGCACCCCCTCACGGGAACAAACCGCAGCGGCCGCCGTTGGCCCAGTGGTCACCGGGCCGGCCGCCTCCACGAACCTACTCGGCAACTATATCGCGCCGATACATCGAAGTGGCGGAAGTAACCCCCGGAAGTGGTCAGACCAGGGCGAACGTCACCAGAGAGTTATCGAATTTCCGGCGTGTCCGACCGGTCGCCCTGGGTGGCCTCCCGCAGGGGGCACTGCGCACACAGGAAGAGCCCGTACTCTGTTCCTCGTGCTTACCCAGCGGCAGGTCGTGGACTACGCCTTGCAGCGCCGTGCGCTGCTGGCCGGCGTCCGCTCCGGACGCGTCGGCGACCATGAGGTGTGCGACGCGAGCCCGTACCTGCTCCGAGCGGCGAAGTTCCACGGCAGGCCGGACGACCGCGCCTGCCCGATGTGCCGCCGGACGCCGTTGACCCTCGTGTCGTGGGTCTACGGCGACGAGCTGAAGCACGTCTCGGGATCGGCGCGGACACCCGACGAACTGGCCCGCATGGCGGGGCTGTTCGGCGAGTTCACCGTCTACGACGTAGAGGTGTGCCGGACGTGCCACTGGAATCACCTGGTCCTGTCCTACGTCCTCGGCACGGGCGAGCCCCAGCCCACCCGGCCGCGGAGGACAGCGGGCCAGTGACGAGTACCAAAACCGCTGCAGAGCACAGGGCTGCACGCTCCGGCTTTTCCCGAACGCCGGTGCCGGCATTGCCGGTACCGGCAGTGCCGGCAGTGCCGCCTTCGGAGGCCCATTCGTGAACGACGATCGCAACCGCTCCTGGCCCGGCCAGGAGCCAGATGCACCTCGCCGTGCCCAATGGCCGGAGGAAGAACCGGGTCCCGCCTGGCCGGGCGAGGACGCCCCTCGCCGCCCGCAGCGGCAGGCCCCACCGCGGCGCAGTCCCAACGGGGCCGCGCCGCGGCAGCCTCGTGGTGCCGCGCCCGCGTGGCCCAGCGGTGACGAGCCGCGTGGTGCGGACCGCCGTGGTCCAGACCCGCGTGGTGGTGCAGACCGCCGTGGTTCGAACCCGCGTGGTGCGGACCCGCGCGGTTCAGACCCTCAGTGGCCGGCTGACGAGCCCCCTCGCCGTCCGCAGCGGCCGCCGCAGCGCCCCCAGCAGTCCCAGCGCGTGCCGAACGCCAACGGCCAGGGCGGCATGCCGCCACGCCGGCAGGCTCCCCCGCCCCCGCCACCGCCCGGTGGCCGTCCACCCGGCCCGAACGGTCCCACCGCGAGCCCGCCGCAGGGATTCCGCCAGCCGGGCCCGCCCGGGCCCGGTGGTCCAGGCCGCACCGCGTCCGGTCCCGTCCGCCGTCCGCCGCAGGGCCGGCCGGAGCCGCCGGCCCCCGCGTACCCCGACCGCGAACCGGACCTGATCACCCACGCCGTCCACAACGGCACGGAGTTCGGCTACGACCCGTACGACGACCGTTACGACGATCGGTACGACAGCTCCGAACACCCCCAGTACTCGGACGAGGACGACTTCGAGGACGAGGGCCCCGAGCTCGACGAGAACGGCAAGCCGATCAAGCCGCCGCTCACGCCGAAGCAACGCAAGAAGCGCCGCTGGAAGATCATCCGGCGCATCGCGTACGCATGCGTGGGTCTGTTCATCGTGGTGCCGGCCGTCGCTTTCGTGATCACGTACTTCCTGGTGAAGGTTCCTTCCCCGCAGGACGTGAAGGCGTTGCAGAGCCAGCCCATCACGTTCTACTACGCCGACAACCAGGTGATGGGCCGCAGCGTCCCGCCGGGTGGCGACCGCGAGCTGCTGCAGCCGAACCAGATTCCCGACGTCGTGAAGCACGCCGTGTACTCGGCCGAGGACAAGACGTTCGAGACCAACTCGGGCTTCGACATCAAGGGCATCCTCGGCGCGGTCTACAACCAGGTCACCGGTGGTACCGGTGGTGGTTCGACCATCTCGCAGCAGTACATCAAGAAGGCCACCGAGAACGAAGCGCCGACGCTGACCCGTAAGTGGACCGAGCTCGCGAAGTCGTTCAAGCTCAACAACGAAGAGTCCAAATCGGACATCATCACGGGTTACCTGAACATCGTGTACTTCGGCCGCGGCGCCAACGGCATCGCGGCGGCCGCGAAGGCCTACTACGGCAAGGACGTGAGCCAGCTTTCCCCGTCGGAGTCGGCGCTGCTCGCCGGTCTGATCCAGCTGCCGAGCCGCTCGGAAGACCCGGCGTACACGCAGAGGCGCTGGAGCTACGTGATGGACCAGATGGTGGCCAACGGCTGGCTGTCGAAGGCCGACCGCGACGCCGCGACGTTCCCCAAGCTCGTGCCCAAGGGCTCGCAGGCGAAGGAGAACGCGGGCACGCTCGACTACTTCATCCAGCAACGGATCCTCGACGAGCTCGAAGCCAAGGGCTACGACCAGGACAAGCTCTACAGCACCGGCGCGAAGATCTACACGACGATCGACCCCGCGGCGCAACAGGCGGCGGTGCAAGCCGTGCAGGACAACATGAAGGGGCAAACCGACCCCGACATCCTGGGAGCTCTGGTCGCCGTCGACCCGAGAACGGGTGGGGTCGTCGCGTACTACGGCGGCCCGAACACGGTGAAGGACGACAGCGGCAAGGACAAGCTCGCCAACGACTGGGCCAACACCCCGCAGAACCCGGGCTCGTCGATGAAGCCGTACGACCTCACCGCGTTCCTCAAGATGGGCAAGGGCCTCGGCGAGACCTTCGACGGCACCAACAACCGCGAGCTCGGCGGCCGCATCGTGCGCAACGCGGGTGAGAGCGCCAGTTGTGGCCCGCAGTGCACGGTCAAGAAGGCCATGGAGGTCTCGGCCAACACCGTGTTCTACGACATGGTGCTGAACGTGACCAAACCCGCGCCCGTCGCCGAAGCCGCGAAGGAAGCCGGGGTCCAGCCGGCGCCGAAGGGCAAGGCCAAGCTCGGCACCAACGACGCCAACATCGCGCTTGGCGGTGGTGAGACGTCGTTGACGCCGGAAGACCAGGCCGCGGGTTACGCGACCTTCGCTTCGGGCGGCATCTACCGCCAGCAGCACTTCGTCTCGAAGCTCACCAACTCCCAGGACGAGGTGGAGTTCGACGAGACGACGCTGCAGGGCAAGCCGGCGTTCGACCCCGACGAGCAGAAGAGCCAGCAGATCGCGGGCAACGTCACCGACGCGCTCCAGCCGGTCATCAAGGAATCGCACCTGAAGTGCCCGACCGGCCACGAGTGCGCCGGCAAGACCGGTACGCAGCAGTTCGACCCGGGCAACCAGAAGAACCTGCCGAAGGGCTACGCGGACCGCAACGCCCAGACGTGGATGGTGGGCTACACCCCGTCGATCTCCGCGGCGGTGTGGATCGGCGGTGACGGCAACAAGCCGTTGCACGACAAGAACAACAAGCCGATCTTCGGTGCCACCATCGCCGGCCCGGCGTGGCAGGACTTCATGGACACCTACCTCAAGGGCAAGCCCACCGAGAAGTTCCCGAAGGTCGACCCGATCGGCAAGGACGCCGACACGGTCACGCCCACGACCCGCACGTCGAGCTCGGTGACCACCACGTCCAGCCCCACCACCACGCAGTCGACCCCGACCACGACGTCGAGTACCACGTCGAGCGAGACGACGACGTCGAGCACCACCACGACCAGCCGTCCCGGCGGCATCTTCGGCGGTGGCCCCGGCAACGGTGGCGGTCCCGGCCGAAACGGCGGTGGCGGCGACGGCGGCGGCGGGGTGGAGGTGACTCCGCCGCCGAGACAGCCAGGCGGATAACACGTGGCGAGGGGCTCCTCTCCGGTCAGGAGGGGAGCCCCTCGTCGTGTCCGGGCCGCCGCGACCCACGCCCGGAGTGCCCCTGCCGGAGTGACCCAGGCGACATCGCCCAGCCGCCACGCTGGGCGTAGTTTTGTCCGGTTCACGCCGCGCCGGGGCCGTTACCCAGAGATACGTCCCGCCGGTCGAGTGAACCGACCCCACCCGCGGTGCGTCCCCTTGTGGAGAGGGGATCTGCGCCCGCAGCACGCCCGCGTCCGAGAAGAGGATCCGCACGTGAACGACGACCGCAACCGCTCCTGGCCCGACCGGGATCCCGATCCGCGGCGTCAACCACCCCCCGCCGGACGGCAGGGGCCGCCGCCGTGGGCCCGCAACCAGCCGCCTGCGGGCGGCGCCCCTCGCACGCCCCCACCCGGCAACCCCGCGCAACCCGGTCAGCCGGGGCAGCCGCCGCGCGCGCCGCAGAACCGCCCCGGCACCCCGCCGCCCGGCTTCCGCCAGCCGCCGCCGGGCGCGCGCCGCCCGACCCCGCCGCCGCGTCGTGAGCCGGAGCTGATGACGCACCACGTGCACAACGGCACCGCCGACGACGGTTACGACGCCCGGTACGACTCCGGGGGACCGCTCGACCCCGACGACGTCTACCCGGACGAGCCGGAGCTCGACAAGAAGGGCCGGCCCGTCCTCACGGCCGCGCAGAAGAAAAAGCGGCGCTGGAAGATCATCCGGCGCAGCATCTACGCGTTCGTCGGCATCTTCATCGTGATCCCGGCGATCGCGTTCGTCATCACGTACTTCAGCGTCGACGTGCCTTCGCCGCAGAGCGTGGCGCAGAACCAGAACCAGGCCGTGACGTACCTGTATGCCGACGGCAGCCCGATGGGCAAAGACGTGCCCGCGGGCGGCAACCGGCAAATCCTCACGGCCGACCAGATCCCCGACATCATGAAGCACGCCGCGATCGCGACCGAGGACTCGTCGTTCGAGACCAACTCGGGCTTCGACGTCACCGGCATCCTGCGCGCCGTGTACAACCAGGTCACCGGCGGCACCGGCGGTGGCTCGACGATTTCCCAGCAGTACATCAAAAAGGCCACCGACAACGACGCGCCCACGCTCACCCGCAAGTGGACCGAGCTGGCGAAGTCGTTCAAGATGAACCAGACGTACTCGAAGCAGGACATCATCACCGCGTACCTGAACATCATCTACTTCGGGCGTGGTGCGTACGGCGTCGGCGCGGCGTCACAGGCCTTCTTCCACAAGGACGTCAAGGACCTCAGCTTCTCCGAAGCCGCGCTGCTCGCCGGGCTCATCCAGCAGCCGGGCCGGTCGGAGAACTCGAAGGTGGCGCACGACCGCTGGAACACCGCGCTCGACCGCATGGTGGAGAACCACTACATCACCGCGGCCGACCGCAAGGCGGCGGTGTTCCCCACGCCGATTCCGCTGTCGGAGGACCAGGACGACTCGACCGCGCCGTACCGCTTCATCTCCGACCAGGTGAAGGCCGAGCTCGCGGCCCACGGCATCTCGGACGACCAGTACTACTCCGGCGGCTACACGATCCAGACGACGATCGACAAGAAGGCGCAGGACCTCGCAATGCAAGCGGGTGCCGACGCGCTGGCGAACCAGTCGGACAAGCGGCTGCTCGACGCGCTCGTGGCCGTCGACCCGAAAACCGGCGGCGTGCTCGCGTACTACGGCGGGCCGACGACCGTCGACGTGAACGGCCAGAAGCAGAAGGCGCGCGACTGGGCCGATACGCCGCAGAACCCCGGTTCGTCGATGAAGCCGTACGACCTCACGGCGTTCCTCAAGATGGGCAAGGGGATCAACTCGACCTTCGACGGTCGCAACAACCGGGAGTTCGACGGGCGCATCGTCCGCAACGCCGGTGACAGCGACAGCTGCTCGGAACAGTGCACCGTGGCCGAGGCCATGAAGATCTCGGCGAACACGGTGTTCTACGACATGGTCCTCAACGTCACCAAGCAGGGCCCGGTCGAGCAGGCCGCCGAGGAAGCCGGCGTGAAGACCAAGGACAACGGCGGCGGCAACTCGCAGATCGACATCTCGAACAACAACATCTCCCTCGGCGGTGGCGACACCAAGATCACGCCGGCCGACCAGGCCTCGGCGTATGCCACCTTCGCGGGCGACGGCCAGCAGCGCGACCGCCACTTCGTGCTGAAGGTGACGAACTCGCAGAACGAGGTGGCCTACGAAGCCCAGGCCCAGCCCGCGAAATCGGCGTTCGCCGACGGCGACTCCGAGCTGAGCAAGCAGATCGCGGGCAACGTGACCAAGGCTCTGCAGCCCGTGATCGGCTTTTCGAAGCTGAAGTGCCCCTCAGGCCACGAATGCGCCGGCAAGACGGGGACGCAGCAGCACACGAAGCGCGCGGGTGAGCCGGCTTCGGCTGCGAACGCCAACGCGCAGACGTGGATGGTCGGCTACACGCCGTCGGTCTCCGTGGCGGTCTGGGTCGGCGGCGACGGCGACCTGGCCCTGCACGGCAAGGGCAACACGCCGATCTTCGGGTCCACCATCGCCGGTCCGCTGTGGCAGAAGTTCATGACGAACTACCTCGCGGGCAAGCCGGCCGAGCGCTTCTCGCAGGTGGACCTGATCGGCGACGCCGCGCCTCCGTCGGACCAGCCGAGCGACACGAACATCCCGCAGGGCGACATCACGCCGACCGACAACCCCAACGACCCGAACAACCCGGGTAACGGCAACGGCGGCAACCCGGTGAACCCCGGCGACCCGAACGGTCCCGGCGGCCCGGTCGGCCCGGGCGGCAACTTCCCGTCGTTCCCGACCCATACGCCGAAACCGCCGAAGAACACGCCCACGGGTGGTCCCACCGATACCGGCGACCCCGGAGGCACCGGCGATCCCAGCCAATAACCAGGGAGTCGCAAGAGAAAGGATCCCCCCATCCGGGTTTCCGGACGGGGGGAGCCTTTTTTCGCGCCCGCAAAGGAAAGCGGGAGGCCGCGAGCTCGGCACTGGGGGTTGCCGAGGTCGCGGCGAGTACTGTGCCGATAATTACCAATCCGACCACAGTCACGGCCGAATGGCTCCGCAGCAACGGTTACCTGCCGCGTGGGGGTCGGCCTACTGTTGGCCGGATTGGTAATCGAGCATGATGACGCGGCCCTCGGTGCCGGAGCGGTGAGCGGCCTCGATCACCCGCAGCGCGGCCACGGAACCGGCCGGGTCCACGGGGAACGCCGCTTCGCCGCGCAACGCGTCGCGCACCTGGGCGTAGAAGTCCTCGTAGCGGCCGACCTCGGTGGGCACGGTTTCGGTGTGGTCCGTGCCGTCGTCGACGCCGAGGGTGCCGGCGTCGGCCTCGGGCTCGACGCCCCAGCCCTCGTCGCCGGGGCGCAGGCCGTCCTTGATCTGGGGTTCCTGCACGTCGAGGCCGTACTTGGTGAAGGCGGCGCGGTCGCCGAGCACGCGGAAGCGCGGGTTGCGCGTGGCCGCCAGGGCGGAGGCCCACAGGTGCGAGCGGACGCCGTTGGCGTGGTGCAGCGCGACGAACACGTCGTCGTCCACCTGCACGCCGGCGCGGCGGCGGTCGACCTCCGCGTAGACCTGCGTGACCGGGCCGAACAGCTGCAGCGCCTGGTCGACAATGTGCGCGCCGAGGTCGTAGAGCAGGCCGCCGGCCTCGGCGGGGTCGCCGAACTCGCGCCAGTTGTCCTTGATCTTCGGCACCCAGCGGTCGTAGCGGGACTCGAAGCGGAACACGTCGCCGAGGCGGCCGGACTCGATCACCTTGCGCACGGTGAGGAAGTCGGAGTCCCAGCGGCGGTTCTGGAAGACGGTGAGGCCGACGCCCTTGGCCTTCGCCGCCGCCACGACCTGCTCGGCCTCGGCCGCGGTCGGCGCGAAGGGCTTGTCCACGACCACGGGCAGGCCGAGCTCGATGGCGCGCAGCGCGAGCGGCACGTGGGTACGGTTCGGAGTGCTCACCACGACGAGGTCGAGGTCACCCGCCCGGGCGAACAACGCGTCGGCGTCGGGCACGATCTCGGCGCCGGGGTACTCCGCACGGGCCTGACCGGCGCGTTCCGGGTTCGCCGTCACGATCGCCGACGGCACCAGGCCCGGCGTCGAAGCCACCAGCGGCGCGTGGAAGACGCGGCCGCCGATGCCGTAACCGAGGATGCCGACTCGCAAGTCATCAGCCATGCCACCCATTAAACAACACTGTTGCGTAACTAGCCAGTTCTTCGGGAGGATCTCCGGATGGCGGAAACCGGGGTCAACCTGCGCGGGCTGCGCCGCTACAACAGAGCGCTGCTCCTCGGTCACATCCTGCGCGCGGGCGGGCTCAGCCGCGTGGAGCTGGCCGAACGCACGGGGCTGACGCAGCAGGCCGTTTCGAAGATCGTCGCCGAGCTGCTCGAGACGCAGCTGCTCGACGTCGAGCGGCAGGCCGCAGCCGGCGTCGGCAAGCCGCGCACGCAGCTGCGGATCCGGCCGTCGGCGAAGTGCGCCCTCGGCGCGCAGCTGGACCGCGACGGGTTTCTCGTGCTGCGCACGGGCCTTTCGGGCGAGGTCGAGGACACCGTCGAAGGTCCGCTGCCGGTCGGGTTCACGCCCGAGCAGGCCGTGACCGCCGTGGTGGACGCGACGCGCAAGCTGCTCGCCGACGTCGATCCGGCGCGGGTGCTGGGCCTCGGCGTCGGCGCGGTGGGACCGCTCGACCGCCGCGAAGGCCGCGTCCGCGACGCCACGAACATGCCGGGCTGGCACGACGTGCCCCTTCGCGACCTGCTCGCCGAGCGCACGGGACTGTCCGTGACGCTCGACAAGAACACCAACTCCGCCGCGGTCGCCCACACGTGGCCCGACACGCCGGAGACCGCCACCGCCGTGGTGCTCGTCGGCACCGGCGTCGGCGTCGGGCTGCTGGTCGACGGGAACGTCTACCGCGGTCCGCGCACCAACGCCGGTGAGTTCGGCCACACCACGATCGCCTACGACGGCCCGCGGTGCGCCTGCGGACGGCGCGGCTGCGTCGAGATCATGCACCGCTCGGCGGCCACGCCCGTCGAGGCCGCGAAGCTGCTGGGGATCGGGCTCGCCGACCTCGTGCAGGTCCTGGACCTGGAGCGGATCGTGTTGTTCGGCCGCACGATCCGCGCGGCGCCCGAGGTCTACCGCGACACGGTCTCGGCGCAGCTGCGCGAGCTGCTGCCGGTGCCGCACTGGCAGCGCATAGACGTGGAGCTGAGCGACCTCGGCGAGGAAGCCGTGGCCCTCGGTGGGGCGTTCGAGGTACTTGCCCGGTTCTACGAAGACCCTAAATGACAGGCGCCTGACCTGGGGGCAGATAGCATCCGCGACGTGCCCGACCAAGCCACCGCCGAAGAGCCGGACGCGGCTCCCCGCACGCTGACGCCAGCGGAGCGGATCGTGCCGAGCTGGAACGACCCGCTCGTCGCCGCGTCGACCAGACCGATCGGCGGGCCGCTGGGCGAACACGCCGCCGTGGGCCGGCACTGGTTCTGGTCCCCGCAGCGCGTAGGACTGGGGCTGGCGATCCTCGCGCTGGTGCTGTGCTGGTTCGGCAAGGCGTCCTGCATCCAGCAGTACCAGGACTCCACCGGCGCCAGCCAGCTCGACTGGCGCGCGGGCCGCCCGTTCGTCGCGATGTGCTACTCGGACATCGTGCCGCTCTACAGCTCCGAGCGGCTCAACGATCCGAAGACCTTCCCGTACGTCTCGTCCTGGCAGGAGGACACGCAAACGGCGGAGAACCAGACCCGCTACATGGAATACCCCGTGCTCACGGGCCTGTTCCAGTGGGTCAACGCGAAGCTCGCGGCGGGCTGGCTCTCGGTCGCGAACTCCGGCTGGCTGCCGAGCGCGCTGCCGGTGGCGATCTACTTCAACATCTCCGCGTTCTGGCTCTCGCTCGCGTGGCTGATCACGGTGTGGGCGACCGGGCGCACGATGAAACGCCGGCCGTGGGACGCGGTGCTGGTGGCGATCTCGCCGCTGGTGCTGGTGCAGGCGTTCACGAACTTCGACGCCATCGCCACGGCTTGCACGGCGGCGGGGATCCTCGCGTGGTCGCGAAAACGGCCGGAGATCGCCGGCGTGCTGCTGGGGCTCGGTGCCGCGGCGAAGCTGTACCCGTTGCTGTTGCTCGGGGTGCTGTTCGTGCTGTGCCTGCGCGCCGGGAAGCTGCGCGCGTGGGGCAGAACGGCGGGGGTCACCGTGCTGACCTGGCTGATCGTGAACGTGCCGTTCATCCTCGTGGCCACGCGCGGGTGGTGGGAGTTCTTCCGGCTCAACACGTTGCGCCCGATGGACCCGGACTCGCTGTACAACGTCATCTCGTACACCACGGGCTGGACGGGCTTCGACGGCGTGCTCCAAAAAGGACAGACGCCGGCGATCCTCAACACCGTGATCGCCGTGCTGTTCCTGCTCTGCTGCGCCGGCATCGCCTACGTCGCCCTCACCGCGCCGCGGCGGCCGCGCTTCGGCCAGCTCGCATTCCTCGTGGTGGCGGCGTTCCTGCTGACCAACAAGGTGTGGAGCCCGCAGTACTCGCTGTGGCTCGTGCCTCTGGCGGTGCTCGCGATCCCGCGCTGGCGGCTGCTTCTGAGCTGGATGGTGATCGACGCGCTGGTGTGGGCGCCGCGGATGTTCTACTACCTCGGCATCGACCACAAGGGACTGCCCGAGGGCTGGTTCCTCGGCACGGTCGTGGTGCGCGATCTCGCCGTGGTGGGCCTCTGCGTGCTGGTGATCCGCGAGATCTACCGGCCGCGCACGGACCTCATCCGGCTCGCCGGCGACGACGACCCGGCCGGCGGCGTGCTGGAACGGGCGCGTGACCGCGTGACGTTCCCCGGCTTCGGGAAGCATCGCCGGCCTTCGCCGACAGCGCCCCCCGTGCCTCCCGTTCCCCAATCCTAGGTGCATTGACCACGGGTGTTGTCAACCGTGGGCGGTGGCGCCGTGGTCAAAGTCGGCGGCGCGTTGTGGACAAGGGCAATGCCGGCCTGAGCCGTGCGGCCGCCCTTGATCCTTCTCGATGGACGCCGCTTCATCGAACGATCTCTCCTCGGGAGGTCTGACCGGCACGAGGGATCCTGACGCGCGATCAGGCGTGCGGAGCGCCACCGTCCGCTGCCAGGCGGGTGAGCCACTCGCGCAGCAGTTGCTGCTCGGCGTCGCTCAAGACATCGGCGTCGTCGGGGAGAGCGGCGCGCAGCGCGCGGGCTGCCGCGGCGGTGCCGGTCTCCGCGGCGGGGACCGTCGGTTCGGCGCGGGTGATGGCGCCGATCATGGCCTCGCGGAGGATGGTCAGCAGCGCCGGATTGCGGCGTTCGGCCGGGGTGGAGTGCCAGGTGGTGACCGCGCCTCGGCCGGTGGCCTGGATGATCTGGGCGGCCAGCTCCTCGTCGACCCGCAGCCACCCGCCGGCCGCCAGGCGGCGCACCCGGCCGTGGAGGATTTCCAGGCCCGCGCGGTGTGCTATGTCCACCCCCCGGCCGGTGGCCCTGCTCATCACCGCGAACAGCTCGGGGCGGGAGATCCCGAACTCCACCACCAGGTCCCAGCCGCAGCGCAGGTCCTCCACCACGTCCTGCGGGTCAGGGTCGAGCTGCGCACGCTTGCTCTCCAGGAACTGCGCGTAGCCGTGCTCGGCGACGGCCTCGAGGAGCCCCTCCTTGTCGCCGAAGAGGCGGTAGATCGCCGGCGGCTGCATCCCGGCCGCGGCGGCGACCGCGCGGGTGCTCACCGCGTCTGGACCGCCGCTCTCCAGGAGCTCGACGGTTGCCTCGACAATGCGGTGACGAGGGCCGGCGGTGGTTTCGCGCGTAGCCATGAACCGATGATATCGAAGATCTGGTTCCAGTGATATTCCAGTGTTACCATCAAAATGATTCCACTGGAAACAGCGTCGGGAGAACCTCATGATCATCGTGACCGGAGCCACGGGAAACCTCGGCCGCCGCGTCGTCGAACGCCTCCTGGAGCGCGTCCCCGCCGACCACGTCGGCGTCAGTGTGCGCGATCCCCGCAAGGCCCAAGACCTCGCTGACCGCGGCGTTCGTGTCCGGCAGGGCAGCTTTGACGACCCGGGCTCGCTCGCGCATGCCTTCGAGGGGGCTGAGCAGCTGCTCCTCGTCTCCCTCGACCGCACGGGCGAGGCGTGCGTCACCGGCCATCGCACCGCTGTCGACGCCGCCGTGAAGGTCGGCGTCGGCCGCATCCTCTACACCAGCCAGATGGGTGCCGCGCACGACTCCCGTTTCCAGGCATGCCGCGACCACGCCCAAACCGAGGACCTGTTGCGCGCCACGGGCCGGCCCTGGACGGCGCTGCGCAACGGCTTCTACGCGGCCAGCGCCTTGCAGTTCCTGGAGTCCGCCCGCCACACCGGCGACGTCGCCCTGCCCGCCGACGGCCCCGTCGCCTGGACCGGCCACGACGACCTCGCCGAGGCCACCGCGGCGATCCTCACCGAGGAGGGCCGCTTCGAGGGGCCCACCCCACCACTCACCGGCTCGGCGGCGCTCGACTTCAGCACCATCGCCGAGATCGCGTCCCAGGCCGGCGGACGGCGCTTCACCCGTACCGTCGTCTTCGACGACGCGTTCCGGGAGCAGTCACTGGCGCACGGCGCCCCGGCACCGATCGCCGACCTGATGCTGAGCATCTTCGCGGCAGCGCGGAACGGCGAGTTCACCGCCGTCGACTCGACGCTGGCCAAGCTCATCGGGCGAGAGCCCGCCACCTTCGACACCCTGCTGGAGCGTGCCTGGGCCGAATAGACCCTGCGGGGCGCGCAGAAGGCGTGGGCCCGCAGGGACGCACCCGGCAACGCGCGGTGATCACCCTGTGAAACACGCGCCCCGCGGGTCACTACACCTAGGCGGTCTGCTTGCGCAGGTAGGCGATGTCGGCCGCCTGGCCCTCGCTCGGCGTCTCCACGACGACGGGGGCGCCGGCCTTGCGGACGACGTCGGCCAGCAGCTCGGGGTCGATCGTCCCGTCGCCGCCGACGACGTTGGCGTGGCGGTCGCGGTTGGAGCCGAACTCGTCGCGCGAGTTGTTGAGGTGCACCAGGTCGATGCGGCCGGTGATGGCCTTGACCTTCTCGACGGCGTCGGCCAGCTCCCAGCCCGCGGCGTAGGCGTGGCAGGTGTCGAGGCAGAACCCGGCGCCGAACTCGCCGACCTCGTCCCACAGGCGCGCGATCACGTCGAGCTCGCGGGTCATCGCGTTCTCGCCGCCCGCGGTGTTCTCGATGAGGATCGGCACGGCGAAGCCGCCCTTGTCCGCTTCGCGCTCGAAGAGCTTGCGCCAGTTGGCCAGGCCCTCGGCCACGTCGTCGCCGGCGCCCACGTGGCCGCCGTGCACGATGAGTCCCTTCGCGCCGATCGCGGCGGCGCCGGTGGCGTGCTGCGCGACGTTCTTGCGCGAGGGGATGCGGATGCGGTTGTTCAGCGACGCGACGTTGATCAGGTACGGCGCGTGGATGAACACCTCGACCGGCGACTCCTTGATCGCGTCCCCGAACGGGTGCGGTTTCGGAGCCTTCCACCCCTGCGGGTCGGACAGGAAGAACTGGACGACGTCGGCTTCTCGCTCGGCGACGGCGGCCAGCGGATCGTCGTCGCGGACATGGGCGCCAATCTGCATGCAAGCACGCTACCCCCGGGTGAATCCGCACCTGACGCCCCAGTTGGTGACGCTCGTGGAGTACCGTGAGCGCGTTCCGTGATCCAGTTCGGGCCGACGGAGGGGTTTTGCATGGGGAAGCACGCCGCCCGGATCGCCACGTTGGGGGTCGCCGTCGCGCTGCCGGTGCTCTCGGCCGCGCTCGCGCTCCCCGCCACGGCTTCCGCGGACCCGAGCCCCACGCTCGACGGCGACTGCTCGGCCACGCTGCAGAACGGCAAGTCCGGCAACGGCCTGTCGCTCGACGCGGGCGCGCCGCTCAACGCCCCCAACCAGCTCACCGTCGGCCTCGATTCGA
Organism: Amycolatopsis sp. NPDC047767; assembly: GCF_040704195.1. Taxonomy (NCBI): domain Bacteria; kingdom Bacillati; phylum Actinomycetota; class Actinomycetes; order Pseudonocardiales; family Pseudonocardiaceae; genus Amycolatopsis; species Amycolatopsis sp. NPDC047767. Next base: position 21,787 of record NZ_JBEYSJ010000041.1, read on the forward strand.
AGGCGAAGCAGTCGGACGGGAGCAACCCGCTCTTCACGCTCCCGGTGGGTGATGTCGTGCGCGGCCTCGGTGTCGGCGAGGTGCCGGTGGTCGGTGACGCCGCGACGAACGCCGTGTGCCCGCTCGCGCAGAACACGGCCAACGGCGTCGGCAACGCCACGCAGAGCCTGGTCGGTGGCGTGACCGCGCCGATCGTGCCGCCCACCGGCAACCCGCCGGGCGGCAACCCGCCCGGAACTCCTCCCGGCACCCCGCCCGGCGGGCCGGGTGGCCCTGGTGGACCCGGGCAGCCCGGCGCTCCCGGCAGCAGCCTCGACCCGGTGATCACCGGCTCGGGCGACCTGTCCGGCCTCGACTCCATCGCGGGCATCTTCACCAACGCCGCCATGCTGCCGTCCGGGCTCGTGCAGGCGCCGCCGGTGATCACGCAGGTCATCCCAGGCCAGCTGCCCGCGGACCAGGTGCCGACCGTCGACGCGAAGAAGTCGGGCACCGCGCAGGCTCTGCCGGCCGTGACGCCGCCGGCCAAGCTGCCGATGCTCATCGCGGTGCTCGCGCTGGCCATCGTCGCGGCGGCGCTCGTGCGGGCGTGGCTGCGCCGCAAGACCGCCTGACCTCCCGCCTTCTGATTGACACGGGCCGTGACGCCCGCTTCCACCCGAATGCCTGACATCGGTGGCTGAGCGGGCGTCACCCGTTCCCGTTACCGTCGTTGTCCAGGGGAGACAGGTTCGGACCGGACTCGGCGGAGGGCTCGATGGCCAGGCAGCACCGCACACGCAGGGCCACCGCGGTGGGAGCCGCCGCCTTCGTGCTGGCCGGCTCGGCCGCGCTCGCGGCGCCGACGACGGCATCCGCCTCGGAGACGCTGACCACGCCGTGCGGCTCCACGATCACCGCGAAACCGGGTGACAAGGTCAAGGCGACCACGCCGTTGCTGGGGATCCCGCTCGACCTCGGGGTGGTCGGCCAGGTGTCCGGCGTGCTGACCGGGACCGTGAACGCGCTGCTCGGCACCGTCTGCAAGGTCACCGTGAACGTGGTCGACACCGTCGTCGCGCCGGTGCCCGTGGTCGGCGCACCGGCCGCGGGAGCCCTGAACAAGACCGTCTCGGGGACCACGAACACCCTTCAACAGGGCGTCGACTCCACGCAGCGCGCGCTGACGGGCGGGGCGCCCGCGCAGCAGAACCCCGGCAGCCCGCAGCAGCCGCCGGCGACCGGTCCCGGCGCGCCGCAGGGCGGCACACCCGCCGGCCAGACGCCGATCCCGCCGCCGAACAGCCCGTTGCTGCCGCTCTCGGGCGGTGGCGGCGGTCTCGCGTCGCTGTTCCCGGGCTTCGCGAACTTCTCGAACCTGCCGTTCAGCACCGGGTACGCGCCGATGCGCGACTACAGCGACATCCCGATGGCGATGGCCGGGCTGTTCTCGCCGTCGCCCGCGCTGCGCTACGGCAGCCAGATCCCGGGGTACGCGCCGCAGTACGGCCTCTCGAACCCGGGCCAGCCGTCGGCCGGCAACGCGAGCGTCCAGAACGCGGGCGAGGCGCAGGCGTTACCGCCCACCGGGGACAACCACACGAACGGGTTGGACTGGCCCGTACTGGTGGCAGTTCTTGCACTCTCCGGAGTCAGCGCGGGGCTGGTTCGCACCTGGGTGCTCCGCCGAATGGCCGCTGCGAGTTAGGCCGACTCACCAGTATCTTTTCGGGGTCTCCTTCGTTTTATCCGTTGCGATGGTCGACGCCCATAGACCCTGGAGGACTGCGCTCGTGCCGAAGAACCCCACCTGGCTGAGAACCCGGCGTGCACTGAGCGTCACCGCGCTGGCCGCCCTGGTGACCGGCGGCGCGTTCCTCGGTTCGGGCACCGCTTCGGCGGCCACGACCCTGGCCAACCAGTGCACGGGCTCGGTCAGCGGCAGCATGGGCGACACGGTCGCGTTGCCGGGCTCCTCCGTCAGCGCGCTGGCGAAGCAGGCTGCCGCGTCGAAATCCCAGACGCTGCTCGGACTCATCTCGTGGAACGGCGTGAACCCCGATGGCGTGGCCAACGCGCTATCCGCGAAGACACTCACCGTCGGCACCGTGCCCAGCTCGTCGGGCGGCACCATCGACGGTAAGAGCATCGGCAACGCCGTCGGGCAGGCGCTGCAGGGCAACGCCGCACTTGGTTACAGCGCCGACACGAAGAAGCAGGTCCTCGACGCGATCACCACCTCCGTCGCGTCGAACTGCGGCCTGACCACGCTGGCCACGAACTACACGCCGCCGACCTCTTCGTCGACGCCGCCGAGCAGCAGCTCGCCGTCGACCTCGCCCTCGACCTCGCCGGGCTCGGACGGCGGCCCGCTCGCGAACCTGATCCCCGGGTCCACGGGCACCGCCCCGCAGCGCGACTACAACGGCATCCCGACCGCGACGCCCGGCACCGCCATCGCCCCCGGCATCCGCTACCCGGCCAACGGCACGCTGCCCGGCTCGGCCGCGCCCGTGACCGGCGGCCAGGACACGCAGAGCCAGGGCCCGGACGTGCGCAACGCCGGCAACGCCGAAGCTCTGGCGACGTCGGGCGGCGCGTCCGACATCCAGCTGCCGATGCTGCTCGCGGTGATCGTGCTGGCGGGCGTGACGGCCGGGCTGGTGCGCACCTGGGCGCTGCGCCGGGCCTCCTGACGGGACTGTCGGTACCCCCAGGTACTCTTACCTGGACAAACCCTCCTGCCACGGACAGTCCGTGGCCGCGAGCCCATAGGAGGTGAGTGGTTGTGTCACGCCATTACGAGGTAATGGTCATCCTGGACCCCACGCTCGACGAGCGCACGGTCGCCCCCACGCTGGACAACTTCCTCAACGTGATCCGCACTTCGGGCGGAAGCGTCGAGAAGGTCGACGTCTGGGGCCGCCGTCGCCTGGCGTACGAGATCAAGAAGCACGCCGAGGGCATCTACGCGCTGCTCGACCTGAACTCCGACTCCGACGCGGTCAAGGAACTCGACCGTCAGCTGTCGCTGCAGGAGACCGTGCTGCGCACCAAGGTCATGCGCCGCGAGGTCAAGCGCGCCGCGGCCAAGCCCGTCGCCGCCAAGGCCTGAGCCGAAGGGACGTCCCCGTGGCTGGAGACACCGTCATCACGGTGATCGGAAACCTGACCTCCGACCCGGAACTGCGTTTCACCCCGTCCGGCGCGGCGGTCGCGAACTTCACGGTCGCGTCCACCCCGCGCACCCTCGACCGCCAGTCGGGCGAGTGGAAGGACGGCGAGGCGCTGTTCCTGCGCTGCAACATCTGGCGCCAGGCGGCGGAGAACGTCGCCGAGTCGCTCACCCGCGGCGCCCGTGTGGTCGTGCAGGGCCGGCTCAAGCAGCGGTCCTTCGAGACCAAGGAAGGCGAGAAGCGCACCGTCGTCGAGCTCGAGGTCGACGAGATCGGGCCCTCGCTGCGGTACGCCACGGCGAAGGTCAACAAGGTCAGCCGCGGTGGCGGCGGCGGTGACTTCGGCGGCGGCGGTGGCGGTGGCAACCGCGGAGGCGGCGGTGGCGGCGGCATGCCGGCCGACGACCCGTGGGGCTCCGCCCCGCCCGCGGGCGGAGGCGGCGGCGGTTTCGCCGACGAACCCCCGTTCTGATCTCGCACTTTTACACCTCAAGATTTGAATCCAGGAGAACACAGTGGCCAAGCCACCCATCCGTAAGCCCAAGAAGAAGGTCTGCGTTTTCTGCAAGGCCGAGAAGAAGGGCCGCCCGGAACTGATCGACTACAAGGACACCAACCTGCTGCGGAAGTACATCTCCGACCGCGGCAAGATCCGTGCCCGTCGCGTCACCGGCAACTGCAGCCAGCACCAGCGTGACATCGCCATCGCGGTGAAGAACTCGCGCGAGATGGCGCTGCTGCCCTACACCTCGACCGCTCGCTGAGGAGGCTCGTCATGGCGAAGATCATTCTCACCACCGACGTGGCGAACCTCGGTGGCCCCGGCGACATCGTCGAGGTCAAGGACGGTTACGCCCGCAACTACCTGCTGCCCCGCGGCTACGCCATCGTGGCCAGCAAGGGCGCCGAGAAGAACGTGCGCACCATCCAGCGCGCGCAGGAGTCCCGGCGCATCCGCGACCTCGACCACGCCAAGGAAATCAAGGCGACCCTCGAGGGCCTCGGCGCCATCCAGCTGACGGGCAAGGCGGCGGAGGGCTCGAAGAAGCTCTTCGGCTCCATCACCGCCGGCGAGATCGTCGACGCGATCAAGGCCCAGGGCGGCCCGCTCCTCGACAAGCGCGTCCTGGACCTCCGCGACCACATCAAGACGGTCGGCAAGCACTCCGTCAACGCCCGCCTCCACCCCGACGTGAAGGTCGACGTCCGCCTCGAAGTCAAGGCGACTTCGGTCTGACGGTTTGGTTCTGACGAAGCGCCCCTCGGGTCCCAACCCGAGGGGCGCTTCTCTTTTGGGTGACTGACGCTGCGCACCGCGACAGGTTGATCTCTCTGCATTAGCCTCGCCGCTGATCTTGGTCCGTGGCACAGGGGAGATCCACGCATGCCGCACCGCGCCATCCGCGTCGTCGCCGTCGGCGCCGCGCTCAGCCTCCTCACCGCGTGCGGGGCGGAAGCCGCGAAACCCACGCCGCCGCAGAGCTCGAGTCCGCCGAGTACCGCCTCGAGCCCGAAGGTCCCCGCACCCCTGCCGACGACGGACCTGCTCAACGATCCCTGCAACGTCCTCAACGCTGCCGAAACCGCGCAGATCGGCCTCGCCTACCCGGGCCGCACCGTGCAGGAGACGCTGCGCAGCTGCGCATGGACCTCGTCGGGGAGCAAACAGAACTTCGTCCACATCACGGCTCTTCCGCAGAACGATCACGGAATCAGCGACATCTATGACATGAAGGCGCAGCAAGCCTATTTCGAACCGACTTCGATAGAGGGTTACCCAGCGGTATTCGCGGACACTCAGGACGGCCGTTCCTCCGGCACCTGCACGTTGTGGGTCGGCGTCACCAATCAGCTCGCCGCGTCGGTCATCCCGCAGATCGGCACGGGCCGAAACAAGACCAACCCGTGCGGCGTCGCCCAGCAGGTCGCGACGGTGATGATCAAGCACCTCAAAGCGCCGGCGTAACCCGCCTGGAACCGCTGGTCCAGGCCACCACAAGATCGATTTCGACCGGCTCCCGAACTCGCCTGAACCCGAGCGGGAACCAACGGCCGTGCGTTACCATCCAACCTGCTGATCTCGCCGTTTGGGGAGCGAGAGGTAGCCCAAGGGGGTAACGCCGATGTCCGAGATTCCACCGACTCCTCCGATCAAGGTGGGCAGTTACGGGGCTGCCGGCGGATATCAGTTCGACGAGGACGAGATCGACTCGGTCATCAAGCAGTGGCAGGACCTGCACGATCACCTGGGAGACGACCTCGTCGAGGCGCAGAAAATCGCCTACGTCAAGCCTCCGGCCGACGAGTTCGCCAGCCACGACTTCGTCGACAAGGGTGCGAACCCCTCCGGATACACGCTGCTCGACCAGCACCAGCGCATGGTCGACTACGTTGCTGCTTTCATCACCGCGCTGACCGCCGCGAAGAACAAGATCACGGTCCACGAACAGCAACAACGCGACAATCTCGACAAGACTGGAGCCTGAGCCCCGCATGCTGCCCCGCACCATTCGCCTCACCGCTGCAACGATCGTCGCGCTCGGCCTGCTGACCGCTTGCAGCGGGGAAACCAGCGGCTCTGCAGATCCCTCCGCGTCTCCGAGCTCAAGTGGCGCGTCGAGCGGCGGGGCGGGTCCCAAGGTTCCCGCCCCGCTGCCCACCGATGACCTGCTGAACAACCCCTGCAATGTCCTGAACGCGGACGAGGCAGCCAAGGAAGGCTTCATTTATCCGGGGCGAACGGTCAATGAGTCTTCCGTCAGTTGCTCGTTCAAATCCACGGGCAACCCGTTGAACTCCGTCAGCATCGGTGCGCTGCCCCAGAACAAGAACGGGATCAGCGACATCTACGACCAGAAGGCGCAATCCGCGTACTTCGAACCGGTGACAGTGAACGGCTATCCCGGCGTGCTCGCCGATGCTCACGACGGCAGGCCGTCCGGCAACTGCCAGCTTTGGCTCGGTGTCACCGACCAGCTCGCCGTTTCGATCGTCCCGCAGATTTCAGCGGGCCAACACAAGGCCGACCCGTGCGGTTTCGCACAAGAGGTCGCCGGCGTGGTGGTCGACCATCTCAAGGCGGCGGCGTGATCACCACGCCGCCAGTATTTGGCTCGGAAGGAGTGGCTCATCATGGGGAATGACGCCAACACCATGGGCAAGGAAGTCAAGGGGATGGCGATCGGCGCCGGATACGGCGCCGTGATCGGTTCCGTCGTGCCCGGGGTCGGCACAGCCGTCGGTGCCGGCGTCGGGGCGGTCGTCGGTGGCCTGGTCGGCATCTTCAGTGGCGGGCCCGAAGCTCAGCAGCAGTCGGCCAACGTGGGCGGCAGGTCGATCGACGCATACACGATCTACCAGAGGATCCACGCAGGCGACCCGACCTCGCTCAACACCGGTGTCAGTGGCGCTGTAAACCTTCAGAAGATTCACAGCGGCCGAGTCACCGAAATCGACAACCTGAACAACAAGATGGACGCCGCCTGGCAGGGCGGCGGTGCGACGGCCGCTCAAGCCGGAGCGCACCCGCTCGGTCTCTGGTTGCAGGATTCGGTCAACAACCTCGGCAAGAGCCACACATACCTCAACACGCAGGTCGAATGCTTCGGCACCGTCAAGTCGAAGGTGCAGGACATCCCGAAGGACCCACCGTCGGCTGGCTTCCTCGACGGTGTCAACCCATTCAGCGACAAAGACGACGAGATCAACTCGTACAACAACAACGCGAAAGCGAACGTCGACGCGTACAACAGCTACTACAGCGCGTCAGGGGCGAACGCACAGGGCTTGCCGCAGTACAGCGCTTGGCAGGGCAACAACCTGTCGAACCCTGGAGGCCCGAACGTGCCGGGCGGCCCCGGTGGTGGCGGCAAGATCCCGAGCATGAGCGGCGGCCCCGGCGGGGGTGGCACCAGCAGCTTCAACCCCGCGAACATGCCCAAGTTCGACGCGAAGCCGACCGACTTCTCGACCAGCCACAGCGGCATCAACGACCCGAACAACCCCAACAACACCGGCATCCCGACCGGGACCTACAACCCCACGGGCTCGGACAGCACCACGGCACAGGGCTTTACACCGTCGTCGTTCGATTCGAGCGGGTTCGGGCCGGGCGGTGCCGGGGGCGGGTTCGGGCCGGGAGGTGGTTTCGGCGCAGGCGCAGGCGCCGGCGGTGGCAGCGGGTTCGGTGGTGGCGGCGCCGGTTCGGGTGCCGTCGCCGGGTTCGGACCCGGTGCGTTCGGCGGCGGCTTCGGCCCCGGGGGCGCGGCCTCCGGGGCGGCGGCCGGGCTCGGCGCTGGTGAAGGCGCGGCCGGCGCAGGCATGCGTGGCGGTGCCATGGGAGGCGCGGCCGGGAAGGCCGGCGCGTCCGGGATGGGCGGCATGGGTGCGGGCGGCGCCAAGGGCGGCAAGGGCACCGAGGACGAGGAGCACCAGACCAAGTACCTCGTCGAAGAAGATGCCAACGAGCTGTTCGGCACCGACGAGCTGACCGCGCCACCCGTGATCGGTGAATGAGGCCCAACGACGTGATCACCCTTGATCAACCGAACAAGTTCACCCTCCCGACGCTGTTCAACCTGATCAAGCGCCGGGGCGGTGAGCCGCACCAGGTCATCGCGGACATGCCGGTCTTCCTGGACCCGGACGCCGAGCGGACGATCGACCAGGACGTGAACAAGGTCCTGACCGAGATCGGGCTGATGGGTCCGCGAGGGATGGACCGTGACCTGCTGGCGCTCATCGAGTCGATCTGCCACCCGCAGCTCGAGTACTACGGGTGGTTCGACGGGCAGTTCGAAGACGGCAGCCCCTCGAACTACGCCGTGCTCGTCGGGAGCGGGAACGGCGGGGGCTTCGCGCTGCTCCGGGTCATCGGCGATCAGACGGTGACCGTGGTGCGCCAGCGGCCCGATCTGTTGCTCCCGACGTTCCTGGACCTCATGCCGGCCGGCCAGGGCGCGCAGGGGCAGCCGCTGGTGACCAGTAAGTCCGAGTTCGAGAGTGGCCACGCGGCGGGGTCGGAGGACGTGTCGCAGCGTTCGATCATGCAGACGGGGCCCGGGCGGAACGAGGCGCTCGCGCCGCTGAAGGAGATTCAGCGGATTCTCAAGGCGCCGCGGACCGGGGCGGGGTCGTTGTACGTCGCGGCGCGGTCGAGTGGGGGGCGGCGCCGGCGGATTCCGAAGCCGATCAACTTCGTGGACACCGCCGAGGGGCGGTGGCTGATGGAGGAGCGGCCCGGGCGGGACGACTCGCTGGTCGTGTTCACGCCGGGGACGCCGAAGGCGATCGGGGATCGGTTGCGGACCGCACAGAGCGCGTTGGGCTGACCCGTTAGAGCGCTACTCCGGGTGGGGTTTCGAGCGCGGCACGTTCAGGTTGCCGCCAGGTGAACCCCACCCGGTTTTTGTATTGCGGGCGGCCTACCAGCGTGTTCTCACTCAGCGGTTACTCAGAGCACCGAATTCCCGGTACGCGACCGGTGTGGCCACTCGTTCAGCCCACCGGGTCACGCCTCTACGCTCCGTAGCATTCATCCACAGGCAGGTGTGCACGCGCCCGGACGACACGCCGAACGACGCGCCGCGCGCGACACGCCGGACGAGTTTCGACAAAGTTCTCCACAGTCTCTACACAGGCCTTGACCTGGGGATTTCGTGAAGGTGATCAGGACTGTCCCCAACTTGTCCACAGCGTGGCGGCTACCTGTGACTGGTTACCTCCAGTCGTCCACAAGTTATCCACAGGACGGTCAACACCCGGAATTGCGCTCGTCCGTCCGGGGGATCTAGCGTCCCCTCTCGGCCAGCACTCACGGTGGCGCCCGGCGTGGTAGATCATCGGCGAGGGGGACGCCGGTCCATCATCAAGGAGGGCCCGGCGGTTGGGCTGGGAAAGTCGGAGAAGATCCGGCATAATCGAACAGGTGTTCGCACGAGGAGGGCTCGCGCGGCGCCGTTCGACACAAGACGTGACGAGTGTCAGGGGATGACCGCGGCTTTGCCCGCCGGTCGAGGAGGTGTCCGGGGCGGTGGCGCTCACCGACGACCGCGGTCCGATGTACGACTCGGACTCCGATCCGGGCCCGAGTGACCCGGGGCCCGGGTTCGACCGGCAGCCGCCGCAGGACATGGCGGCGGAGCAGTCGGTGCTGGGCGGCATGCTGCTGTCGAAGGACGCGATCGCCGACGTGATCGAGGCGCTCGGGCCCGGCGACTTCTACCGGCCCGCGCACCAGGCCGTGTACGACTGCATCCTCGATCTCTACGGCCGCGGCGAACCCGCAGACCCGATCACGGTGTCGGCGGAGCTGGAGCGCCGCGGCGAGCTCGGCCGCGTCGGCGGGGCGCCGTACCTGCACACGCTCATCGCGACCGTCCCCACCGCGGCCAACGCCGGCTACTACGCCGAGATCGTCGCCGAGAAGGCGGTGCTGCGCCGGCTCGTGGAGGCGGGCACGCGCATCGTACAGTACGGCTACGGCGCGGCGGCCGCCGACGGCGCGAACATCGACGAGGTCGTCGACCGCGCGCAGGCCGCGATCTACGACGTCACCGAGCGCCGCACCAGCGAGGACTACGTCGCGCTCGAAGACCTCCTGCAGCCGACCATGGACGAGATCGACGCCATCGCGTCGCGCGGCGGCCAGTCGCAGGGCATCCCGACCGGGTTCGCCGACTTCGACGAGCTCACCAACGGCCTGCACCCCGGCCAGATGATCATCGTCGCCGCCCGCCCCGGTGTCGGTAAGTCGACACTGGGCCTGGACTTCGTGCGGTCAGCGTCGATCCGCCACGGCCTGACCAGCGTCATCTTCTCGCTGGAAATGAGCCGCACCGAGATCGTGATGCGCATGCTCTCGGCCGAGGCCAAGATCCGCCTCGCCGACATGCGCGGTGGCAAGATGTCCGACGACGACTGGACCCGCCTGGCCCGCCGCATGAGCGAGGTCTCCGAGGCACCGCTGTTCGTCGACGACTCGCCGAACATGACGATGATGGAGATCCGCGCGAAGGCCCGCCGGCTCAAGCAGCGCCACGACCTCAAGCTCGTGGTCGTCGACTACCTCCAGCTGATGACCTCGGGCAAGCGCGTCGAGTCGCGGCAGCAGGAAGTCTCGGAGTTCTCGCGGCAGCTCAAGCTGCTCGCGAAGGAGATCGAAGTGCCGGTCATCGCGATCTCGCAGCTCAACCGTGGTCCGGAACAGCGCACCGACAAGAAGCCGATGCTGTCCGACCTCCGTGAGTCGGGCTCCCTGGAGCAGGACGCCGACATCGTCATCCTCATCAACCGCCCCGATGCCTGGGAACGCGACGACCCCCGCGCCGGCGAAGCCGACCTGATCCTGGCGAAGCACCGCGCCGGCCCGACGAGCACGATCGTCGTCGCGCACCAGCTGCACTACAGCCGCTTCGCCGACCTCGCCCACGACTAGCCGGGGCGCCAGGCGGCCATCGCGGCGTACTCGGCCCGCAGCACCGGCGGCAGAGTCGCCGCGGCGGCTTGTTCGGACGCGGGCAGGTTAGGTGAACGTCTCCACGAAGCCGACCGCGATGGCGTTCTCGACCTGGGGATCGGCCTTGAACTCGGCGTCCAGCACGGCCGCGACGGCGCCGGCCTGCGCGAACTGCTCGGGGTCGACGTCGCGGCGACGCCAGGCGGCGAGGTACCAGACGCCGAGAGCGTCGAAGTACATGGTCGGCAGCAGTTCGTCGTGGTCGCCGAGCTGCTGGTCCATCAGGGCCGCCGCGTGCGGCGCCGCCGCGGCGACGACCTGGGCCACGCGGATCAGCTCGGAGGACGCGAAGGCGCCCGCGGGGCCGGAGTCGTCCATGTCGATCATCTTGCCACTTGTGGTCGGTGACCGATGGCTTCGTAGTTCGTGATGAAGCTCGTCAACAGGCGAGCGAACGTCTCCCGATCCTCAGCACTCCACTCCGACATCGCCTCCGCGAAGGCAGTCCGGCGGAACGTGCACAGCGCATCCAGCCGGGCACGCCCACCTGTCCTGCCCGCCCGACCGCGCCCCGAACAGACCCCCGCCCTCCTCGGGGGGACGGCCCCGCTCCAGTTTATCGAGGTCAGGCGCCTGAAAACGACCCGCGGGAAATCTGTGGACAACTGGCGCCACGGGGGACCAGCTGTGGACAACCCGACGGACGACGGATCAGCTTCCGACAACCGGTGAATGAAGCACCGATCGTGGACAACCGGTGCGACAGGGATCGGTGGCGGCCAGCCAGCGAGCGAACCGGTCATGGACAACCGGTGCGACAGGGACCGGTCGCACAACCGGCGAGCCAACGAACCGGTGATGGAGAACTGGCGAGACGGGGGACCTGTCGCGGACAACCGGTGCGACAGAGAACCAGTCGTGGACAACCGGCGAGCCAACGAGCCGGTCATGGACAACCGGTGAGGCAATGCACCGGTCCTCGACAACCGGCGAGCCAACGAGCCGGTCATGGACAACCGGCGCGACATCGACCGGTCACGGACAACCGGCGAGGCACCGAACAGGTCTGCGGACAACTGGTGAAGCAAAACACCAGTCCTCGACAACCGGCGAGACAAGGGACCAGCCGTGGATGAATCCGGCCGGCCGAACGCGCAGCTTGCCGCGCCAGCAGGAAGGTTCCCGCAACACACGCCGCTAACCAAACGCCCGCCGCGTCGCAGGGTGGGGAGGGTGCGGGACCGATGAAAACCCCACGCAACCGGAAATATCGCCGACCCTCGCAGCGTCGAGTACTCTAGTAGTTGAAGTTTCAAACACTTGGAGGCACGCATGTCCCGCACCCCGGTTCTCTACCTCAGCCACGGTGCGCCGCCGCTGGCGGATGACGCGCGGTGGACGCGGCAGCTCGCCGGTTGGTCCGCGGACCTGCCGAAGCCCCAGGCGATCCTCGTCGTCTCGGCGCACTGGGAGGAGGCGCCGCTGACGCTCGGGGCGACCGAGACCGTGCCCCTCGTGTACGACTTCTGGGGGTTCCCCGACCGCTTCTACCAGGTGAAATACGCCGCACCCGGCGCGCCGGAGCTGGCGGCGAAGGTGCGGAAGCTGCTGAAGTCCACCACCCCCGTGCACGACGCGCCGGACCGCGGACTCGACCACGGCGCGTACGTGCCGCTCGTCGAGATGTACCCCGACGCCGACGTCCCCGTGCTGCAGGTCTCCATGCCGTCGCTCGACCCGCAGGAGCTGTTCGACCTGGGCCGCAAGCTCGCGCCGCTGCGGGACGAAGGCGTGCTGATCATCGGCAGCGGCTTCTTCACCCACAACCTCAGCGCCATGCGCGAGACCGACGGCACCGACGGCACGCCGCCGCGGTGGTCCACCGAGTTCGACCACTGGGGCGACGAGGTCATCAACCGGGGCGACGTCGACGCGCTGCTCGACTTCCAGCACAAGGCCCCGGCCGCCGCCGTCGCGCACCCGCGCATCGAGCACTTCGCGCCGCTGTTCGTCACGCTCGGCGCGAGCGAGACGACCGGCCGCACCGTGATCGACGGGTTCTGGCACGGCCTCGCTAAGCGTTCGCTCGAATTTTCCTGACGCACCAACAAAACGGGCCCGGAAGCTGGCTGCTTCCGGGCCCGTTTCGGGTTCAGCTACATGCTCACTTCTTGAAGAAGCCGGTCACCTTCGCGGCCAGCTGCTGGATCATCGCCAGGGGCGAGGAGTCCATGCCCGACAGCGCCGGGACCTGAGCCACGGGCAGCGCCGGGACGGCGGGCAGCGCGGGCAGAGCCGGCAGACCCGCGGTCGGCAGCGCCGGGACACCCGACGTCGGCAGCGTGGCGGGCACGCCCGGCAGAGCCGGCAGCGCCGTCACGGCGGGGAGCTGCTGCAGCGTCGGCAGGTTCGCCTTCACCGGGAGCTGGGCGGGCAGCGCCGGCAGAGCCGGAGCGTCCGCGCGCTCGCCACCGAAGGGCAGACCCGGCAGGTGCACACCGTTGCCCAGGCCCGACACGGTCGGCAGGGAGGTGGCGCCCTTGAGCTGGCCCAGCTCGTTCAGGGCCGAGAGCCCGCTGACCGGCAGGTCGGCGCGCTCGGCACCCGGCAGCATCGCCATGGCGGGCAGACCCGGGAGAGCACCGGCGTCCGGCAGGGCCGGCAGCGCGCCGGCGTCCGGCAGGGCGGGCAGACCCGGCAGCGCGGGCAGGCCCGGCGTGGCGCCGGAGGTCGGGAGCGACGCCAGAGCCGGCAGCGCCGGCAGCTGAGCGGCACCGAGCTCGTTGCCGAGCGGGGTGTCGATCGACGGCTCGGACACGACGGTGTTGTCGGTGCCCTCCGCGGTCGCGGTGCCCAGCAGCTCCAGCGGGACGCCGAAGACCGGGACGTTGACCGGCAGGTGGTGGTAGAAGTTGTAGCCCGAGAGCGCACTTCCGTCACCGTCGGTGGTGGGGTTGCCGCCGTTGGTCGCGGTGATGTTGTTGTCACCGGTCGCGTGGGCGACACCGGCCGCGGAAACGGCGTTGGTCACCACGTGCGGGACCGCGCTGACGGGGATGTCGAGGATGTTGCCCGAAACCGAGCCCTCGAGACCCGACGTGGTGTCGTCACCGGCAGCGGTCACGTCCTGCGTGTTCATGCTGTCGGCCGAGGACACGCCCGCCGCGGACACCGAGTCCGCCACGACCGGGACGGCCGCCAGCGGGTCGGCACCGATGACGTTGCCCGCCACCGCGCCCGCGTTGCCGTTGGTCAGCGAGGAGCCGCCCGCGGTCGACGCGACGTCGTTCGAACCGGCCGCGTGGCCCAGCGCCGCACCCGCGACACCGGTGCCCGACGGGTTCACCGCACCGGCGATCGGCGCCTTGATGATGTTGCCGGCGATGCCGCCGCCCTTGCCGTCGGTGAGCGCGTTGCCACCGGCGGTCGAGTCCGTCAGGTTGTCGGCCTGCGCGGTGCCGATGCCGGCCACCGCGCCGCCGATCCCGTGGCCCTGGACGGGCAGCGAGACCGGGGCTTCGATGATGTTGCCCGCGCCAGCACCGCCGGTGCCCTTCGCGTGCGTGTCCCAGCCGGCACCCGAGGTGGTGTCGCCGGACGCGTTGCCGTGGCCCTGGCCCACGAACGCGGCGCCGATGCCGAAGACCTGCACCGGGGCCGACACCGGGGCGGTGCCGAGGTTCGAGCTCAGGAAGCCGTTGTCGTCGTCGGTGTTGCCACCGCCGCCGCCCTGGACGACCTTGGTCTCGTGCGCGTCGGCCGAGCCCTGGCCGATGAACGAGCCGCCCACGCCGAAGACCTCGGCGGGCACGCCCACCGGGACCTGGACGACGTTGCCCGAGCCCGAGGAGTCGTTGCCCTGGCTGCCGTCGTAGCCACCGGCCGTGACGGTCTTGGTCTCGTTCGACGTGCCGGAGGCGTTGCCGATGTGGCTGCCGCCGATGCCGTGCACCTCGGGAGCGCCCGCCACCTGGCTGTTGACGACGTTGCCGCCCAGCACGGTGTCGTTGCCGCGGGTGTAGCTGCCGTTGCCGGCGTTGGCGTCGGTGGTGTTGTCGCACGCGGCGTGCGCGTTGCCGATGTAGGTGCCGCCGACACCGCACACCTCGACGGGGAGGGCCACGGCCGGGTCGACCACGTTGCCCGCGCCCGCGGCCTGCTGGCCCGAGGTCTTGACGAAGCCGCCGGAGTCGACGGTGCTCGAGTGCGAGCTGCCGACCGAACGCTCGGGCGACATGCCCGTGGTCGCGTTGCCGATCCACGAACCCGCCACGCTCGCGACGTTCGCGATCGGGCTGAGCTGCGCAGCCACGGCGTTGCCGCCGAGGAACGACTTGTCACCGTCGGTCTCGAGGTAGGTCGGCGTGCCGGCCAGGCTGCCCGGCCGCTTGTCGCCCGCCTTCGCGTCGGCCGAGGAGGAGGACGACGCGTCGGCGTCCGAGCCCCACACGCCACCGGCGTTGCCGTTGAACTTCACCGGCAGGGCGATGGGCGCGCCCACCACGTTGCCGGTGCCCGCGCCGCCCTTGCCGTCGGTCAGCGCGGAGCCGCCCGAGGTGGCCGTGGTGTCGGCGGTGTACTGGCTGTAGCCGTTGCCCAGGATCCAGGACGCGGCGTTGCCGGTCACCTGCACCGGGGTGGCGAACTGGCCGGCGACGACGTTGCCGGACAGGCCGGAGCCCTTGCCGGTGGTGTCGATGTTGCCGGTCTCGGTGGTGCTCTGGCTGGCCGAGCCGCCGTGCACCGCGCCGGAGCCGCCCGCGAGGCCGACGCCGTTGCCGGCCAGCTGCACGGGGAGCGCCCAGTCGAGGGCGACGACGTTGCCCGCGAGCCCGGAGTTCTTGCCGGAGGTCGCGATGTCCTGGTTGTGCGAGTAGGTCTGCTCGTGCGACTTGCCGTCGACGTTCGCGTCACCCAGCACACCGACGGCGTTGTCGACGATCTGGATCGGCACGACGAGGTCGCCGGAGACCTTGTTGCCCTTGAGGGCGTCGTGGGTCGGCGTCAGCTGCCGCGGCGCGTCGGCCTTCGGCAGGCTGTCCGTCAGGTTGCTCGCCGCACCGCCGGGGCTCTTCGCCGAAGCGAGAGCGTCCTTCACGGCGGAGGTGACGGGCTTGGTGCTGACCTCACCCTGGTAACCAGGAACGTCCACCTGACCCAGCGGGGTGCCGATGGCGTTGTTGTCGACGTCGACCGGAACGGTGACGTTGAGGTCGAGCGGGGAGGCCGGGGTGTCAGGGTTGACGTTTTCGTCGGCCGAGGCGATGCCGGTGCCCAGCATCAACAACCCACCCGTGACCAACGCGGTCTGGAGTCCGCGCTTTGCCCAGGTCTGCATGGGGTTTTTCTCCTTCATTTCGGGTTCCCTTGCGGGCTTGTGGAGGTGCGCTTTTCGCCGTGATCAATTGAGGGAAAGCGCACCAGAGGGGTGGTGCGGTGCGAGCGCGGAAAAGGGCGCATCGCGAGAAAACCCGCGGGGTTCAGTCGGTGACGCGAAGCCGGCACGACGAAGGTGCCCGAGCTTCAGGACGCGTCAGCGACCCCGCGGGTGAGGTGAATCAGTCAGGAGTGACGCCGGGCTGCTCGCCCGGGCTGAGCGGCGTGTGCCGCACACCGGCGCGGGTCGAACCCGCCACGGCGTTGTCGACGGCAGCGGTGACCCACGAGGGGACGCCGAAGTTGAGGCCGTCGAGGTGACCACCGGGGGCGGTGTTGTTCCCGCCGCCGGGGACAGTCGGGATGGAGGGGGGCGCCATCGGGAGCTGCGCCGGGGAGAACGGGTCGGGCAGGTTGCGGTGGTCGCCACGCGAAGACGTGTCGACGCTGTCGCCTGCTGCCGCGAGGTCCTCGTGCGCGGAGCGGGAGAAGATCGCCCGCAGCGCGTCGGAGGTGGAAACCGCTGCGGCGCCGAGGTTCTGCGCCGTGTCACCGGTGGTGCCGGTGGCGGCCGAGACGGGAGCGGCCGGCTCGACGGGCGAACCCGGGAGCTCGGGGAGGTCGACCAGCGACCCGGTGTGGCTCGGGTCGAGCAGGTCCCACACCTTGCGGCCGAAGTCCTGCGCCTCGGGCGACGGGGCCGTGGCCTCGTCGATCACGCGGCGGGTGTCCTCGGGCTTGCGGGCGATGTGCTCGATCGCGCCGAGCGTGCGCGCCGCGGGGTGCAGCACGGCGTCTTCACCGAGGTCGGTCACGGCGTCGCTGACGCGCCCGGACACCTCGTGGTCGGCCGTGGTGCGCACCTGGTCGCGGTGCGGGCCACCGATGTGGTCGCGCGGGTCGAGCGAGCAGATCGGCCGGTCGTGGCCCGGCTCGGACCACGTGGTGGCGTCCTGCTCGCACGCGGAGACGTTCTGCACGGCGCCTGCGGCGGTACCGGCGACGTTGCCGGCGAACTGCGAGACGCCGCGCGTGACGTCGCCGAGATTGGCGACGGTCGCGTCGGTCACCGGCGTGACGCTGGCGCCGACCTCACCGGCCTGGATGGTGTCGGCCGAGGCAGCGGAGGAGGAGACGGCCCACGCGGCGGCGGTCGCGGCGACCGCGCCACCGAGGACGAACAGCGCACGCGACGCGAGACGGCCGACGCGCTTCGCGTCCCGCCCCTCGTTCGCCGCGTTCGTCACTCGTGCTTCTCCTCAACTCGAAACGTCTGGCTCGGGAAAAACTTTCGGGCTTTTGAGGTTCCCGCCGGCTTTCTCGGAATCGCGGAAATTGCGTTCCTCGTCGCCGGGTGTGCGACCGAGAAAACCAGGAGTCACACCCGTCACGCATCCTTGACACGACTTGATGCCACCATCGTGTGAACAACACAGAGTGTGGTCCGATCTCACGTTCGGTGATCACCACTGGCGGAGCGCGGTTACTCCACAGTCGGCTGTCAAGCGCCACTTCGGGCGAACCGACGGACGCCCCGCCGCGATTGCGCCCGGAAATGACGGGGTAGACCGATACGGTGGGCACCGTGAGCCAGTCACCAAGCGGACGGCGCGAGCAACCGTTCCTGCCCGAGAACAACGACGTCACCGGTCTAGTCCCGCGCGGACTCCGGGTGGCCGCTGCCCTGAGCTGGCGGTTCATCGTCGTGATCGCCGCGCTGTACGCGGTGATCTGGCTGATGGGGTACCTGTCGGCGGTGGTCATCCCGGTGTCGATCGCGCTGCTGCTTTCGGCGCTGCTCGCACCCGCCGTGGAGAAGCTCGTGCACGTCCGGTTCCCGCGGGGGCTGGCGACGGCGATCGTGCTGATCGCCGGGCTGGCCGTGCTGGGCGGGCTGCTCACGTTCGTGATCACGCAGTTCTCCAGCGGCCTGCCGCAGTTGCAGCAGCAGCTGAACAACAGCCTCACGCAGATCAAGGACTGGCTCACCAACGGGCCGATCCACCTGCGCCAGGAGCAGATCCAGGATTTCCTGAGCAACGCGATCGGCTTCATCCAGAACAACCAGGCCTCGCTCACGAACACCGCGCTGACCACGGCAGGCACCGTCGGCGAGATCCTCACCGGCTTCGTGCTCACGCTGTTCGTCACGATCTTCTTCCTGGCCGGCGGCAACCAGATCTGGTCGTTCCTCGTGCGCGGCGTCCCGGCTCGCGTACGCAAGCGCGTGGACGTGGCCGGCCGCCGCGGGTTCGCGTCGCTCGTCAGCTACATCCGCGCGACGGCCGCGGTGGCGGTGGTCGACGCCGTGGGCATCGGCATCGGGCTGTGGATCGTCGGCGTGCCCCTGGTGATCCCGCTGGCGACGCTGGTGTTCCTCGGCGCGTTCATCCCGATCATCGGTGCCGTGATCGCCGGCAGCGTCGCGGTGCTGATCGCCTTGGTCACCAAGGGATTCATCGGCGCGATCATCGTGCTGGCGATCGTGATCGGCGTGATGCAGCTGGAAAGCCACGTGCTGCAGCCGCTGCTGCTCGGGCGCGCGGTGCGGCTGCACCCGCTGGCCGTGGTGCTCGCGATCGCCACCGGCCTCGTCGCCGCGGGCATCGCCGGCGCGCTGCTGGCCGTGCCGCTGCTGGCCGTGCTCAACGCGGGCATCCGGTCGCTGCTCCACGAACACAATCCCGATCCCGAAGCCGTCGACGTGCTCCACGACCAGGCGGCACAACCCAACGACGCCGAACCGGGCTCCGACGAAGCCGAAGTGCCGACTCGGGGCGACGACGAGGAGAAGTGAGCACGCCGGTCACCCGCGACCCGGCGACGCCGCTGTGGCGTGGGGTCGTGCTGCTGCGGGTGGTCACCTGGGCGTTCGCGCTCGGCGTGGTGATCGCGCACCGCGGTGAGTTCCAGCGCGCGTGGCTGGCGTGGGCCGTCGTCGCGGCGATGGGCGTGTGGACGCTGGTGTCGGGCTTCGCGTACCTGCACGAAGGCGGCCGGCCGCGGTGGCTGGTGGTGCTCGACGTCGTGCTGACGACGGGGCTGATGTTGTTGTCGCCCTTCATCTTGTCGCCGACGCAGTACGCCGAGGCCGCGCCGCTGATCACCACCGTGTGGGCCGCGGTGGGACCGATCGCGGCGGCGACGCGTTTCGGCGCGGGCGGCGGGGTGCTGGCGGGACTCGTGGTCGCCGTCGGCACCGGCGTCGCGCGCGAACGGCTGGACCTCGATGTCTTCCGCGACGGCGTGCTGCTGTGCGCGAGCAGCATGCTGATCGGCATGGCGGCCACCACGGCACGGCGCTCGGCGGAGGCGCTCGCGCTGGCGTTGCGCACGGAAGCCGCGACGGCCGAACGGGAACGGCTCGCGCGCTCGATCCACGACAGCGTGCTGCAGGTCCTCGCTCGGGTGCGCCGGCGTGGCATGGAGGTGGGCGGCGAAGCAGCCGACCTGGCGCGGCTGGCGGGTGAGCAGGAGGTCGCGTTGCGCGCCTTGGTGACCACCGAGCCGTCGTGGGCGATCGCGAGCAACGGCACCGCGGACCTGCGTTCGGCGTTGCAGCTGCTGGCCACGCCGACGGTGCAAGTGGCGACGCCCGCGGGCACGGTCGACCTGCCCGCGCACCTGACTTCGGAACTGGTGGCCGTCACCCGCGAGGCACTGTCCAATGTGGAGAAGCACGCGGGTCCGGACGCCCGCGCGTGGGTGCTGCTGGAGGACCTGGGCGGCGAGGTCGTGGTGAGCATCCGCGACGACGGCCCGGGCATTCCCGAAGGCCGGCTGGCGCGCGCGGAGGCCGACGGGCACCTGGGTGTGGTGGAGTCCATCAGAGGCCGGGTGCGTGATCTCGGCGGCACCGCGGCCCTGGACAGCGCTCCGGGCCGCGGCACGGAGTGGGAGGTGCGCGTGCCGACCAAGGGCGGGCCCGACAAAACGAGGGGCGGACGATGACGATTTCCGTGATGGTGGTCGACGACCACCCGATCTGGCGCGACGGCGTCGCCCGCGATCTGGGTGAGAACGGCTTCGACGTCCGGGCCACGGCGCCCGACGCCCCCGCCGCCGTCCGCATCGCGCGCACGGTCCGCCCGGACGTCGTCCTCATGGACCTCAACCTCGACGGCACCTCCGGCGTCGACGCGACCCGCGAGATCACGACGGAACTGCCGGACACACGGGTGCTCGTGCTGTCGGCTTCCGGCGAGCACTCCGACGTGCTGGAGGCGGTGAAAGCCGGCGCCTCGGGTTACCTCGTGAAGTCGGCGTCCGTGACGGAGCTCGTGGACGCCGTCCGCCGCACGGCCGAGGGCGATCCCGTCTTCACCGCCGGTCTCGCCGGTCTGGTGCTGGGGGAGTACCGGCGGATGGCCGACGCGCCCCCCTCCGCCGAGCCGGCGCCGCCGCGGCTGACCGAACGCGAGACGGACGTGCTGCGGCTGGTCGCGAAGGGGCTGACCGCGCGCCAGATCGCGGAACGGCTGGTCCTTTCCCACCGGACGGTGGAGAACCACGTGCAGTCGACCCTGCGGAAGCTGCAGTTGCACAACCGCGTGGAGCTGGCGCGGTACGCGATCGAACACGGCCTCGACGAGGACTGATCGCTAGGAAGCGCTGACCGCGGCCGTCTGCAGGGCGCCGGTCAGCTTGGCCTTCCCGAGCCGCCACGCGGGTTCGCCGGGGTGCCAGGCGGCGACGACCCCGTCGTCGATGACCAGGTCGTCGTCATCGGTCCAGTCCAGCGACGACTGCTTGAGGTTGGGCGTGGTGTACGGCATCGACGGGGTCTGCAGCCAGGTGAGGTCGTTGAGGTCGAGCAGCCACAGGTCGCGCGTCTGGGCGCCGGTGCCGTGCCACGAGGGCGTGCCGAAGTCGACGGCGGCGACCGCGCCGTCGCGGCTGGGCACGATCAGGGGGCTGGCCTGGACCGCCGGCGGGCGCACGGCTTTGCGGGTGCCGTCGCGCAGGTCGACGACGGTGAGCTCCGTGAGGCCGCCGAGGATCAGCCGGTCGCCGGCCGCGGCGAGGATGCGCGGGGCCTGCTGCACGGTGCGGCCGGTGTCGGGGTCGATGAGGACGTCGACGGTTTCGGCGGTGCCGTTGTTCACGGTGATCAGCAGGCCTCGGGAGGTCTCCTGCCGCAGGATCGTGGTGCAGCTCGCCGTGTTGCCGCCGCCCAGCGCCGTGCCGGCGAGCGACACGTGCTCGAGCCGGCAGTTGTCCGGGCCGTCCTGGCGGATGACCCACACGCTCTTGGCGTCGGCGCCCGGCGCGACGCTCACCGCCTGGCCGAGCGGCGTGGCCACGCCCGCGTAGGCGTAGACGTCGAACGGCTGGCAGATCTGCTGGCACCGGGGCGAGGTGAGGATCACCGGGGTGTGGCCGACGCGCTGCACGGCGACGAGCCGGTCGCCGCCCGGCACGCCGGGCACCGTGCCTTTCGCACCGGTGTCGGCGTCGAACAGGGTCGGCGGCGAGGTGGCGAGCAGCAGCTCCACGCCGATGCCGCCCGTCGTCAGCGAGCCCGTGATTCCCGTCGGGGGCGGTCCGGTGGGTTCGACGGGTTCCGCGCGCTCGGTCGTCGGCACGGGGGCCGGGGTGGGGATCCCGCCCGTACACGCGGCCAGCAGCAAGCTCGTCGCAACGAGGGCGACGCCGGCGCGAAATACGGGTCTGTTCAGGGTTTTTCCCCGATCTGACGAGGGAAATACGGTTCTACCATCGTTTGCATGGCCGAGGAAGAGACGACCGGCGCGGAGACCGCGACCGAGACGAAGGCGTTGACCGCGCGCGACATCCGGGTGTCGGACGACGAGCGCGAACACGTCGTCGCCGTCCTGCAGAAGGCGATCGGGCTGGGAATGCTCAACCTCGACGAGTTCACGGAGCGCACCGACAAGGCGCTGGCGTCGCGTACGCGCGGCGAACTGAACGCCGTGCTCACCGATCTGCCGGGGCTGCTGCACCCGGCGGCCGCGCCGAGCTACCCGGCTTATCAGGCGCCGACCAGCACTTATGCGCCCGGTCAGCGGCTGGAGCTCAACGCGAAGTACTCGTCACTGCAGCGCGGCGGCCCGTGGCTGGTGCCGCCGGCGATGGTCGTGCGCAACAAGTACGGCAGCACGAAGCTGGACTTCACCGAGGCCCAGGTGTCGACGCCGGTCGTCGAGATCGAGCTGGACTCCAAGTGGGGTTCGGTCGAGATCATCATCCCGCCGCAGGCCGCGGTGGACTACAACTCGATCACCGAGATCAAGTTCGGCTCACTCGACGACAAGACCGGCAGCAACGGCCGCGCCGGCAACCCGCGCTACGTCATCACGGGCCGTATCCACGGAGGCTCGCTGGTCATCCGCAACCCTCGGCGGGGCTTTTTCGGCTGACCAGTGAAGCGGTGCCGGACCCGGTTTTCCATCCGTCGGCCGGGTCCGGCTCCGTCTTTTCAGTTCGCCGCCGCGCGCGCCGCGACCGGATCGACGCTGGCCAGGGCGTTGGTTGCTTTCACTTCCGCCTCGGCCAGCGTGACCGTGGCCAGCGACGCGCCGACGGCCCGCACGGCCGCCGCGTTCATCGACAGGCTCGTGAGGCCCAGGCCCGCGAGCACCACGGCGAGCCGCGGGTCTGCCGCCGCTTCGCCGCAGACGCCGGCGGGCTTGCCCGTCGCCTTCGCCGCGTCGCCGATCAGCTTGAGCAGCCGCAGCAACGCGGGCTGCCACGGATCGTTCAGCTTCGCGACGGCGCCGAGCTGGCGGTCGGCCGCGAACGTGTACTGGGCGAGGTCGTTCGTGCCCACCGAGACGAAGTCGACGACGTCCAGGATCTCCCGCGCGGACAGCGCCGCAGCCGGGATCTCGATCATCACGCCCGCGCGCTCGATGCCCGCCGCGCGCACGCGCTCGGCGAACCAGGCGGCTTCCTCGGCCGTCGCGACCATCGGGGCCATCACGGAGACGATGGCGCCCGAATCCTGGGCCGCGCCCGCGATGGCCTCGAGCTGGCGGTCGAGCACGTCGGGCCGGTCGAACGCCACGCGCAGGCCGCGCACGCCGAGGGCGGGGTTGGGCTCGTCGTCGGGGTTGAGGAAGGCGAGTGGCTTGTCGGCGCCGGCGTCGAGGGTCCGCACGATCACCGGCTTGCCGCCGAACGGCGCCAGCACCGCCGCGTACGCCTTGCGCTGCTCGTCGACGGACGGCTCCGCCGGGGCGTCGAGGAAGCTGAACTCGGTGCGGAACAGGCCGACGCCCTCCGCACCCGCGTCCGCGGCCGCCTGCGCGTCGGCCGGCGAGCCGACGTTGCCGTAGACCTTGACGACGTGCCCGTCCGCGGTCGCGCCCGTGCCGTTCCACTCGGCCGGCCCCTGCGCGACGGCGGCGACGACGGGCGCGTTCGGGTCGGCCGGTTGGACGAGGCCCGTGTCGCCGTCGACGGCCAGCGCCTCCGCGCCGAGGTCGAGGATCCCCCTCACGGCCACCACGGCCGGAATCCCGAGGGCGCGAGCGAGGATCGCCGTGTGACTCGTGGGCCCGCCCTCCTCGGTGACCAGGGCGAGCACCTTCGCCGGATCCAGCCCGGCGGTGTCGGCGGGCGCCAGGTCGCGGGCGACCAGCACGCTGGGCGCCGCCAACTCCGGCACCCCCGGCGGCGCGACGCCGAGCAACTCGGCCACCAGCCGGTCGCGCACGTCCCGCACGTCGCGCACCCGCTCGGCCATGTAGCCGCCGGCCGCGGCCAAGGCCTCGGCGAACCCCTCGGCGGCCTGGTAGACGGCGCGCGCCGCGGGCAGGTTCTGCGCCGTCACCAGCTGCCGCGCCTGCGTGGCCAACGCCGGGTCGGCCGCCATCGCGGCAGTCGTGATGAGGATCGTCGCCGCCTCACCCGTCGCACTCTCGGCCTGCGCCTCCAACCGCGCGGCAACCGCCTGCGCCGCAGGCTCGATCCGGGCGGCCTCCACGGCCGCATCAGCCGGCGCCGGCGTGCTCGCGGGCTCCCCCAACGGCTCGGCAACACGCACCACAGGACCGCTCGCACGCCCCGGACTCACCGCGACACCGCTCAGGGTCATGCCGGTGGCGGACTGGCTCTCAGACATGGTCTAGACCATAGCTCAGATGGCCGTGGATGGCTCGCGGCGTCGGCCTTGGCGTTGGCCACACTTGCCGGCGCTCCTGGCTCTGCTGCACCTTCGCCACCTCCTCACCTCGCTTCATCCCTGCGACGGTCGTCCCCTCACTCGCGCAAGGCAACCCCCGTCCTCCGGTTGTCAGCCCGCCCCTGGGTCATTCCAGATCGTCGAGCGTCGGGTAGGAGGGCTGTGCACCCGCGCGAGTCACGCTGAGTGCGGCCACGCGCGCGGCGCGGCGGGCGGCGTCGGGGAGGGTGGTGCCCTCGGCCAGGGAGGCGGCGAGGGCGCCGGCGAAGGCGTCGCCCGCGCCAGTGGTGTCGACGGCGGTGACGGGCGGCGAAGGGACTTCCGTGACGCCGTCAGGGGTCACCACAACGGCGCCCTTCGCGCCCAGGGTGACGACGGCGGCGCGCGGGCCCAGGTCGAGCAGCTTGCGGGGATCGGCGTCGGTCGAGCCGAGGAGGTAGGCGGCTTCGTGTTCGTTGACCAGCAGGACGTCGACCGCGGCCAGGGTCGAAGGGGACAACCGGGCGGCGGGTGAGAGGTTGAGCAGCACCTTCGCGCCGGCGTCGGACGCGCGTCGGACGGCGTGCTCCACGGTCGGCAGCGGGACTTCCAGCGACAGGACCACCACGGCGGCCCCGGCGAGAGCCTCGGGCGTGATGTCCGCGGGCGTCAACGCCGAGTTCGCGCCCGGTGAGACCAGGATCGAGTTCTCCCCGTCCGGGGTGACGGTGATGTACGCGATCCCGGTCGGGCGGTCGACGACGCGCAGAAACGCCGTCGAGACTCCCGCGCCCGCCAGGGAATCCCGCAACAACGCGCCGTACGGGTCCGATCCCACGGCGCCCAGCAGAGCCACATCCGCACCCAGCCGGCCCGCCGCGACGGCCGTGTTCGCGCCCTTGCCGCCCGGCGACAGGACGGTGTCGCCGCCCAGAACGGTCTCGCCGCCGGCCGGGCGGCGGTCGACGGGGACGACGAGGTCGGCGTTGGCGGAACCCACCACCAGCACGGCTGCGCACATGGTCGACACCTTGCCACGGGTGCGCCCGGGCACAGGTCACCCACCGTCCGTGCGCAAAAGTGAAGGTTTTTGTAACTTATCCGGCGCCCAGTGCGACAATCAGGCGAGCAGCGGCTGCCCGTCACTCGATCGGGGGATCCATGTCCCCCAGGCGTCACTTCTGACACGGGTTCCGCTCTTGTGGAGCGTCACTGTCCTTGAGCCAGTGGCGTTGCCCCGACCGGAAGCGCACCGGAGAGGGCATCGGGTCGCCGGCGCCGATCACGTAGCCCCCCGAGTGATCGGCGTCGGCGGCGCCCCGACCAGCGCGGCCACGGTCCGCGCGGCCGGCATCGAAACGTCCGAAGCGAGCACGAAGTCGTTGCCGTCGCGCGACAGCACGCGCACGACGCCGCCCGCCTCGGCCGTCAGGGCGGAAATCTCTTCGCGTCGCACCACGACCCCGTTGGCGTGCCGAGGTATCCACGTGACGCCAAGGCCGTCCACAGTGAACACGCCCCGCGTGCCGCGGTGGCGGGTCCAGACCAGCGCGCCGGCGCACACCGCGACCGCGATCAGCCCGGGCACCGTGACCGGCAGCCACAGCCGCACGACGAGCACCGCCACGAACAACGCCACCGTGCCCCCGATCGCCGCTTGCCGCGCGCCCGAAGCCTTGCTCGCACGCACCTTCACGCTCTCGCCGGCCTCCGGCACCGGCTTCACCGAAGACCACCGCACCACGGTCGTCGCCACGCGCTGCGGGCCGAACCCGCCGCGCCGCACCTCCAGCGACGGCCACCGCACCAGCCCCGGCCGCACCGTCTCGACCGCGGCCGCCAGCCGGTGCGCCTCGCCGGGTTCGAACCGCGTCGACAGGACGAAGCCGTGGGGTCCGCGGCGGCTGAAGCGCTTGACCAGCCGATCCTCGGCAGCGGGAGCCGGCGCCAGGTACACCTCGACCCGGTTGTGCTTCTCGACCAGCACGACCGCGCTGAAGTCCTCCCACGGCAGCACGAGCCGCGCGTCGCGGACGGGCAACCGCAGACCGCGCGGGGCGACCTCGACGCTCAGCCGCTCCTTGCGCATGCCGCGCCGCCCGATGGGGATGCAGCCCAGCAACACGAGTCCGACCAGGGCGATCACGGAACCCACGTACAGGCCGCCGCGGCTCGCCGCCATGAGGAGGCCGCCGAAGCCCGCGATCAGGAGCCCGGGAACCAGGAGCAGCAACGTCGCCAGCCGCACCTCATCCGGCGGGACGGGCGCGGGGTAAGTGACCGTCGTGATTTCGTCCATCTCGGACGAAGTGTGACAGAACGCGGTCGGGGTTTCCCTACCCCGTTCGGCGGACGGCCGGGTGTTTTCGCAGCTCAACGGTCCCTAGCGTCGATCGCATGAAAATCTCGGACTGGAAACGGGTGCTCTACGCCCTCCTCGCCCTGCCCGCGTGCTTCGGCGGCAGACGCACCCGGCAGCTGCTCGCCGAACGGCTCCTCGACGTCCCGCCGCGCGAAGGGACCCCTCGCTACCTGGCCGCCACCGGGGTGAGCGTGGTGGCCATCCCGTTTTCCCTGCTCATCGGGTTTCTGGTGTGGCGGATCGCGACTTACGGCCTGTTCTGGGACCCCGCGACCGCCTACGAATCGTGGGGCGGGCCGTCGCTCGTGGGGGCCTGGCTCGTGCACTTCTGGTGCGCGCTGGGCATGGTCGTGGTGGCCATGTGGGTGCTGCGTCCGCTCACCGATCTGCAGGCCCGGCTGCTCTCCGGCCGCGTTGTTACGGGAACAACGGTGCCGACCACCTAGAATGTCCGGATGAGCAGCCCCACGCGAAGGGGCCGCGCGCGAGCGGCTACCGAGCAGGACATCCGCCGGACCGCCCGGAGACTGCTGGTCGAACAGGGTCCGGACGCCGTGACGCTCCGGGCGATCGCCCGGGAGCTGGGCATCACCGCGCCGGCCCTGTACCGCTACTACGAATCGCGCGACGACCTGGTCGAGAACCTGCGTCTCGACGTGATCGCCGACCTCGCCGCCGAGTTGGCCGAGGACGTCGCCGTGCTGCCCGAAGACGGCATGGCGCAGCTGTTCGCCATCTGCAAAGGCTTCCGCCGCTGGGCGCTCACGCACACCAAGGAGTTCACGCTGGTGTTCGCGTCGCCCACGGGCGGCGTCGGCACCACCGCGGGCAGCGCGCTGCACCGCCTCGACGAGCCGTTCGGCCGCATCTTCCTCGCCGCCGCCGGCCAGGTCCTCGCCACGCACGACCTGGTGATGCCGCCGAATGACGTCGTCCCGCCCGAACTGCGCGACGACCTCACCGCGTTCCAGAGCGAGCTGCTCGCCGTGCTCGGCGAGTCGGGCCGCGCGATCGCGCCCGAGAAGCTGGACCTCGGGCTGACGTACCTGATGATCCAGTTCTGGGCCCGCCTCTACGGCCACGTGACGCTTGAGGTGTTCGGCAACTACCCGATCCCCGTGTCGAAGCCGGACATCCTCTTCGAGGCCATCCTCACCGACCTGGCCCGTGACGTGGGGTTGTACGCCGGCTAGGCCGCGCGGCCGCCGTCGACCGACAGTGACCACGCGCCCGCCCTCACCGAGGTGCTCCGCCGTTCGTCGCCGAACCCCGCAAGTTCGGTTTCGTGCACGGACGGACACGGGTTGTGACAAACTCACCTTCGGATCTTGAAGGGGAGGGCCGGGGGTTGCTGCACGTCCAGGGGCTGGTGAAGGACTACGACGGGCGCCGGGTGGTGGAGAACGTGTCGTTCGCGTTGCAGCCCGGCACCGTCACCGCGTTCCTCGGGCCGAACGGCGCCGGGAAGTCGACCACGCTGCGCATGATCTGCGGCCTGACGCGCCCCACCGCGGGCACGGCGACGATCGCCGGGCGGCGGTTCGGGGACTGGCCCAACCCGGGACACGTCGCGGGCGTGCTGCTCGACGCGGCCGCCGTGCACCCCGGCCGCACGGGACGCCACCACCTCGTGAACGGCGCCAAACTCATGCGGCTGCCCAGTTCACGCGCCGACCAGGTGCTCGCGCAGGTCGGGCTCAGCGACGCGGCGAACCGGCGCATCGGCAAGTACAGCCTCGGCATGCGCCAGCGCCTCGGGCTCGCGCACGCGCTGCTGGCCGACCCGCCCGTGCTCATCCTCGACGAGCCCATCAACGGCCTCGACCCCGAAGGAATCCGCTCCACACGACAGCTTCTGCGCGGCTACGCCCAGCGCGGCGGCACCGTGCTGCTGTCCAGCCACGTACTGTCCGAAGTGGACCAGACGGCCGACCGCATCGTGATGATCGGCCACGGCCGCGTCGTCGCCGACGGTCCGCTCACCAGCTTCGCCGGCCCCGCGCGGACGGTCGTGCGCACCAACGACGTGCCCAAACTCGGCACTGCCCTGCAACGCGCTGGCCTCGACGTCCGCCAGACCGGCCCCGACGCGCTGTCCGTCGCCGCCCAGACGGAGCGCGTCTCGGAGATCGCGTTCGGCGCGCAGGTGCGGGTGCTCGGGCTGGCCGAGGAACAGCAGAACCTGGAAGAGCTCTTCTTCCGCCTCACGGGAGGTCCGCGATGATCCCGATGCAGACGGCTACACAGCAGCAGCCGGCGTGGGCCACCGGTGCTGCGAAGCGAGCTTCATTCGGCACGGTGGTGGGTGTCGAGCTGCGGAAGATGAGCGCGACAGTGGCGGACAAGATCCTGCTCATCGCCGCCCCCATCGGGCTGGTGGTGCTCTCGATCATGTTCATGGTCGACTCGTCGCGCCCCAACACGCTCACGCGGCAGCTCGGCCCGGTGTTCCTCACGGTGCGGCTCGCCGCGGTTCTGGTCGACCTCACGCTGGTGAAGCTGATCGCGGCCGAGTGGCACTACCGGAGCTCGCAGCCGACGCTGCTGGTGCAGCCTTCGCGGATGCGGTACGTGTTCGCACAGGCCACCATCGCCGTGGGTGCGTGGCTGCTGATCAGCGGTGTCCACGTCCTGATGACGTTCACGTTCTACTCCGGCCGTCTCGACGCGCGCGACATCCAAAACCTGCTCGTCTTCCGGCCCGGCATGGTCGTCGCGGCGTGTTTCATCGGCGCGCTCTGCATGACCCTGCTCGCGGTGACGGTCGGCTGGCTCATCCCCAACACCGCCGGTGCGATCACCACCTACGTGCTGGTGTCGCTGCTGTTCACGATCCTGCAGGGCAACATCGACTTCGCGGGGTGGGTCGACCCGATCGAGCCCGCGCGGCAGCTGTCCGGCGTGTCACAGCACGGGGTGATCGCGCTGGTCACCTCGCTGATCCTGTGGCTCGGGCTGGCCGCGGTCGCCATCTTCCGCGCCGGCACACGGGAAGCCGCTTAACGGGCGAGCGAGCCGCCGCCGGGATCGACGATCTTGAGGTACGTCTCGGCGAGGCGTTCGGTCTCCGGGCAGGACTTCGCGGCGATCCGCCGGTCGGCGTCGACGCTGTCTCCCGCCAGCTCGCCACCGCTCTCGTTGAACTGGAGGGAGACTTCAAGGACCTGCTTCGCGCCCGTGTTGACCGAAACCGTGCACCCGTTCACGTCGAGGCTGTCGACCGCGTAGTAGCGATTTTCCTGCAGCAATGTTCGCCGGAAGTGGTGCAGCGTGTATGAGTAGGCGCCCCAGGTACCCACCCAAGGATCCGGAACCCGGTCGTTCGGATCGAGTGCGCCCACGAAGGCGGTCGGGCCGCTGGCGCGGGTCAGCGAGCACAAATTCTGGTACCCGTTGAACTGCATCTTCTCGACCTCGAACGCGGCCCGGAGCTGCGCGTTCTGTTCGAACTGCGCGCACGTGCCCGGAAAGAGCGGCGCGCGGCTGGTGATCACCGGCAGCTGGTCGTAGGCGACCGACTCGGCGGGCAACGTCGGGGCCGGCTTGCCCGGAGCGGGAGCGGGCGCGACAGCGCACCCGGCGAGGGTCAGCGCCAGCAGCAGAACGGTGAGCGATCGACTACGCACGGCGAGCACGTTACCGGCCCGGGCACGAGACCCGGGCCGGAACGCACGAATTCACACGCTGATTCAAGCCGCCGGTTCACAGCACGATGTTGACCAGCCGCCCCGGGACCACGATCACCTTGCGGGGCGTCTTGTCGCCCACCAAGGCGGCGACCTTCTCCTCAGCCAGGGCCGCGGCCTGCACGGCCTCGGAAGCGGCGTCGGCCGGCACGGTCACGCGGGCGCGGACCTTGCCGTTGACCTGGATCGGGTACTCCACCGAGTCCTCGACCAGGTACTTCTCGTCGACGACCGGGAAGGGGCCGTGGACCAGGGAGTCGACGTGGCCCATGCGGTGCCACAGCTCCTCGGCGACGTGCGGGGCCAGCGGGGCCAGCAGCAGCACCAGCGGCTCCGCCACCTCGCGCGGCGTGCCCGCGGCCGAGCCGTACACCTTGGTCAGGTGGTTGTTCAGCTCGATCAGCTTCGCGCCCGCGGTGTTGAAGCGCATCTCCGCGTAGTCCTCGCGGACGCCGGCGATGGTGCGGTGCAGCAGCTTGCGGTCGGTCTCCGACGGGTCGTCGGCGGTCACGCGCAGCTCGCCGGTCTGCTCGTCGATCAGCAGGCGCCACAGGCGCTGCAGGAAGCGGTGCGCGCCGACGACGTCCTTGGTCGCCCAGGGACGCGACATGTCCAGCGGGCCCATGGACATCTCGTACACGCGGAAGGTGTCGGCGCCGTAGGTGTCCGACATCTCGTCGGGCGTCACGGCGTTCTTCAGGCTCTTGCCCATCTTCCCGTACTCCTGGGTGACCTCCTCGTCACCCAGGAAGAACTTGCCGTCGCGCTCCACGACCTCGTCGGCCGGCACGTGCACGCCGCGCTTGTCCGTGTAGGCGTACGCCTCGATGTAGCCCTGGTTGAACAGGCGCCGGTACGGCTCCTTCGACGACACGTGGCCCAGGTCGTACAGCACCTTGTGCCAGAAGCGCGAGTACAGCAGGTGCAGCACCGCGTGCTCGACGCCGCCGACGTACAGGTCGACGCCGCCCGGGTCGTCGACGCCGTGCTCGGCCGGGCGCGGGCCCATCCAGTAGGCCTCGTTCTCCGGCGCGCAGAACACGTCGGGGCTGTCCGGGTCGACGTAACGCAGCTGGTACCAGCACGAACCCGCCCACTGCGGCATCACGTTGGTGTCGCGGCGGTACTTCTTCGGCCCGTCGCCCAGGTCCAGGGTGACCTCGACCCAGTCGGTCGCGCGCGACAGCGGCGGCGACGGCTCGGAGTCGGCGTCGTCCGGTTCGAAGGTCTTCGGCGAGTAGTCGTCGACCTCCGGCAGCACCACGGGCAGCTGGTCCTCGGGCAGCGCGATCGGCAGCCCGCTCTCGTCGTAGACGATCGGGAACGGCTCACCCCAGTAGCGCTGGCGGGCGAACAGCCAGTCGCGCAGCTTGTACTGCACGGTGCCCTCGCCGTGGCCGTTCTCCTCCAGCCACGCGATGATCGTCTTCTTCGCGTCGGCCACGCCCATGCCGTCCAGCGAGACGGTGTCGTTGGCCGAGTTGATCGCCGCGCCCTCGCCGGTGAACGCCTCGCCGTCGAAACCCTCGCCCGGGTCGACCGTGCGGATGATCTCCAGCTCGAACTTCTTCGCGAAGTCGTAGTCGCGCTGGTCCTGCGCCGGCACGGCCATGATCGCGCCGGTGCCGTAGCCCATCAGCACGTAGTCGCCGATGAAAACCGGGATTTCCTTGCCGTTGACCGGGTTCACGGCATACGCGCCGGTGAAGACGCCGGTCTTCTCCTTGTTCTCCTGCCGGTCCAGATCGGACTTGCGCGACGTCGCCAGGCGGTACTCCGCGACGGCGTCGGCCGGGGTCTTCGCGCCGCCGGTCCACGCCTGCGGGTGCTCGCCGGGCCACTCGGCCGGCGTCAGCTTGTCGACCAGCGGGTGCTCGGGCGCCAGCACCATGTAGGTGGCGCCGAACAGCGTGTCGGGCCGGGTCGTGAAGACCTCGATCTTCTCGTCGCCGGCCTTGAACGCGACCCGCGCGCCCTGCGAGCGCCCGACCCAGTTGCGCTGCATGGACTTGACCTTCTCGGGCCAGTCCAGCAGGTCCAGGTCGTCGACCAGGCGATCGGAGTACGCGGTGATCCGCATCATCCACTGGCGCAGGTTCTTGCGGAACACGGGGAAGTTGCCCCGGTCGCTGCGCCCGTCGGCGGTCACCTCTTCGTTGGCGACGACCGTGCCCAGGCCCGGCGCCCAGTTCACCGGCGCCTCGGAGATGTAGACCAGGCGGTGGTCGTCGATGACCTTGCGGCGCTCGACGTCGCTCAGCTCGCTCCACGCGCGCCCGTCCGGCGTCGCGCGCTCACCCGAGGCGTACGCCTTCTCCAGGTGCTCGATCGGGCGCGCCTTGCCCGCCTCGTCGTCGTAGTAGGAGTTGAAGATCTGCAGGAAGATCCACTGGGTCCACTTGTAGTAGGCCGGGTCGATCGTCTCGATCGACCGGCGCTCGTCGTGGCCCAGGCCCAGGCGCTTCAGCTGGCTGCGCATCGTGGCGATGTTCGCCTCGGTGGTCGTGCGCGGGTGCGTGCCGGTCTGCACCGCATACTGCTCGGCCGGCAGGCCGAACGCGTCGTACCCCAGCGTGTGCAGCACGTTGCGGCCGATCATGCGGTGGTAGCGCGCGTACACGTCCGTGCCGATGTAGCCCAGCGGGTGCCCGACGTGCAGGCCCGAGCCGGACGGGTACGGGAACATGTCCTGCACGAACAGCTTGTCCGACGGCACCTGCTCGCCCTCGACCGCCAGCGCGCCCGTCGGGTTCGGCGCGTGGTAGGTGCCGTGGTCGGACCAGTAGTCCTGCCAGCGGCGCTCGATCTGCCCCGCGAGCTCCGCGGTGTAGCGGTGCGGCGGGGTGTTCTCGGCGCCGGGAGCGCCGTCACCCGTGGTCGGGGTGGGCGCCGTGGACTCTGTCATCGCCGTCTTCCTCCGTGATCGGACCACTCCAGAAACAACTCGACCCCTCAAGCCCGAAGGCATGAGGGGTCGCCGCGCCGGCCGGGCCAAGGGTTGGCCGAGTCAGCGCGGCAGGCCAAGGAGCAGCCGAGCCGTGTTCATGAGGTCATGTTACCAATCCGGCCAAAAGCAGGCGGACACCGACCGGACGTGACCTCGTAAGTAACGGTTTCCGCCGTGACTGTGGCCGGATTGGTAACCATCAGCAACAGCACGTGGTGGTCAAAGCTGTTCTGAAGGGACCGCCAAAGCGATGACCTGCGTCACCTGGCTCGCGGAGAAGTTGTTGTCGCTGACGAGCACGAGGCTGCGTTCGCCGTTCGGCAGCGTCGGGCCCCAGGTCATGCCTTCGATGTTGTCCACCGTGGACAGCTTGAAGTCGGCGACGTCCAGCAGCAGCTTCTTCTTCACCGGCTTCACGTGCTTCGCGTCGGCGAGCGACTTCACGTTCAGGACGTTCGTCGCACCCTTCGTGTCGATCTCGTAGATGCGCACCTTGTTACCCACGCCGGGTACGAACGCGCGCTCCATCATCAGGTAGCGCGTCGGGTCGACCGAGTTGACGGCGAGCATCGAGGACACCCCGTTGCTGCCGAGCGCGGTGGGCGGCACGGACTGCGCGAACACCGGCTCCTGTGGGTACGCGTACTGCGCGAACACCGGGCCGAAACGCGACTGCAGCGTGATCCGCGAAAGCCCGCCCGCCTCCGGGGTCGGCAGGGGACCGTCCTGCAGCAGCGGGCTTTCGACCTCGCTGGCGACGACGGAGCCGAGGCCCGCGTAGGTGAGGCCTTCGAGCACCAGGTTCTGGCGCGGCCCGGCGTCGGGCGTCATCTTCTCGTCGGCCGGGATCGGCAGGTCACGCACGTACTTGCCGGTGCGGCTCGCCTCCCGGATCGACGGGTCGATCAGCGTCGTGGCGGTGCGCTCGCCTTCCTGCGACCACAGGTAGTCCCCGGTCCACGGGTCCACGCGCAGCTCTTCGGGGTCGATCGTCTGCTCGTTCTGCGGCGCTGTCGGGTTGTTCTGCGCGAGCGGCGGGTACGGCGTGCCGTCGGGACGCAGCAGCGGCTTCGTGCCGGTGAAGGTCACCGGGCCGAGGTGGTGCGCGTCGAGGGAGAACTTCGCTGTGTAGAAGCGGGCGGGGTTGATCGCGGAGCGGTCGTCGCAGATGAACGCGTAACCGCCGGTGCGCGGGTCGAAGTCGATCGACGACAGGCCGCCGACGGTGGTGCCCTGGAACTGAAGGGCGTTGGGCACGATCTGTTCGCCGATGAGGCGGATGGGGCGGGCGTGACTCTCCGCAGCGTTCGCCGCCGGGGCGGCGAGCAAGGACAGGGGCAGTGCCCCGATCAGGGCAGCGGTGAGCATGCGGCGTCGCTTGGACGAAGACATGGCGTGTAGCACAACGGACGAGGGTATCCACCACGTTGCCGCGAGGTCACGCTTATCCTCAGGGGGTGTTCGCTATCGCGCTCGTCCCGATCGTGCTGGGTCTCGTCGTCGGCTGGGGTGGCTTCCTCGGCTTCCGCGAACGGCTGACCCGCGAAAGCGGTACCGGTGTCCGCACGGCGGCTTCGCTGCGCAGTGACGCCGCCTTCAAACTGGCCAACCGCGTGGCGAGCGTGCCGACGCTCGCGGGCGGCGCCGTCGGCGTGATCGCCGGGCTGGCCGGCATCGCCACCGGCACCACGGCCGGGATCATCGCCGCAGCTTTCGTTGGTGTGCTGGGCATGCTGGTGCTGGTCGTGGGTGGCGGGGTGCTCGGCGCCCGCGCCGCGCTGACCGTGCCCGCCCCGGCTCCGGCCGCCCCTGCGGGCTGCGCCGGCTGCGCGTGCGGCTCGGGTGGCTGCGGCGTGTTCCAGAAGGCCGACAGCTAGTTCCGCTGCAGGTCGCCCGGGTGGGTGGCCAGCAACGCGATCGGCACGCCCTGGCGGCGCAGCACCTGACCCCAGAGGTCGCGGTTGGGCGACGCCAGGATGTCGCTCGGCAACGCGGGCACGATGACCCAGTCGTCGCGCTCGATCTCACCCGCCAGCTGTCCGGAGTCCCAGCCCGCGTAGCCGGCGAAGACGCGTACGCCGCGCACCTTCGGCACGAGCGCTTCGGGATCCGTGTCGAGATCCACGAGCGCCACCGGTCCGCGCACGGCGATCACGCCGGGCACGCTCGCCGCCGTCTCGCCCGTGCGCAGCGCGGCCAGGCACAGAGCCGTTTTCTTCTCCACCGGACCGCCGACGAACACCGACTGCGGCTCCGCCACGTGGCCACCCCAGTTGGGCAGAACGTCGTGAACAGGGACGTCGCTCGGGCGGTTCAGGACCACGCCGAGCGTGCCCTCGTCGCGGTGGTCGATGACGAAGACCACGGTCCGCTTGAAGTTCGGGTCGAACATCGTGGGTGCGGCGACCAGGAGCGTTCCCGGTTCAACCTCGGCGTCCGCTGGCACGCCGCCAATCCTCCCACTTCCCGCCGCGAGAATTTCCGTCGGCACGGGAACACCAACCACTCGTGCCCCGTTGGGAACAGTAGGCCGGCGCACTCCGTGTCCCCCGGGCTCACTGAAGAACAGCCTTTGTGGAATACCAGTTCGGCTGGAGCCACACTGCGCCAAGCCGCCGAGAGGCGACCAAGTGCGCCGGCCGCCAGCTTTTTCAGCCGTGCCACGTCCGCGGGCGCAGCGGCAGACCCGACGAGCCCTCGTCCGGCGTCCGCACCGCCAGGACCTGGTTCACGCCGATGCGGTTGCCCTCGAACGCGAGCGCCGAAGCCGCCATGTACAGCCGCCAGACGCGGGCGCGACCGGCGCCGGCGAGCCGCGCGGCCCGGTCCCAGTCGGCTTCGAGGTTGGCGACCCAGTGGCGCAGGGTCAGCGCGTAGTGCTCGCGCAGCGCTTCGACGTCGCGCACCTCGAACCCGGCGCGCTCCAGCTGTGTCACGGTCGTGCCGATCGGGGCGAGCTCGCCGTCGGGGAAGACGTAGGCGTCGATGAACCCGTCGAGCTGGTACTCGGACTCGTCATCGCGCGGGCGGCGGCCGATCTGGTGGTTGAGCAGCTTGCCGCCGGGACGAAGCAGCGAATACAGATCGCGGGCGTACTCCAGGTAGCTCTCCGCACCGACGTGTTCGGCCATGCCGATGGAGGAGATCGCGTCGTAGGGGCCGTCGGAGACGTCGCGGTAGTCCTGCACGCGGATCTCCACGCGGTCGGTCAGCCCCGCCTCCGCCACGCGCTTGCGGGCGTAGGTGGCCTGCTCTTCCGAGATCGTCACGCCGACGACGTGGACGCCGTGCTCCCGGGCCGCGTGCAGCGCCATCGAGCCCCAGCCGCAGCCGACGTCGAGCAGCCGCTGGCCCTCACGCAGGCCGAGCTTCGCGCAGGCGAGCTCGAGCTTGTCGCGCTGGGCTGTCTCCAACGTGCTGCTTTCGGACCAGTACGCGCACGAGTAGACCATCGACGGCCCGAGGACGAGCTCGTAGAACTCGTTGCCCACGTCGTAGTGGTGGCTGATCGCCCGCTTGTCGCTGCGCCGCGTGTGCAGGTGACGAGGTCGACGCACCTCCTCGGGCGGTCGCGGCGGCGGCAACGGCGGCCCGGCGAGCTTCAGCAGCTCACCGATCGCGGCCCGCACCTCCGGGTCCCGCAGCGCGCTGAGGACACCGCCGCCCTCCGCCTCGTCGCGCTCCCAGATCAGCCCCGCCATGGCTTCGAGCGCGATGTAGAGATCCCCTTCGAGGCCGAGGTCGCCGGACACCCAGGCACGGCCCAGGCCCAGCTCACCCGGCTTGAACAGCAGGCGGCGCAGGGCGCGCCGGTTGCGCACCACGAGCACGGGCGCGCCCTCCGGACCGGCCTGGGAACCGTCCCACGCTCGGATCTGCAGCGGGAGCTCAGCTCCGAGCAGCTTCTCGGCGGCACCCACCAGCCGCGACGCGGCGCCGGTCATGGCCACACCCCTTTCTCGGAGACGTCAGTCTTCTGGGTAAAACGCTTTCACGCCGCTCAGCAGTCCGCCAGGGGCGTCACAGCTCAGTAAAAATGCCCGCGCTTCACTGGGCGAAGTGCGCTCATTAGGACCTTCTGGGCCGTTCGGCCCGTAGCTACGCTGGCCCCCGTGACGATCAGCGCGACAACGGAGCGGATCGGGCCGAAGCTCCTGGTCCGTGATCGCGAGTTCCGCAGGCTGCTCTACACCCGGTTCGCCGCGCAGTGGGGCGACGGTGTGTACCGGGCGGGCCTCGCGGGCGCCGTGCTGTTCAACCCCGAACGCGCCGCCGACCCGCTGGCCATCGCCGAAGGCTTCGCGGTGCTGCTGCTGCCGTACTCCGTGGTGGGACCGTTCGCGGGCGCGCTGCTCGACCGGTGGGACCGCCGGCGCGTGCTCGTGTTCGCGAACCTGCTGCGGGTGGTCGCCATCCTCGCCTCGGCCGCCGCCGTGGGCACGGGCCTCGGTGGACCAGGGCTGTTCTCCCTCGCGCTGCTGGCCGAAGGCTTGTCGCGCTTCATCGGCTCCGGTCTGTCGGCTTCGCTGCCGCACGTGGTCCCGGCGTCGAGCGTCGTGTCCGCCAACGCCTTCGCGACCACACTCGGGTCGGCGCTGGCGGTGGTCGGCGGCGGGTGCGCCATCCTGCTGCGCGCGGTCTTCGGCGCGGACAACCTCGGCTCGGCCGAGACCACGGCGTTCGCCGCGTTGGGTGCGCTGCTCTCGGCGCTGATCGCCCGGCGGTTCACACGCGGGGTGCTCGGGCCGACGGTCGTCGACGAGCCGCCGAACCCGTTCGTCGCCGTCGCCCGCGGTCTCGCCGACGGCGCCCGCCACGCCTGGCGCGCGCCGAGCGTGACGGCCGGCTTCATCGCGCTGTTCGCCCACCGCGCGGCCTACGGCATCTCGTTGCTGGTCACCGTGCTGCTGATGCGCAACTACTTCACCGACGACGGGGTCTTCCGCGCCGGCCTGCCCGGGCTCGGCCAGATGGCCGCGCTCGCCGGCGCCGGCATCCTCGTCGCCGGTTTGCTCACCGCGCGGCTGATCCGCGGCTTCGGCCGGCTGCGCTCGATCCTCGGTGCGCTGCTGGTGGCCGCCGTCGCCCAGTCGGCGCTCGGGCTGCCGATCGTGCTGCCGCTGGCGTTGCTGGCGTCGTTCCTGATCACGGGCGCGGGGCAGGTGCTCAAGCTGTGTGTCGATTCGTCGATCCAGCTCGACGTCGCCGACGAGGCCCGCGGCCGCGTGTTCGCCCTGTACGACACGCTGTTCAACATCACCCAGGTGGCCGCCGTGGCCATCGGCGCGGTCTTCATCCCGGACAACGGGTACTCGCCGGGGCTGATGATCGCGGCCACGATCTGCTACTTCCTCGGCGGCGCCGGCTACCTCGTGGCGCGCCGCCGCGCGGTGCCGGACCGGCCGAACTGATTCGCTGCCGCAAACCGTTGGACCGAACGGGGTCAGTGATCGTCGCGTTGGCATTAGAGTGACGCGTGACCCGGCCGGGTGAACCCCGGCGAGTGCAACCGACACGGGGGGCCACCGTGAGTACCGCAGGGGACGACCGCGCCCTGGAAGCCGCTCCTGCAGTGCTGACGTCTCCCGACGGGCTGGTCCGGGCCACCGTCGGCAGCGGCGGCACGCTGGGCCGTCTGGAGTTCGCTCCGGACACCTTCCAGCGCACCACGCCCGCCCAGCTCGCGTTCACCGTCCAGGCCCTGGTGCAGCAGCTCGCCGAGGCCCCGCTCACCGACGCCGCGTCGCACCAGATGCCGTCCCCTCGCCCGACGCCGCGCCGCGTGCGCCCGCGTACGGCACCGGCGCCGCAGAGCCCCAACACGCAGAGCCCGGCCACGCAGGGCGCTGTGAAGCCGCAAGGACCGCTGCCCCCGCGAAGCGCCGTGCCGCAGCACCGGCGCCGCGGCTACTAACGCCGCGCACCCCGGATGTGCTGAGACCTGTGGAACCACCACTTTCCGACGCCGACCAACACGGCCGGCTCGTCGAGATCGGGCGCCTGATCCGTGCCCACCAGCCCGACGAGGGCGCCCCCGCCGGCATCGGCTTCGCGCAGGTCGGCGACCACACCGAGGTCCAGCCGCGCAACACCGAGGCCGGCCCCGAGCTGGTCGGGATGTTCCACGAGCTACGCGCCGGCATGTACCGACAGGGCCGTGGCACCTGGCTGCAGGCACGGTTCGTGCTCGCGCCCGACGGCACGTTCGACTTCGACTTCTTCGTCGACGGCGAACCCCAGTGGACGACCCCGCCCGACGCCGGCGCCTACCGCGACGAGCTCGAGACGTTCCCCCGCGAGGACGAGCACATCCCCGACTGGTGGCGGCTGCGCATCGGCCAGGCGCTCGGCGTCGAGTTCCGCCGCGCCCGCCCCGCCGAGGTGGGGGAGGAGCGCGAGCCGCTGGCCGACGACGAGCTGCCGCTCGTGCTGCAGTACCTGGAACGCGAAGCGCTGGTCGGCGACGCGCACCGCACCGACGGCACGTGGCTGTGGCCCGAGACCGTGCCCCACCAGCTGCGCCGCCACGGCATCGCGCCGGAGCCGGAGCTCGTCGCGCACATCCGTGAGCTGGGGTTCCAGCCGCCGTACGTCGAGCACCTCGTGCGCCGCACGGCGGAGGCCGACCTGCTCGGCCGCCCGCGGCCGCGGCCTGGAGCCGAGGACGGACAGCGCACCGCCGGCGACGTCGCCGCCGAGCTGGAGACCAGCCCCGATCCGGACCTGACCGACGACCAGCTGCTGGTGGTCCTCGTGCAGCGGCTCGGGTCGTTCGGCGTGTGGCCGCAGGCCTACCGGAT
This sequence comes from Amycolatopsis sp. NPDC047767, assembly GCF_040704195.1. Classification (NCBI taxonomy): domain Bacteria; kingdom Bacillati; phylum Actinomycetota; class Actinomycetes; order Pseudonocardiales; family Pseudonocardiaceae; genus Amycolatopsis; species Amycolatopsis sp. NPDC047767. The sequence continues at coordinate 61,694 of NZ_JBEYSJ010000041.1, forward strand.
CGGCGCTGCCGAGGCCGGGAAGTGGTGCCTGACCAGGGGCGACGACGGCTGGACCGTCACCTCGTCGGCCGGCGAAAGCCAGACCTTCGAGCACCTCGGCGACGCGGCCCAGCAGCTGCTCGGCGCACTCCTGCTACACCCGGCCCGGCGGACGGGCGGTCGCGAGACCCCGCTCGAGACGGCGAAGGAAGTGGACGACTGGCCCATCCAACCGTCCGCGGGTGACCCGCCCCTCACCCTGCTGCGCAACAAGAGACTCACCCGGCTGCCCGAAGGTACGGTCGTCCTGCGCTTCGGGGAGGAACCGGGCAACCTGGTCCACCACGGCGAGGTACGGTTCGCCACGACGTCACTGCCACTCGAACGGGAACGAGTGGCGCACACCTACCGCCTACGACGGTCACTCTACGTGGTCACCGGAGTCACGGTGCCCTGGGCGAACCTGCCGGGCGGAGCAGTGGCGTACGTGTTGCCCAAGCCGATCGCGGAGCACGAGTCCGACGGAAGCCTGGAGAGGATCGAGTAGGTGGAAGCGGCGGAAGCGATGGAGAAGGTCGTGAACTGGCTACGCGCTGTGCACGGTCCCCAGATCGCCGGTCCCGGTGGGCTGCGGGTCGACCACGACCGCGTGCTGCGCATCCCCGAAGGCTGGTCGATCCCGTACAACACCACCGCTTTCCTTGACGACGGGCGCCCGGACAAGGAACTGTTCCCCCCGCCGTCGGTGGTCGTGCGCGAGCCCGACGGAGAGCTGCGCCAGGCACCCCCGAACCCAGGAGGACTGAGCATCCCCGTGGCGTTCCCCGGCCAGGAGAGCTGGCGCGAAGTCGTGGACCCCGAGTACGTCAAGGCCGGGTTCGGCGAGCTCGGCGTGCCGCTGCAGGCGGTGGCCGGCTGGGTGAAGGTCGACAACGAGGGTCACCAGACCGGCGACGAGCGCGAGAACCCCGAGTACAAGGCCGGCCCGATCCGCCGTGGTTACCCGAAGCCGGAGAACACGCTGGAGACGCTGCTCGCGTTCGCCAGCGTCGGCTGGCTCACGCGCGAGCAGCTGCTGATCGGCCTGCTGCGCTGCGACGTCTTCGTGCCGCTCGACCCGAAGACCGGCGCCACGGACCGCTTCTACTTCTCCGAAGAGCGCAACGAGCTGCGCGTGTTCAGCGCGACGCGCCACTTCCCGCCGCGCGAGCACTCCTGGTGGCGCGTGGACCTCGCCACGCTGGCCGAGTTCGAGCACCCGCCGAACCTCGTGATCAACGGCGGCCCGGCGACGTTCGAGGACGTCTCCGGCGAGGACCTCACCGCCATCGCCAAACGTTTCCCGCGCCACGAGCCCCGCATCGACCGGCACGGACGCGGCCCCGAGGCCGAAGAGGACCTCGAACGGCTCACCCGCGACACCGCCGCGCGCATGGGCCTGTCCGAGCCGGTGGCCGTTCCGCTGGTGGCCGCGGAAAACGCGCGCCGCCACGGCTTCGAGCTCACCGCCGAGGAGTGCCAGCGCACGGTGCTGGGCCAGTCGTGGCTCAATCGCCTCGCGATGGCGGAGCCGGTGCGCAGCAAGCCGAACGACTGGCGCGCCAACGGTCTCGTGCCGGGCTGGGACAACCTCGGCCGCGTGATCCCGCGCCTGGACACGTTCGGCAAGTACCCCGACCGCGACCTCGAGAACTTCCGCTACGGCTGGCAGCGCGTGGCGGGCGCGTACGTGGGTTTCGCACTCGGCGAAGCGCTCGGCATGGCCGTGGACCGGATGCGGCTCGACGAGATCGTCACGCAGTTCGGGTCCGAGGGTGTGGCCGACCTGCCGGTCGCGTTCGACCAGGCGGGCCGCATCGGCTCGCTGACGCAGCGGCTGCTGTTCTACACCGAGGCCGTGATCCGCAGCCCGCACCGCGAGCAGCCGGAGTCGCGTGACGTCGAGCAGCAGTTCCCGTCCGTGGTGCGCGGCGCGTTGATGCGCTGGCTGCACACGCAGGGCGCGCCGTACGACGACGCCGACGGCTGGCTCGTGAAGGTGCCCGACCTCCACGTCCGCCGCACCGCGGACGACGCCGAGCTCAACGCCTACCACGCGCTGGTCACCGGATCTCCGCAGGCAGTGCCGCTGACCGGGCCGACGTCGCTGATCGCCGCACTGCCCGCCACGCTCATCGCGGCCGGCCCCGGAACGGGCTTCAGCGGCGGCGTGCGGCAGGCCGTGCGCGACCTCGTCGGCGTGACGCACTCGCACGAGGACGACCTGTCGGTGGCGACGTACCTGGCCTGGCTCTTCGAGCCGGTGCTGACGAAGGACGCGTTCAGCTACCCCGTGTGGAACCTCTCGCGCGAGATCCTGACCGAGCACAACACCACGTTCGTCAGCGGTCCCGAGTGGGCACCGGTGAAGGCGATGGTCGCCGAGTCGGTGCCGTTCTTCGGCGAGCACGGGCTGCCGGACCTGCGGATGCCCGAGCTGATCGGCGACGGCCAGGGCACGCTTTCGGTGCTCGGCCGCGCGTTCGCCGCGTTGTCCGGGTTCGAGAACTACCCCGAGCAGGCCCTGCTGCGCGCGGTGAACCACTCCGGGCGCAGCGCGTTGACCGGGGCGATCACCGGTGCGCTGCTCGGCGCCCGCGTCGGCGTGCCCGGGCTGCCGCAGAAGTGGGTCGAGCAGCTCGAGCTGCGGCACCTCATCGAACAGGTCGTCACGGACGCGTTGTGGCACTTCGATCGCCGCTCCGCGCTGAGTTTCCTGGGCGAAGAGTGGGTGCAGCGCTACCCGCGGCACTGACGCCGCGGGGCTTCGAAAAGATGGGGTCATGGAGGCACAGCGGCTGAGGGGCTGCCTGCTCGCGGGCGCCATCGGCGACGCGCTCGGCGCGAAGACGGAGTTCGATTCGATCGAGCGGATCCGCGAGCTCACCGGGCCCGCCGGCATCACCGACTTCATCCCCGCGTACGGCGGCGAAGGGCGCTTCACCGACGACACGCAGATGACGCTCTTCACCCTCGAAGCGCTCATCCGCGCCCACGCACAGCAACGGCGGACGGGTAGCTCCGACGTCGTGCAGTCCGTGCAGCTGGCCTACCAGCGCTGGCTGCACACGCAGGGCGTGCCGTGGGAGCGGGCGCGCGGCCCGCACTCGGCGCTGGCGGCGCCCGACGGCGAGCTCATCACGCACGCCGCGCTGTTCAGCCGCCGCGCACCGGGCCTGACGTGCTTCGGCGAGCTGGAGGCGTACGGACGCTCGGGCGTGCGCGGCAGCGTCTCGCGGCCGGTGAACAACTCGAAGGGCTGCGGCGGCGTGATGCGCGTGGCGCCCGTCGCGCTGTGGTCCGCGGACCCGGCCGAGGTGTTCCGCCTCGCGGCCGAGTTCGCGGCACTGACCCACGGTCACCCGAGCGGGTATTTGTCGGCCGGCGCCTTCGCGGTGATCGTGCAGCAGTTGCTTGCGGGTTCGCCGCTGCTCGACGCCGTCGCCGTGTCCAGAGCCGAGCTGGTCCGCCACCCGGGTCACGAGGAGCAGGAAGCCGCGTTGGCACAGGCCCTCGCGATGTCCGGCCCGCCGACTCCGGAGCGGCTGGCCGAGCTGGGTGCGGGCAACGTCGGCGAGACGGCGCTGTCGATGTCCGTGTATGTCGCCCTGACCACCGAAGATCCGGACTCCGCGCTGCTCGCGGCCGTGAACCACAGCGGCGACAGCGATTCCACGGGTTCGGTCTGCGGCAACCTCGTCGGGGCGATGTACGGCGAAGCGGCGCTGCGCGCCGGCTGGCTGGAGCGGCTCGAACTGCGCGACGTGATCACCAGGCTGGCGGACGACGCGCTCGCCGAGTTCGGCCCCGACTCACCGAGTGACGAGGGTTGGTTCACGCGTTACCCGGTCGACTAAGTTCTTTCCCGGTCACCGGGGGAATTGGGGAGGAACCTGACGTGCGCTACCGGGTAGAGGCGGGAGACCGTCCGGACGGCCTGTACGCGACGCTGGACGACCGCACGTTCGCGGCCGAACGCTCGACCACCGACGGCACGCTGCTGCTGTCCGTGCTGCCGGACGAAGAGGCGCCCGACGGGTTCGACCGCGAGCACGAGGGCCGCCCGGCGCGCGTGGTGCTGGCCACCGAGGTGCCGGCGACGTTCACGTTGCGCACATACTGCGAGTACGACGACGAGCTGTTCGAAGTCGCGCCCGGGGACGGCAAGGAGCTGACGCTGCGCTGGACGCAGCACGACCCGGCGCGCGCCGCGCAGCTCGGCCTCACCGACTTCTCGACGACGGCCGAGGCCAAGCGCGTCACCGGCCTGTGGCAGCTGCGCCGTGACCAGGGGGAACCGCGCCCGGAGCTCGACGCCGACCACGGCACCCTGCTGCGCGCGATCGGCCGCACCCTGCGCGCCGTGCCGGGCGGCTGGACGCGCGTCGCCGCGCAGTTCCGGCAGGTCGGGGACTACGCGGAGCTGGAGGTCCGCGCGGTCGGCGACGAGAACGGTCCCGTGTCCGTGTCGCTGCCCGCGCCGCCGAAGCTGAGCGCACTGTTCGCCCGACTGCGCGCGGCGATGTACGCGCCCGACGCCGGCACGTGGTTCCAGGGCACGTTCACGCTCGACACCGAGGCGCAGTTCGACTTCGACTTCGACTCCGAGCACGAGCCCGCCTGGCGCGTCCCCCCGAACGACGGCGGCCGGCCCGCGCCCGAGTCGTACGCCGTGGAGCTCGCGCAGTACCCGCGCCCGCCCAAGGACCTGCCCGACTGGCTGGCCGCGAAGGCCCGCCAGACCCTCGACGTCACCTTCCGCCACGCCCGTGTGGTCGACGCGCACAACGAGAACGAGCGCCCGGTCGTCAACCGGCCGCCGGTGCCGCCGGACCAGCTGCGCGGCGTGCTCGACTACCTGTTCCGCGCGCCGCTGGTGCTGCACCGACCGCAGCCGCAGCACGACATCTTCGCCCCGGGCGCGCCGCCCGACGTGCCGCACGCCTTCCACACCGACGGCACCTGGGTGTGGCCCGCGGCCGTGCCGCACTACCTGCGCAAGTACGGCGTGCCGCCCGAGCCCGAGCTGGTCGACCACATCCGGGTCGCGGGGTTCCGGCCGCCGCTGGTGCGCGAGCTCGTCCGCGCGACGGCCGAGGCCGAAATCCTCGGCGCCCCTCGCCCGACGCGTTCGGAAACCGAGCTCCCCGACGACGGCCGTCTCGCCCGTGCCGTCCGCGGCGACGACCTCGGCCTCGACCTGCACGCCGCCGAGACGCTGACCCTGCTGCACCAGCGTCTGGCCGAACACGGCGTGCCCGCGAGCGCGTACCGGATCGGCGCCAACGAGGTGCCGGTCGCCGACGTGTGGACGCTGCGCCGCGCCGAGAACGGCTGGGAGGTCTCCCGTCCGCCGGCCGTCGCGCCCGTGGCTTTCGCCAACTTGGCCGACGCCGCCCGTTTCCTCCTCGGCACGCTGCTCATGCTGCCGCCGCGTGCGGCCGACGAGTCCGACCAGCCCGTCGACTGGCCGATCCTGCCGCTGCGCGGCGAACCACCGCTGAGCTTCTTCCGCGGCAAACGCGTCGTCGTCCTTCCGGCCGGCACGACGGTCCTGCGCTTCGGCAACGACGCCGGCAACCTCGTCCACGCCTCCGGCACGCGCTTCGCCGAGACGTCGCTGTCGCCGGAACGCGAACGCGAGCGGCACGAGTACCGGGTGCAGCGGACGCTTCGAGTGCTCACCGGCATCACCGCGCCGTGGGGCCCGCACCCGGGCGGCGGGACGGCTTACCTACTGCCGCGACCGATCGCGCAGCACGTGGAGGCTGGGGCACTATCTCAGGTTTGAACCGTCGGGCGATCCTGAGTTGTCCACAGCCAGCCCCGTCCAGCCTGAGTTGTCCACAGATTCCCCGATCTCCGTTTGCGGGCCCCTGACCTCGGTAAACTGGAACAGGGCAGCCCCCCGGAGGAGGGCGGGGGTTTGTCTCTGGGGAGGCAGGCGAAGTTCCACGTGGAACGTGCGCCTACCACCCACCCCTCACCGGCGGCCTCAGCTGGCGCTGACCGCCGTGACCTCCGCCGTCGTGCCCTTCAGCGGGGCGTTGGCGGGCCAGGCAACGGTCACGGTGTCGCCGTTGGGGCCGGTGGGCAGGCTCAGGTTCACCACGCTCGGCTGGAAGGTGGCGGGAGCCGCGGATGCCTGGAGGATGCGGGATTCCGCCGGGTGGCCGGCCTGGAGGTTGACCGGCTGGCCGGGATCGGTGCTGTCGGGCGTCACGGTGGTGTTGCTACCGTCGCTTTCGCTGTGGCCGCTGCCCTTCGTGAAGGTCACCGCGGTGGGGGTGCCTTCGAGGCGGCAGTTGGTGGTCCGGCCTGCGGCCGTGTAGTGGATGACGAAAGCTTCCTGGCCCGCGGCGCCCGTCGGGTCCGGGGTGACGGACGCCCGGACGTCGCTCGCGGTGCAGGGCGTGTCCGACGGCATCGCGCTGGCCGCGCCACCGGTGAGCAGCAGAGCGCCCGCAGCGACCCCACTGGCGAGGGCGACCGAGGCGAGGGTCTTGAGCGTGGTCTTCATGGCATCTCCTTCACATTCGGTGATCGATTGACCAACTTGATCTCTCACCGGTAAAGATGCGCAGCGCCCCTGCTGCGATGCGTCGACGTGTGATCACCCTCAGAAGCGCAACCTCACGACGCACCGCACGTCGAAAAGATCAGAACGGCACCCACAACGTGACCCGCGTGCCGCTGCCCGGTGTCGACTCCACCAGGGCCGTGCCGCCGACCTCGCCGAGGCGCGCGTTGATCGACTGGCTGATGCCGAACCCCGCGGGCCGCGTGTCAGGACTGAAGCCCTGCCCGTGGTCGCGCGTGATCACCGCGATTCCGCCGTCGCGTTCCTCCACGCGCACCACGACCTTGTCCGTGCCGGAGTGCTTCATCGTGTTGCGCAACGACTCGCGCACGGCGTCGCGAAGCGCGATCTGACGCACCTCCGACAGCGTGTCCTCGTCGAGCTCCGCGATCACGAGCTGCGCGCGCAGGCCGTCGCGGGCCATTTCGGCCGCCAGCGCCGCGAGCTTCTCGCCCAGGGGACGCGAAGCCTCTTCCTCGCGCTGTGCGGCGGCGGTCTCGATCGTCTGCCGCAGCTCCATCGCCTGTGCACGGGCCAGCCGCTGCACCTCCACGAGCCGGTCGGCCGACTCGCCGGTGCCGCCGAGCGAGATGGCCTCCAGCGTCTGCAGCACGGTGTCGTGCAGCATCCGGTGCTGCTGCGCGCGTTCGGCGAGCCGGCCGTTGCGGATGCCGTACGCCAGCGCGAGCCGCGTACCGAGGCCCAGCAGGATCAGGGCGCCGGTGCCGGTGAACAGAACCCCGAACATCGTCGGGTACAGCGACCAGGCCTGCGCGAAGTTCGCCGAGCCGCTGTTGAGGAAATCGGACAGCAGCCGCGCGGGCAGGCTCAGCGCCGCCAGCGCCAGCCCCGACGGGATGCCGATCGCCAGCGTCAGCAGCGCGATGTCGCCGAGCAGGTGCTTGTCGGCCACGCCGAGCGCGTCGTGGAACACCGATGTCGGCTCGGCCAGGCCGATGACCAGCTGGAACCCCACCGTGATGATCAGGTCGGCCACCAGCAGCCGCGCCGCGAGGTCGGGCCGGAACGGCGACTTGCGCAGCATCCAGAAGATCCCGAACGCGCTCATCGCCATCGAGCACAACGCCACCAGCGCCACGGGCACCACACCGGTCGAACCGTGCGCCGACACGAACGCCCCGAACGCGCCCGGCACCGCGACGATCCGGTAGGCCAGCGGCACCAGCACCACGTAACGAGCGGCCCGCAGCAGCAGCCCGTCGTTGTACCTGGCGTCGACCGCGCCCGCCATGCGCGAGATCCGCTTGAACGCCCGCAGCGGCGTCGGGTCGGCGATCTCGTCGGTGAGCCCGGTCGTCGCCGTCGCGAGCGCGGGCGTGCCGCGCTTCAACAGGGTGACGAGGAAGCTCGACGTGCGGGGCGGCCGGCCGTCCTGGTCCTCAGTTGCCTGCGCCGTCATCGATCTCCCCGGTTCGGGGCGCGCTCCCTCCGGCAGCGCCCGGGGCAGCGAGTATTCCCGCTCGCCGGGCCGCGTTCCAGAGGCCAAAGGGGGATCTTGGCGGATTCGCGATCACGAATTCGACTCGTGTTCGCTCGAACGCCCCCACCACGACCCCGGGGCACCCCAGGGTGATCACCCGTGCCCGCAGCGCGAGATCACTCCGCGGGCGCGATGCCCTCCGACTCGGCCCACTTCTTGAGCTCGGCCACGGCCTCGTCGTGGTCCAGCGGACCGCGGTCCAGCCGCAGCTCCTTGAGGAACTTCCACGCCTTGCCGACCTGCGGACCCGGCTTGAGGCCGAGCAGCCGCATGATCTCGTTGCCGTCGAGGTCGGGGCGGACCCGATTGAGGTCCTCCTGCTCCTTCAACGTCGCGATGCGCCGCTCGAGATCGTCGTACGTGGCCTGCAGCGCGGCCGCCTTCTTGCGGTTGCGCGTGGTCGAGTCGGCGCGCACGAGCTTGTGCAGCCGCGTCAGCAGGTCGCCGGCGTCGGTGACGTAGCGGCGCACGGCCGAATCGGTCCACTCGCCGTTGGCGTAGCCGTGAAAGCGCAGGTGGAGGAACACGAGCTGCGAGACCTGCTCCACGATCTCTTTGGAGAACTTGAGCGCCCGCAAACGCTTGCGCGCCATCCGCGCGCCCACGACCTCGTGGTGGTGGAAGCTCACGCCGCCGCCGGGCAGGAACTCGCGCGTCTCCGGCTTGCCGACGTCGTGCAGCAGCGCGGCCAGCCGCAGCACCAGGTCGGGCTCCGACGCCGGCTCGTGCGTGGTCTCCAGCGCGATCGCCTGCGCCAGCACGGTCAGCGAGTGCTGGTAGACGTCCTTGTGCTGGTGGTGCTCGTCGATCGCCAGGCGCATGCCCGGCAGCTCGGGCAGCACGTGATCGGCCAGCCCCGTGTCGACGAGCAGCTCCAGGCCCGGCCGCGGGTCGTCGGCGAGCATGAGCTTCGACAGCTCCGCCTGCACGCGTTCGGCCGTGATCCGTTCGATCTCGCTCGCCATCGACGTCATCGCCTCGACCACGCGCGGCGCGGCGGTGAAACCGAGCTGCGCGGAGAAGCGGGCGGCGCGCAGCATACGCAGCGGGTCGTCGGCGAACGACTCCTGCGGCGTCGCCGGGGTGTCGAGCACCTTCAGCCGCAGCGCGTCCATGCCGTCGTGGGGATCGATGAACGTCTTCGTGACCAGGTCGATCGCCATCGCGTTGACCGTGAAGTCGCGGCGCAGCAGGTCGCCCTCGATGGTGTCGCCGAAGGTGACCTCGGGGTTGCGCCCGACGCGGTCGTAGCTGTCGGCGCGGAACGTGGTGATCTCGAGCGTGGTGCCCTTCTTGGTGACCCCGACCGTGCCGAACGCGATGCCGACGTCCCACACGGCGTCGCCCCAGTCGCTCACGATCTGCAGCACGCGATCCGGCCTCGCGTCGGTGGTGAAATCGAGGTCGCTGGACAGCCGGCCGAGCAGCGCGTCGCGGACGCTGCCACCGACGAGGTAGAGACTGTGGCCGGCTCGCGCGAACCGCTCCGCCAGCTCGTCGGCCAGAGGGGACACTCGCATCAGTTCCGTCACCGCGTTCTGCTGGGCGACCAGGTTGTTCACTTCATCCCACCATTAGCTGACAACGGGAAGTGGCGTCCACTACTACGGACGCCGTCGGACACGGACACGGAGAGCCAGCGTACCTGGGCAACCGTTTGCTCTAGCATCGCAGCATGCCTGGATCTGCCGGCCGCGCCGGAGCGCCGAAGCCGCGCCGACGGCGCAGGCGGCAGCGAGGCAGGCGCCTGACCACGGTCGACGAGACGTCGGCCGGCGGACTGGTCGTCGACGCCGGGCGGGAACACGCGGTGCTGATCGGCCGCCTCGACCGGCACGGCAGACTGCTCTGGTCGTTGCCGAAGGGCCACATCGAGGACGGTGAGACGGTGGAGCAGACCGCGGTGCGCGAGGTGAAGGAGGAGACGGGCATCTCCGCGCAGGTCCTGCGCCCGCTGGGCACCATCGACTACTGGTTCGTGGCCGAACGACGCCGCGTGCACAAGACCGTGCACCACTTCCTGCTCGAGTCGACGGGTGGTGAGCTCTCCGACGAGGACGTCGAGGTCACCGAGGTCGCGTGGGTGCCGCTGGCCGAGCTGGAGACGACGCTGGCCTACGCGGACGAGCGCAAGCTGGTCCGCAAGGCCAAAGAACTTTTCGCGCACGACGAGCGCGCCTGAGAGGGAGCACCCGAGTGAAGCGGCCCGCCGCCTTCTTCCTGTCACTGCTGGTCTTCGCAGCGGCCGCCCTCCTCGGCGCGCCCGCGCAGGCCCAGGACGCTGCCAGCCCCGAGCCCCCGCGCCTGCGGCTCGACCTCGACCAGCTCAACCCGCGCGTGATCACCACGTCCGCGAAGACGCTGACCGTGTCCGGCACCGTGACCAACATCGGCGACCGCCGCATCTCCCGCCCGCAGGTGCGGCTGCAGGTCGGCGAGCGCCTGAGCGGCGACCGCGAGCTGAAGGGCGTGCTGGCCGGCGACCCGATCCAGGACAGCCCGCTCACCGACTTCACCACGCTCACCGAGTCGCTGGAGCCGGGGCAGACCGCGAAACTCGACGTCAGCGTGCCGCTCGACAGCCTGCGCGGCGGACAGTTCGGCCGGCCCGGCGTGTACCCGATGCTGGTCAACGTCAACGGCACGCCGGAGTTCGGCGGCCCCGCGCGGCTCGCGGCCGTGAGCCTGCTCATGCCGGTGCTGTCCGCGCCCGGAAAGTCGACGCCGCCGCCGGGCAAGCACGCCGACGTCAGCGTGCTGTGGCCCATCACCGACAGCTCGCCGCACGTGCTGTCGTCGCCCTACGGCGGCCAGCTCACGCTCACCGACGACACCCTCGCGGCCGAGCTGAGCCCCAACGGCCGGCTCCACTCCCTCGTCGCGGCCGCCCGCGCGGCCCAGGCCGACCCGAACGTCGGCGACTCGATGTGCTTCGCCGTCGACCCCGACCTGCTTCGCACTGTCAACGCGATGACCAGCGGCTACGTCGTCGCCGGCGCGCCGGGCAAGGGCTCGCAGCTGGCGCAGGACTGGCTGGTGCAGCTGCGCGCGCTCGTCAACGGCCACTGCGTGATCGCCCTGCCCTTCGCCGACGCCGACCTCACCACGCTGGGCAAGGTCCGCTCCGCCACCGGCGCGCCCGACACCGGCCTGCTGAGCACGGCGCTCAGCGGCGAGGCGACGATCCGCGACCTCCTGCACACGCAGCCGCGCCAGGGCGTGCTCTGGCCCGACGGCACGCCCGACGACCAGGCGCTCACCGCGATGTCGGCGGCCGGCGTGCACACCGTGCTCACCGACAGCTCGAAACTGCAGGCCGACGCACCCGTCACCGAGCCCGTCTCGCTGCCCGGTGGCCTGCGCGCCCAGCCGATCAACAGCGTCATCGCGAGCGCCATGACGAGCTCCGTGCCCAACCCGCAGACCCCGACCACCGTCGGCGCCGCGACGCAGCCCGCGATCGCGAGCCAGAACGGCCTCGCCGCCCTCGCGTTCGAAGCCGGCCTCGGCCGCACCGGCATCGAGCCGGGTACGCGGCTGCTGGTCGCGCCGCCGCGGCGCTGGGACGTGCCGGTGGGCGAACTCACCGCGTTCCTCCAGCAGGTGGGCCAGCTCCTCGGCCCGGGCGGCGTCGCCGGCGGGGCGCCGCTGGCGGACCTGCTCGACCAGAACGCTTCGGGCACGGCTTCGTTCGCGGCCGGCACCCACGACCAGCCGCCGTCGGGCAGCAGCGACGTCGCCGACGCGCTCACGGACCTCGATGGCCAGGCCGCCGGCCTGCTCTCGGCCATGCGGATGGACACCACGCACCGCGTGCCGCCCGAGGACATCATCGCGCCGGTGCGCAACGCCCTCGTCCGCGGCGCGGCCACGGCCTACCGCACGCCGTCGGGCAGCACGGCCGGCGCGAACGCCGACGCCGAGCTCGCCGCGATCCGCGACCAGGTGACCGTTGAGCAACCGAAGCAGACGATCGCGCTCGCGTCCGGTTCGTCACCACTGCCCGTGTTCGTGAGCAACGGCCTCCCGGTGGGCATCACCGCGCAGATCGCGTTGAAGAACGAGGTCGGCATCCGCCCCGAGCAGGTGCAGAACTGGTTCATCCCGGCCAAGGGCGGCCAGAACGAGCTGCTGCAGATCGAGGCTCTGCGCGCCGGCCGCCTCAGCGTCGATGTGTCCTTGACCACCCCGCAGGGCACGCAGCTCGGCAGCACGGCGCGCTTCGAGCTGACCTCGACGGAGTACGGCCCGATCACGATCATCATCACCGTCGTCGCTGGTTGCGCCCTGCTCCTCCTGGCGTCGCGGCGGATCTACCGGCGGGTCAAGGAAGGCCGGGCCGCCAGGACCGAATCGCGCTGAGTCCTCGGGGGACCGGGTATCGGAGGCCGTTCCCGATTACCCTGGGTCGACCGCTGCCACAATGGCAGGGACCCTGGCACCGAGGATTGGGCGCGCGTTGGACAGAGAGCCGGGCTTACCACCCGAGCGTGCGAGTCGTCCTCGGCGCGACGGCGCGCCTCCTCGTCGCGGCGAACGCACCGAGCAGCCACGCCGCGCCGCGCGCGAGGGCCGGCGCCAGCCGCCGCCCCAGGGCCAGGCGCCCTCCGAACGCCGGCAACAGCCGCCGGCGAACGGCCGGACGCGCCACCTGCCGGTGCCCGCCGAAGAGCGCCGCCCGGCGCCCGAGGAGCGCGCGGACCGGCCGAAGCGCCGCGTACCCCCGCCGCAGCAAGGGCAGCCGCGTCAGGCGTCCCGCGCCCAGGCGACTCCGCCGCCCCCCACGCGACGGCAACCCCTACCGCCCCCGCCGTCGGGGCGGCAGCCGCTTCCGCAGCCGTCCGGACCACCTCCGTCGGGGCCGATGCCTGCCGGACCGGTGCCGTCCGGACCACTGCCGCAGCCCTCGGGTCCGCCTTCCGGGCCTCAACCGTTGCCGCCCGCGCCGGCTGCTGGTCCCGTCTCCGGACCTCAGCCGCTGCCCCCGGCCCCCGCGCCGCACCGCGGCCGCGGTCCACGTCCGGGCGCGCCGATCCGGCCGTGGCAGGAAGAGGCGCTGCGCGACCCCGAGGCCACCCGCTTCATCCCGCGCACCGCCGGCGTCCCCATGGCGGCTTCGCGCTGGCCCGTGGCCGACCCCGACTCGATGCGCCCGTACGACGCGCTGGCCACCCAGGTCATGCCGCGGATCGGCGACGCGCCACTGGTCCGGCCCACCGAGCCGGGCTCGACCGGCGAGCAGCCGGCCACCCCGGCGAAAGCGCCGTCGATCGCGAAGGCCAGCGGCCGGATGGCGATCGCGTCGCTGATCTCCCGCATCACCGGCTTCCTGTGGAAGCTGCTGCTGGCGGCGGCGATCGGCACGGGCATCGCCAACGACTCGTTCAACGTCGCCAACACGATGCCGAACATCATCTTCGAGCTGCTCATCGGCGGTGTGCTCACGAGTGTCGTGGTGCCGCTTCTGGTGCGCTCGCAAGACGATCCGGACCACGGCGCGGCCTACGCGCAGCGGCTGCTGACCGTGGGGCTGACCCTGCTGCTGGTGGGCACGCTCATCGCGGTGATCGCCGCGCCGGCCTTCACGTCGCTGTACGTCGATTCCTCAGGTCAGGCCAGCTCCGGCCTGACCACGGCGTTCGCCTATCTGCTGCTGCCCGAAATCTTCTTCTACGGCGTGTTCGCGCTGCTGTCGGCGATGCTCAACGCGAAGCAGATCTTCGGTCCGACCGCGTGGGCGCCGGTGATCAACAACCTGGTGGTCATCTTCACGATCCTGGTCGTGTGGGTGATGCCCGGCTCGATCGACACGGACCACCCGTCGATCACCGACCCGAAGGTGCTCACCCTGGGCCTCGGCGTGACCGGCGGCATCGTCGCGCAGGCGATCATCCTCGTCCCGCCGCTGCTGCGCTCGGGCTTCCGGCCGAAGTGGCGCTGGGGCATCGACAAGCGGATGAAGGAGTTCGGCGGGCTCGCGCTGTGGGTCATCGGGTACGTCGGCGTGAGCCAGGTCGGCTACACGATCACCACCCGCGTGCTCACCAACGGAGCGCCCGGCGGTGTCACGGCCTACACGAACGCGTGGTTGCTGTTCCAGCTTCCCTACGGCGTCATCGGCGTCTCGCTGCTCACCGCGATCATGCCGCGCATGAGCCGCGCGGCCGCCGACGGCGACAGCAAGAAGCTGATCAGCGACCTGTCGTACGCATCGCGCATCTCCACGGTCACGCTGCTGCCGATCTCGGCGGTGATGACGATCGTCGGCTCGTCCATCGGCGTCGCGCTGTTCACCTTCGGCAAGGGCTCGCTGGACGGTGCCACCCGGCTCGGCGAGGCGCTGGCGGTCTCGTCGTTCGCGCTGCTGCCGTACGCGCTGGTCATGCTCCAGATGCGCGTGTTCTACGCGATGAAGGACGCGCGCACGCCGACCTTGATCATGATCGTGATGACGCTGGTCAAGGTGCCGCTGCTGTACCTGTGCCCCGTCGTCCTGTCGCCCGAGAACGTGGTGCTGGGCGTGATGATGGTCAACGCGCTCACCTACGTGGTCGGCGCGGTGCTCGGCCAGGTCTGGCTGTGGGTCACGCTCGGCAACCTGCGCAGCAAGCGCATCATCGGGGTGATCCTCTTCACCGTCGTGGCGTGCGTGCTCGGCGTGGCCGCCGCGTACGTCGCGGGACTGATCGTGCCCGACTCTCTCGGGCCGACTTTGCAGGCGTGGATCAAGCTCTTCCTGCAGGGGATCGTGGGCATCGGCGTCTCGTTCGGCGTGCTCATGGCCCTGAAGGTGGAGGAGCTGAGGCCGGCCACGTCCAGGATCACCCGATTGATCAAGCGCGGGTAACGATTGATTCACGACTGACGACGCTTCCTCCAGACCTGATCCGGGTACCCTCGGTGCGGGAGCGCGACGCGGGAGAGAAGCGGTGGACACGAGACGGAGCGAACAGGCAGGGGAGGCCAACCGTGCGGGCATCCGTGCCCAGGGCGGTTCGCTGGCCCCGGGGCGGGTCGTCGGCGACGGCCGGTACCGCCTGCTCGCGCAGTTCGGGGTGGACGAACGAGCCGCCGCGCACCTGTGGCGGGCACGCGATGGGCAGCTCAAGCGCGATGTCGCGCTGACGCTGCTGGTCGGTGATCCGGCGGATCCGGAGGCCGCGAGGCTGGCCCGGCGAACGCTGGAGCGCGCGGCGCACGCGTCGAAGTTCGGCCACGGCGGGGTCGCACGGGTGCTCGACGTGCTCAGCCTCGGCAGTGGCGTGACCTCGAACGAGGGACTTCTCGGCGTCGTCGTCGCGGAGTGGACCAAGGGCAGCGACCTGGTGGACCTGGTCGCGCAGCGGCCCGTCGCCCCGGCCGCGGCCGCGCGCATGGTGCAGGCGCTCGCCGAAGCGGTGGAGCACGCGCACCAGAACGGCCTCGTCCTCGGTCTGGACCACCCCCAGCGGCTGCGCCTGACCCCCAACGGCGCGTTGAAGCTGGCGTTCCCCGGCCCCTTGCCGGACGCGACGCTGCGCGACGACGTGAAGGCCCTCGGCGCTGTCCTTTACCTCCTGCTCACCGGACGCTGGGCGCTGCCGGGCGGGCCGCCCGCGATCCCCGCGGCGCCGCTGACCCCGCAGGGCCACGTCGTGCCGCCGCGGACGCTGGTCCCGGCCGTGCCGGCCGAGCTGTCGTCGCTGGCCGTGCGCACGATCGAGGACGGCGGCAACGGCGGTATCCGCACGAGCTCGGCCATCCTGCGCGTGCTCGACCAGGCCGCCGAAGCCGAGGAACGCACGCAGCTGATCAAGGCCGTCGGCGACAACGCGACGAGCGAGGCCGACGGCACGATCTGGACCACGAAGAAGCCGGTCAAGGACGTCGCGCGGCGGCGGAAGCTGGCGTTCGGCGTGACCGTGCTGGTGGTCGCCACCGTGCTGATCCTGGCGTGGGGCGGGTTGATGCTGATCAACCTCTTCCAGGGCGACTCCAAGGCGAGCGGCCCGACGATCAACGTCGCGGCCACCCCCACGGCGACCGCGCCGCCGCCCGCGAACTCGGCGGCGCCCCCGCCGTCGTCGCCGGCCGCGCCGAAGCTCGGCCAGCCCGTGGAGCCGAAGGCGGCCACGATCTACAACCCCAAGGGCTCGGGCGACAACTCCGGCCGGGTGAAGAACACGATCGACGGCGACCCGGGCACGGTCTGGCGCACCGACCAGTACCAGCAGCAGCTGCCCGCGCTGAAGCCCGGCGTCGGGTTCGTGGTGCAGTTCGACGACCCGGTGAAGCTCGCGCAGGTCAAGATCGCGGCCGACAGCCCCGGCACGAAGATCGAGATCCGCTCGGCCGACAGCAAGAACCCGAAGCTGGACGACACCAAGGTGGTCGGCACCGGTGACCTCAACGGCACCGACACGACGATCAACCTCCCGACACCGACGGAGAGCCAGTACTTCGTCGTGTGGATCACCCAGCTGGGCGACGACAGCGAGGGCGGCTTCATCAGCGAGATCGGAGACGTGAGCTTCCTGCCTGCGGGGTGATCGACATCTCCCACTCAGTAGGCTCTGCCGGGTGACGGCTGCAGCTCCCACGGACGCGGACCTCATAGCGGCGCACGCCGCCGGGGACCCGCATGCGTTCAGCGAACTCGTCCGGCGGCACCGCGATCGTTTGTGGGCCGTGGCCCTGCGGACGCTGCGTGATCCGGAGGAAGCCGCGGACGCGTTGCAGGAGGCGTTTATCTCGGCCTTCCGCGCGGCGGGCAACTTCCGCGCCGAGTCGCAGGTGACCACGTGGCTGCACCGCATCGTCGTCAACGCGTGCCTCGACCGCATCCGTCGCAAACAGGCACGTCCCACCGTTCCACTGCCCGAGGCCGGCTTCAACGAGCCGGCCTCGCCGCGCGACTCGATGTCCGAGAAGGAGACGAGCCTGCTCGTACGCGAGGCGCTGGAGCAGCTGCCGGAGGAGCAGCGCGCGCCGATCCTGCTCGTCGACGTCGAGGGTTACTCCGTGGCCGAGACGGCGAAGATGCTCGGCATCGCGGAGGGCACGGTCAAGAGCCGCTGCGCGCGGGGAAGGGGCAAACTCGCGAAGGTTCTGGGGCACCTGCGGAACCCGGATGCGAATGCGAACGTCCCAACTCACGAAAGCAAACGCAGGAGCGCCACTTCGGACGGGTCCCGGAGTGCCGGGCGAGCCGACCGCTCGCCGGGGAACGGGGAGGCACGATGACGGACGAGAGTCGGGGGGTCGGCGGGACCGTCGGTCCGCCTTGGTCTGTCGACGTGCTGGCCGACCTCCACGCCGGCGTGCTGGACGAACACGAGGCGGCGCAGCTGTGGCCGCGCGTCCAGGCGGACCCGGAAGCGCGTGCGATCATCGAAGCCCTTGAAGCGACCACGGCCGACCTGGCCGCACTGGCGGACGAGCCGGCGCCGCCGATGCCGGCCGAGTTCGCCGCGCGGATCGACCAGGCGCTGGCCGCGGAGGCCGCGTCCCGGCAGGCCGCCCCCTTTCCGGCAGCCGGGTCGGCACCGGTTCCGGCATCGCCGCAGCCCGGCGTGGCGCCCGTGGTGGACCTCGCGGCAGCACGGCGGCGGCGGAACAAGCGGCTCGGCTGGGGCGCGGGGATTCTGACCGCGGCCGCCGCGGCGATCGTCGCGATCGCCGTGACGGTGCCCGGCCCGTCGACCGACAGCGGTACCACGGGGGTGGCGGCGCCGGCTCCGGCAGGACCGTCGGTGGGCGGCGACGGCAGCGGGGCGGAAGCGCTGCTGGGCGGGGCCATGGGCGTCCGCGATTTCGGTCCGCTCCAAGACGAGCAGCGCCTCGACGCGTGCGTCAGCGCGGCCGGGCTGGACCCGAACGTGCGTCCGGAAGGCATCCGGCCGGTGACCGTCGACGGCAAGCCCGGCGTGCTGGTCATCTACACGACGGGTCAGCTCGCGCAGTTCCGCCTGGTGGCCTTCGGAGCCGACTGCGGCCCGGGTCACGCCGACAAGCTGTTCGACAAGGTCGTCGGCAAGAAATAACCGCTGGTCGGGACGGGCGAGTAGCGGCCGTCACCGTCGGGAACACCGCCACCTACCATCGTGTTGACACCAGTGCACAGGTCACTACGAGCGGAGGTTCACGGGTGGCTGCCGAGGAAATCAGGAACCTGATCATCGTCGGGTCGGGTCCCGCCGGTTACACGGCCGCGGTGTACGCGGCTCGCGCGCAGCTCGAACCGTTGGTGTTCGAGGGCACGCAGTTCGGTGGTGCGCTGATGACGACCACGGAGGTCGAGAACTTCCCCGGCTTCCGCGACGGCATCCAGGGCCCGGACCTGATGGAAGAGATGCGCAAGCAGGCCGAGCGTTTCGGCGCTGAGCTGCGGGCGGAGGACGTCGAGTCGCTGGAGCTGGCGGGCGACGTGAAGTACGTGGTCGCGAACGGCGTTCGGTATGCCGCGCGCGCGGTCATCCTGGCGATGGGCGCTGCGGCGCGCTACCTGAACGTGCCCGGTGAGCAGGACCTGCTCGGCCGTGGTGTGTCGGCCTGTGCGACGTGTGACGGTTTCTTCTTCCGTGACCACGACATTGCCGTGGCCGGTGGTGGTGACTCGGCGATGGAGGAGGCGACCTTCCTGACGAAGTTCGCCAAGT
The DNA here is from genome assembly GCF_040704195.1 of Amycolatopsis sp. NPDC047767. NCBI lineage: Bacteria > Bacillati > Actinomycetota > Actinomycetes > Pseudonocardiales > Pseudonocardiaceae > Amycolatopsis > Amycolatopsis sp. NPDC047767. The sequence goes on from NZ_JBEYSJ010000041.1 coordinate 80,430, forward strand.
CGGTCACGATCGTGCACCGGCGTGACGAGTTCCGCGCGTCCAAGATCATGCTGGAGCGGGCCCGGGCGAACGACAAGATCAAGTGGCAGCTGAACTCGCAGATCACCGGGGTGGAGGGCGAGGGCACCGTCAAGGGCCTGAAGGTCACCGACACCAAGACCGGCGCCGAGAAGACGCTGGATGTCACCGGTTTCTTCGTCGCGATCGGGCACGACCCGCGCAGCGCTCTGGTGCGCGGCCAGGTCGACCTGGACGAGGAGGGTTACGTGGTGACGCAGGGGCGCACGTCCTACACGAACGTGCCCGGTGTGTTCGCGGC
>NZ_JBEYSJ010000042.1:0-80082 GCF_040704195.1 Amycolatopsis sp. NPDC047767
GCGGGTCCTTGGACACGCGCGGGTCGGTGAGCAGCTGTTTCAACACCGCGGGGCTCGTGACCGCCCACGCCCGCACGCCGCCCGGCAGCTCGACCGGCGTCAGCGGCCCGCGTTCGCGCAGCCGCGCGCCTTCGCCGTGCACGTCGCGCGCGGCGGGGTCGAGCGGGAAGGGGGTCGCGGTGTGGTCCATCGGCGGGCGCTCCTCGCTGGCCGGTGTGTCCACAGAGGACGGTTGTCCTCGCCGGGCACCGGTCCCGGGAACCGTAGCGCGCGCCCGGCCCGGACCGGGCCCCGGGAAGGGGTGCGGATGATCATTCCGGGTGAAGCGCGGCAAGAGGGGTTGACCCGGCCGTGAACGCGGAAAGGGCGCCATCCCGGCCCACCCGGATGGCGCCCCGCCCTGGAATTTCCGCTCAGCCGTCGGAACGGCGGCGGTGCAGCGAGAACTTCTCGAACACCGACAGCTCGCCGTGCGGCTTGTTCACGTTGTAGTAGGTCACGTGCATGGTCGTCGTGTCGCCGCGGTGGCGGCCCGGGTCGACGGTGAAGGACGCGAAGCCGTACGGGTGCTCCTCGTCGCGGACCGCGCTCCACACGGCCTGCTCCTTCACGTAGGTCGACACGCGCTTGCCCGTGCCCGGGTCGGCCTTCGCGGAGACGGCGGTGATGACCTTGCCCGTGCCGTCCTTGAAGAAGCTGCCGTTGGTCGTGCCGGAGACCCCGCCGCCGCCGAGGATCATGTGCACGGTGCCGTGCGAGGCGTCGATGTTGTCGGTGGCGCTCGACACCGGGTTCGGCGTGAGCGTCTCGCTGCCGGACACCACGCCGTGCACGGCCAGCGAACGCTCGTAGTCGTGCTCGTGGCCGCACAGCACCAGGTCCACGCCGTACTGGTCGAACAGCGGCCCGTACTTCTCGCGCAGGCCGAGGTCGGCGCCGTTGGCGTCCGAGGTGCTGATCATGACCTGGTGCATCGCGACGACGATCCAGTCGATGTCGTGCGACGCGCGGGCCGCGGCCAGCTCCTTCTTCAGCCACGCGAGCTGGCGGCCGCCGGAGTAGCCGTTGATGTAGACGTCGCCGCCGTCCTGCAGGGCGTTGTCGTCGTTCTGCAGCACGATCACGCGCACCGAGCCGACGGTGAAGCCGTACCAGAGGCCGGCCAGCTCACGGTCGGTCTCGGTGGAGGGCAGCTGGAAGTAGGCCTGGTACGCGCCGAGGCCGATCTCGCCGTTGAGCTTCTCGATCTCGTGGTTGCCCGCGGCGGGCATCCAGGGCCGGTAGCGCGCGGAGCGGGTGTTGTTGGTGAAGAAGTTGTTCCACGTGCGCACGCGGTCCACGTCGAGGTTCGCGTAGCACAGGTCGCCGTTGAGCAGGTGGAACAGCGGCGCGACCGTCTCGATGCCGGTGACGATGTCCTTGGTCGCCGGCGTGGAGTTCGCGTCGAGGCCCACGGCACCCGCGGCGTTCCAGGTGACCTGCGGCGCCGACTGGTCGCCGAAGCTCGTGAACGTGAAGGCCGAGCGGCCGCTCGGGGCGGTGCGGAAGGTGGCCGCGTCGGGCGTCGCGCCGTCGTGCTGCGCGGCGTAGATGTACTCGGTGCCGGGACGCAGCCGGTCGAGCATCGCGTGGTGTACCCACACGGTGCGGCCGGACGTGCCGTCGACGTACGTGCGCGTGTCGGCCTGCGCCACGGCGCCGAAGCCACCGTCGAGCGTCCCGTACAGCACGCGCGGCTTGCGCACGGAGGCCTCGGTGATCCACGAGACCACCATCTGGCGCGCGGGGTCGCGGCCGAACGTGAGGTGCAGGCCCTGCACCGGCGTGGTGCCGGACCCGACCTGCGGCACGAACGCGGCGCTCTGCGGCGCGGCGGCGGCCACCCCGGTGCCCAGCAGGGGCACGGCGGCGCCCGCGCCCAGCAGGCCCAGAGCCCCTCTGCGGCTGACGGTGTGTTTGCTGGTCTCGGACATGACCCTCCTCGGCTTCGGCCAGCAGAACCTAGGCGTGCCGCCCGACGCGGCGATGAACGAGACCTGTCAGCCGCGTGAAGTGTCCGAAGCGCGGGTGTCCGTGCTGGGCCGGACGGTCCAATCAGGACACCCGCGCACCGGAACTTTCGGGCATAGGCGGCGAACCGCGTCAGCGGCTCGCGAGGAACCGGTCGTACGCGGCGAGCACGTCCTCGGTGTCCAAAGCCGGGCCGTCCGGGTCCTTGGCGTCGTCGTCCCAGCGGCGGACGAGCACGGCCTCCTCGGCGTTCGGGTGGGACGCGAACTCGGCGACCTCCTCGGGGGTCATCGGGCCGCCCTGGACCTTGAGCGACGCGACGGACGCGGGGGAGAGGTGGTCGTGGTACTCGGCGTCGGTGGCGACGAGGTAGCGCTTGGCCGGCACGTGCTGCGCGATGATCCACGCGGCGCGCTCGCCGAGGTGGCGGCGGGCGAACTCGGCGCCGGACAGCTCGTGCGGCAGGCCCGGCCACTCCTCGCGGACGGCGCGGGCGCGGCCGATGTCGTGCAGCGTCGCGGCGAGCACGAGCTCGTCGTCCCCGCCGTGCTGCGCGGCGAACCAGCCGGCCTGCAGGGCGTGGGTGCGCTGGTCCACCGCCTCGCCGCCGTACGGCAGGCCGGCGAGCCCGTCGACGAGCCCGGCCAGCGCTTCTCGGGTGAGGGTCACGGCTTCTCCTTCAGGGTGCTCGCGAGCTCTTCCGCGAGCTCGCGGGTGGCGGCGACGACACCGGACCAGCGGCGCGTCAGATCGGGGTCGATCTCCAGCGGACGGCCGTTGACGTCGAGCACGGCGCCGCCGGCGGCGGGGACCATGACCATCGCCGCGGCGAGGTCCATGATCCGGTGGGTGTCGGAGCCCGCGTCGGCGAACGCGTCGGTGGAGCCCTCGGCGACCAGGGCCGCCTCCAGGCAGCTGGTGGACAGGATCCGCACGCGCGCGGCGCGCTTGGCCACCCGCCACCACGCGTCGTCGTCGGAACCGTGCGGGCGCAGCAGGCTCACGGCCGCGCCGTCGAGCTCGCGGCGGCCGGTGGTGCGGTACGGCGTGGGCTGCCCGGCGACGGCGTGCCAGCAGCGGCCGGTGTCGAGCCAGCAGGTCAGGGCCTCGGTCGCGACCCCGTCCACGGCCACGACCCCGGCGAACGCCGAGAGCGGCACGCCGGCGGCCGCGTTGGCGGTGCCGTCGACCGGGTCGACCACGAGCGTCACCGACGAACCGTGGTCGATCACGCCGATCTCTTCGCTCAGCAGGTTCACGCGGTGCTTGTCCACGACCTCGGCGACGGCGGTGTCGACGAGGATGTCCAGCCGCATCGTCGGTGTGCCGTCGGCGCCGATCTGCACCTTTTCGGCCAGTTCCGCGCGGGTGTGCTTCGCGCGGGCCGCGGCGAACGCGGCGACGGCCGCGCGCGTGGCGTCGGCGAGCGCGGGGTGGGTGCCCTCGGGGATCACGGGCTCGGGCACGGGCCAGCCGATGAAGCTCATTCGGCACTCACCAGGGTGGTGTGGACGACCGGCCACCGCGGGCCCGCCGCGATGAGGGCGAGGTCGGCGCGCCGGCCGGGTTCGAGCCGGCCGCGGTCGTCGAGCCCCGCGACGGCCGCGGGACCGCTCGTGACGAGCCCGATGGCTTCGGGCAGCGACACCAGGTCGTCTTCGACGAGCGCGAACGCCGCCGCGAGCAGCCCTGAAGGCAGGTAGTCCGACGCCAGCGCCGTGACCAGGCCCAGCGCCACGAGGTCCCGCCCGGAGGCGTTGCCGTTGTGAGAACCACCGCGCAGCACGTTCGGCGCGCCCATCACCACGGGCAGCCCGCGGTCGCGCGCCTCCTGCGCCGCCTCGACCGTGGTCGGGAACTCGGCGACGGACCCGCCGCGGTCCACCAGCTCGCCGATCTCCTTCGCCGACGCGGGATCGTGGCCCAGCAACCGGATCCGGCCCGCGCGGGCCTGCTCGCCCAGCCACGCCATGGCGTCCTCGCGCACGCCGAGCCGACCGTCGCGCTCGGTGATCAGGTTGGTCACGTGGTCGGCCGCTTCCTGCTGCGAGAGCCCGCGCACGCCCATGAGGTACCGCTCGTAGTAGCTGCGGTCGGCGTACTGGCCCTGACCCGGCGTGTGGTCTTCGTGCGACACGAGCGGCGCGACGCCGGTGTCCGGGGCCACCGCGATCCGCTCTTGCAACGCCTGCAGGCCTTCGGGGGAGCGGACGTCGAGCCGGTACAGGATCCGGTGGTCGACCAGGCTCGCCGAGCGCTCGTCCACCGCGTGGCACACGTCGTGCGCACGCTCGACGGTGCGGGCCAGCCCGCGGCCGTGGCTCTGCTCGAAACCGGCCCCGTGGAACGCGGTCGTCACGGCCGCCGCGCGCAGCTTGCCCTCGAAGGACAGCAGCGCGAACTCCATCGGCAGCTCGGCGCCGGGCCGCGGCAACCGCTCCTTCTCCAGGCCGTCGCTGTGCACGTCGACGAGACCGGGGATGCACAGCAGGCCCTGACCGTCCACATCGGCCTCGACGCCGGGCGCGTGCGGCTCCACGGCGGCGACCACGCCGTCGCGCACAGCCACCAGTGCGTCGTCGAGCACCCGGTCTGCCAGTACCGCACGCACGTGCCCGAGCACGTAGCTCGGCGGTGGCGCACCGAGCGTCCATTGGTCCATTCTGGACTCGAAAACCGGCGTCGTCATGCCACTTCCTCCAGGATTTCGTCGGGCGCGCCGTCGCGAGCGATGCGGCCGTCGCTCATCAGCACGACGCGGGAAGCCAGTCGCCGCATGGCGTCGAGGTCGTGGAACACCGCCAGCACGGCCACGCCCTGCGCGGTGAGCGAGGCGATGAGCTCCAGGGCGGACTCGCGGTTGGCCGGGTCCAACGCCGACACCGGCTCGTCGAGCAGCAGCAGCCGCGGCGGGCGGACCGTGCCCGCCGCGAGGTTCACGCGCTGGCGTTCGCCGCCCGAGAGCACCGAGCAGTCGACGTCCCACAGCGCCTCGTCGAGGTTGAGCCGCTTCAGCGCTTCGGCCGCAGCTTCCCGCGCCTCGGCGCGGTCCACACCCCGGCGCCGGGCCGTCGCGGCCACGACCTCGAGCGGCCCGGTGCGCGGGGGCGCGGCCAGGAACTGGGACACGTACCCGAATTCGCGGCCGCGCACCCGCGCCATGGCCCGGTCGGGCAGCTCCGTCAGCTCGAGCTCGGTGCCGTCGGCGGTGCGCAGCCCGACCGAACCGGAGTCGGGCAGGTAGGTGCGGTTCACGCAGCGCAGCAGCGACGACTTGCCGGCGCCGCTGGGCCCGGCGAGCGCCACGTGCTCGCCGGCACGCACGTCGAGGTCGACGCCGTGCAGCGAGTGCACCTTGCGGCCGTCGATCGTGTGCAGCGTGAACGACTTGCGCAGGCCGCGCAGGGACAGGACGGGGGACACGGGGGTCACCTCCGGGCCGCGGCGACGAGCCGCTGGGTGTAGGGGTGGTGGGGGTCGTGGAAGAGCTGGTCGGTCAGGCCGCGCTCGACCACGCGGCCGAGCTGCATCACGATCGTGCGGTCGGTGAGCGCGTCGATCACGGAGAAGTCGTGGCTCACCACCACGGCCGCGATGTCGCGTTCGGACAGCAGGCCGCGCAGCAGGTCGAGCACACCCGCGGCCACCGACGCGTCGAGCCCGGTGGTCGGCTCGTCGAGCAGCACCACCGGCGGTTCGGTGGCCAGGGCCTTGGCGATCTGCACGCGCTGGCGCATGCCGCCGGAGAACGTGCCCACCGGGTCGTCCATTCGCGACAGCGGCACCTCGACGCGGTCGAGCAGCTCGGCCGCGCGGCGGCGGATGTCGTGGTAGCCGCGCCAGCCCGCCGCCGTGAGGCGCTCGGCGATGTTGCCGCCCGCGCTCACGCGCAGGTCGAGCCCGTCGGCCGGGTTCTGGTGCACCACGGCCATCGAGTCCACGCGCAGGCCGCGCCGCTGCGCGTCCGGCAGGGTCAGCAGGTCGGTGCGGCCACCGTCCACAGTGGCCAGCCGCACCTCGCCGGCGGTGGCGCGCTCGTCGCCGATCACGCACGCCAGCACGGTCGACTTGCCCGAGCCCGACTCGCCGATCACGCCCAGCGCCTCGCCCGGCGCGACGTCGAAGGACACGTCCCAGGCCGCCACGATCGCGCCCGTCGCGGGGCTGACCGCGGTGCCGTGCTCCGGGCCGGTCCCGGGCACGGCGCCCGCGCCACCCGCGCCGTGCACCTTGCCGATGCCGGTGACCTTCAGCGCCCACTCGGGTGCGTCCGCGGCGATCTCGCGCCGCGGCATCTCGCGGTGTTCCGCCGTCACGGCGGCACGGGCGCGTCGCCTCGGATCCGGCAGCAGGCTCAGCGGTGCGCGGTGGTAGTGGGCGCTCACGTCGGCGTCGCCGGCGCGCACCCGGGCGCACCATTCGGTGTCGCTGCAGGCGTAGTCGCCCTTGGTGCCCGCCGCGACGAGGAACGAATCGTCGCGGCCGCACAGCTTGCACACCGCGCCGGGCGTGTACTCGACCTCGAACGGCACGTCGTCGAACGTCAGCGGGGTCACGTCGGTGTTGGGCGGCACGGCGTAGATGCGCTTCTCGCGGCCCGCGCCGAAGAGGTTCAGGTGCGGCGACTGGTGCAGCCGAGGCACGTCCCAGCGCGGGATCGGCGTCGTGGCCATCACGTACCGGCCGCCGACGAGCACGGGGTAGCCGGTGGTGCGGGTGATCATGCCGTTGCGGACGATGTCCTCGTACAGGCTCACCCACATCGCCGAGTAGTCGCCCTCGGCGTGCATCCGGCCGCACTCGGCCATGGACTTCTCGACGCCTCGCAAGGGTTCCGGCACCGGAACCTGGTACACGAGCACGTCGCCCTCCGACAACGCCTCCTCGGGCACGCGGTGTCGCGTTTGGACGATCGTCGCCTCGCGCGTGTCGGCCGTCTCCGTCGCGCCCGTGGTGGCGGCGATCATCCGGCGCAGGTTGGTGGCGTTGACACCGGCGTCGTCACCCTGGTCGATCACCTTCACCGTGTCGGCCGTGCCGACGACGGCGAGCGTCACCTGCAGGCCACCCGAGCCCCAGCCACGGGCCACCGGCATCTCGCGCGAGCCGAAGGGCACCTGGTAGCCGGGCACGCACACCGCGGTGAGCGCGGCGCGGCGGACCTCGCGCTTGCCGCCCTCGTCGAGGATGCCCGCCGGTTCGGCGACGGCTTCCAGATCGGTGAGCAGTTGTTCGGTCGTGCTCATCAGCATTCTCCTCCGAAAGGCTCGGACTGCCGGGGCGCCGGTCCTTCACCGGCGGCGGCCGCGGCCTGCAGAGCCCGCTTGCGTTCCACCATCGAGCGGAACGTGACGTAGTGCGGGAGCTTGAGGTGCTCCAGGAAACCGCCGGAGTCGAGCCCGTCGGTGGTCAGCAGCAGCAGCTGCTCCAGCGGGCCGGACTTGCCGAAGCGGCGGTTGGCGATGTCGAGGTTCGCCATCGCGATGGCCTTGCGCTCGTTGTGGCCGAAGCACAGGCCGTAACCCACGTCGAAGCGGCTGCGGTCCTCCTCGGCGCCGTTGAGGTCCTCGATGGCCTCGGCCTCGGTCACGCGGAAGTTCCCGACGGACACGGGGTTTCCGGTGTGCGGGTGCTTCACGCGCAGCGGCAGCCGGCCGTGGCGGACCTCGCCCAGCGTGACTTCGTGGAGGTTGCCGTCGGGGCCGAGGATCGAGCGGTACCACAGCGACACCAGCGCGCCGGTCTCCGCGCGCGCCATGGCGGCCAGCGCGGCCGAGCGCGGGGCCGGCGGGCGGGCGGGCTTGCGCGTGAGGTCGAACGGCTCGGCGTCCTCGGCCTCACCACGGTGGTCCACGGCGAGGTCGAGCTCGCGCAGCAGGTCGAGGAACCGCCGCGGCCGGCGCTGCTCGTCGGTGCGCGGCTTCGGAGTGCCGGCCACGTGCTCGTCGGCCCCGGGCTGCCCGGCCGGCTTCTCCAGCAGGCGCCCGGTGTAGTCGGTGGTGCGGCCCAGCAGCTGCGGGCCGTCCGGCTCGCGGAACGCCGGCACGATGCGGCGCAGGATCAGCATGTCGTCCGGGTCCACCGGCTCGCCCACGGCCAACCGCGGCAACGTGGAGCGGTAGGCGCGCAGCAGGTGTGACGCCTCCAGCGGGTCGCCTTCGGCCTGGCGGAACGCCGCGGCGGCGGTGTCCACGTCGAACAGGCCGGCCTCGCCCATCACGCGGTCGACCGCGAGCCGGAACCGCGCGACGATCTGCTCGGTGTCGGCCCACGCCACCGGCGCGTGGTCCCGGGCGCGGCGCACCAGGTCTTCGGCCGCGAGGATGGCTTCGAGCCCGCCCCGGGCTCCCGAGTACCCCATCAGTCCTCCTCGATGATCGTGGTGGTGCGCGGCAGGCCGACGACGCGGCCGTCGTCCGTCACCAGCAGCACGTCGATCCCCGCCGGGTAGCCGGCCACGGCTTCGGCGCGCGCGGCGACGAAGCCCTCGGGCAGGCCGCGCGGGGCCAGAGTCAGTTCGCCGGGCACACCCGGTCCGGAGATCCGCCAGCGGCGGTCGCCACCGTCCACATCGGACACTGCGAGGGCGGCCAGTGCGGCGTCCTCCGGGGCCGGGGCGGTGCCGCGGCACAGGCGCGTGATCTCATCTGCGGTCACCGGGCGCACGGCGGCGACCAGCCGGGCGAGCTCGAGCGGCCGCATCGGCGCGGACGTCGCCAGCGCGACGGCGTCGGCCCACTTCGTGCTTTCTTCGAGCACGCAGACGCCGGTGCCGAGGTCGGCCAGCGCGAGGACCGGCAGCACCGCGGGATCCGTGCGGTGCACCAGATCCTGCGGAAGTTCCTGTGGCGCGCCTGGCCGGGAAAGCGCTTCCAGCACGGTGCGGAACACCTGCTGCGACTCCGCGGGGCGCAGGACCGCGGCGGGTGCGATGGCGGTGGACGTCATGGCGATCACGTCAGCTCCTCGAACTCGACGACGGTCGGGGCCAGCTCGGCCCATTCGCGTTCTTCCCGCTCGACGAGACGGCGGGCGACCTCCCGGCACAGCTCGTCCACTTCGGCCGCACGGGCCCGGCCGGCCTCGACCTCGGCGTCGAGCACCGCGGCGGCGAGCACGGCCGCGCGGTCGTCGCCGAGGCGCATGGCCCAGCCGCGGTGGCCGGCGAGCTCCACCTCGGCGCGGCACGCGAGCACGTCGCCGAGCAGGAACCGTTCACCCGCCACGGGTTCCCGCACCTGTGTCTGCACGGTGCCGACCTCCGGTGCGAGCAGCACGCGCACGTCGGCGCCGTCGGCGAGGCAGGCGTCGGCGAGCGCCCGCAGTTCGCCGGGTTCGGCTTCGGCCAGCAGGCCGCAGCGCTCCTCCCGGCCCAAGGGGTCAGTCACCCTGTTCTCCTTCACGTTTCGGGGGGAAGGCGGGGTCTTCCAGCTCCACCACGACGCGGACGGCGTCCATGCGCGTCCACGCGGTGCTGGTCATGAGGACCCGGCCGGATTCGGCGTCCCGGTTGACGCTTTCGATGCACCACACCGGGACCCTGGCTTCGATCTGCAGGCCGCGCAGCACCTCGGCGGGCGGGATGTCCACACTCGCCCGGAACCACGCGCGCACCGGCTGCACGCCGCCCAGCTGCCGCAGCACCAGGTCCACCGACTCCACGCTGTGCAGCGCGAGGTCGAGGTTCGGGGCCACGTCGACCGGGATCAGCTCCTCGGTCCAGGAGGCGAGCAGGTCGTCGATGTAGAAGTGGCGGATCACCCGGTGCACGGGCGAGCCCAGCGGCCGTTCCAGCTTCCGGGCCGCCGCCTCGCAGGCCTCGACGCGCTCCACGTCCTTGATCTGAGACCGGGGCGTGGCTCCGGCCGCGGCCACCGTGGCGTGCCAGGAGGGCGGCCGGCTGTGCGAGATCACGTAGTCGATCCGCCGGCTCACGAACGTGCCGGCGCCCTGCACGCGGCGCACGAGCAGCCGCCGTTCCAGCTCCTGCAGGGCCGAGCGGGCGGCCGCCCGGCCGACCCCGAAGCGGGTGGCGAGCTCCGGCTCGCTCGCCACCCGCGTCCCGGGTGCGTAGGCCACCAGCTCGGCGGCCAGCTGGTCGGCGATGTCGAGGTACCTCGTCGAGGTCATGTCACCCACAGTGCTCGCCGGGCTTGTCCGGACAACTGCGCCGTGGCCAACGCCCGCACGCCCGAAGGTGAACATCAGCGACAGTTGTTGCCCGCGGCTCAGCGCACGACGTGCCGGAGCCAGACCGAGAGCAGTTCCACGAGCAGCACCGTGGCGAACACCAGCAGCAGCACGGTGGTGACCACGCCGAACTCGATCACCCGGGAAGCGCTGAGCAGGTCGAACCCGATCCCGCCCGCCCCGACGATGCCCAGCAGCGTCGCCGAGCGGATGTTCGTGTCGAGCTGGTAGAGCACGTGGGCCACGAACGCGGGCGCGGCCTGCGGCAGCGTGCCGGTGAAGAACACCTGCCACCGCCCGGCCCCGGTGGCCCGGATCGCCTGCTCGACGCCCGGGTCGACCTCTTCCAGCGAGTCGGCCACGAGCTTGCCCAGCAGCCCGATCGCGCCCACGGCGAGCGCGAGCGTGCCTGCCACCGCGCCGAGGCCGGTGATCACCACGAACACGATCGCCAGCACCAGCTCCGGGATGCCGCGGATCAGCACGAGGATCATCCGGAACGTGCGCGCGACCCAGGCGGCCGGCGCCACGTTGCGCGCGGCCAGCGACCCGATCGGCACCGCCAGCACCGCGCCGAGCACCGTGGCGCCCAGCGCGATCTGCACGGTGACCCACAGGTCGTCGAGCAGCTGCCCGAAGATCCCGGACGTTTCCGGCGGCCAGAACAACCCCGCCGTCTGCCCGAGGTTGCCCAGCGCGCCGAAGAACTGCGCGGGGTCGAGGTCGGCACCCCACGCGGACGCCGCGATCGCCAGTACGGTCACCAGCGCGTAGGCGGCCTGGCGGACCCGGCGGAACGTCCACCCGGGACTGACCTGGTTCCCCCGCTGCACAGGGATCGCCACGGTCTTGCGGGTGTCCTGCCCGCGCAGCAGCGCGCGGCGGATGGCGCCCGAGAGCAGCTCCACCGCCACGCACAGCAGCAGCACCACGAGCGCGAGCGCCATCCCGCGCGGGTAGTCGAGCTGCTGGAACGCCGTGGCGATCGCGTAGCCGAGCCCGTCGACGCCGACGAACCCGAGCACCACCGAGACCCGCAGGTTGATGTCGAGCCGGTGCAGCGCGGTCGCGACGAACGCCGGCAGCACCTGCGGGAGCACGCCGGTCACGAGCTCCTGGAACGTCCCGGCGCCGCCCGCCCGCACGGCGGAACGGGCGCCTTCGTCGATCTGCTCGACCGCGTCGGCGTACAGCTTGCCCACCATGCCGACCGAGTGCAGGCCCATGGCCAGCACGCCGGTCATGGCGCCGAGGCCGAAGATGCGGAAGAACACGATGGCGAGCACCACGTCGGGCACCGCCCGGGCCAGCACGATGAGCGTGCGGGCCCCGGCGCGCACCGCGCGGTGCGGCGTCGTGTTCACCGCCGCGAGGATCGCCAGCGGCACGCTGATGATCACCGACAGCACCGTCGCGGACACCACGATCGCCAGCGTTTTCCCGCACAGCTCCAGCAGCTCGCCCACGGGCGGGAAGTCGAGCGGGAACATCCGGCCCGCAAAGTCGACGGCGTTGTCGGCGCTGTCGACGAACGTGGCGACGTTGATCTTCAGGTCCGCCACGGCCCACACGCCGACGGCGACGATCGCGGCGAGGACGAGCCACGCCGCCGTGCCACCGGCGCGCGGCCGGGCCAGGGTCCGCTGCGCCACGCGGTTGGCGGACAGCGGCGGCGCGGCGGTCATCCGACGGCCGCGGGCACGGGCAGCGGGGCCGCGGCCACCTTGGCGTACAGACCCATGGCCGCGTCGCGGTCCAGGCCGGCGACCGGGGTGTCGAGCACCGCCTGGCCGCCGCGCAGCCCGACCACGCGGTCGCCCCAGCTCAGCGCCAGGTCGACCTGGTGCAGGCTGCAGAGCACCGTGAGCTTCTGCTCGGCCCCGATCTCCCGGATCAGGGCCATGACCTGAGCCGACGACTCGGGGTCGAGCGAGGCCACCGGCTCGTCGGCGAGCAGGATCTCCGGGCGCTGCATCAGCGCCCGCGCCACGGCGACGCGCTGCTGCTGGCCGCCCGAGAGCGTGTCGGCCCGCTGGAACGCGCGGTCCAGCAGCCCCACGCGCTCGAGGTGGCCCAGCGCTTCGAGCCGTACCGCCTTCGGGTAGGTGAACAGGCCCAGCCGGGGGCCGCGCAGGCGCCCGAGGGCACCCGCGCACACGTTCTCCAGCACCGTGAGGCTGCCGATGAGGTGGAACTGCTGGAACACGAACCCGATCCGCCGGCGCAGGCGCCGCAGCTCACCGCCGCGCGCCCGGCCGACGTCGGTGCCGAGCACCGTGACCGAGCCGCCGGTGGGCCGCTGCAGCCCGTCGACGTGGCGCAGCAGCGTGGACTTGCCCGAGCCCGAAAGCCCGAGCAGCACCACGACCTCACCGGGGTGAACCTTCAGCGACACCTCGTCCAGCGCCCGGACCTCCGGCCCGAAGTGCTTGCTGACGCCGTCGAAGACGATGACCGGTTCGTCGGTCACGACGCGGTGCACTGCTTGTCCTTGGTGGTCGCGCAGACCTTGCGGACACCGGCGTAGAACGCGTCGTCGACCTTCGCGTAGCCCCAGTCGCCGGCGTCGTCGACCGCCTTGCAGGTGGTGGAGCAGAAGCCGTTGGCGTTGAGGTAGTCGACGTTGGCCTTGTTCTGGAACACGTCGGTGATCTTCGCCTTGAGGTCGGCGGAGAGGTCGTCGTCGATCGCGACCGGCGAGCCGGCGATGATGTCGGACTTCCAGACGGTGTTGATGTCGCCCTGCTTCAGCTGGCCCTTGTCGATCAGGATCTTGTCGACCATGACGTCCTCGGCGAAGCCGGCGTCGCACTGGCCGCTGTTGACGGCGAGCACGGACGCGTCATGACCACCGGTCATCACCGGGGTGATGTCCTTGACCGGGTCGATGCCGGCCTGCAGCAGCGCCGCCTTCGGGTACAGGTAGCCCGAGGTCGACGCCGGGTCGACGAAGCAGATCTTCTTGCCCTTGAAGTCGGCGATGCTCTTGATCGGCGAGCCCGCCTTGGTGATGCCGTAGGACTTGTAGCCGGGCGTTTCGCCCTTGGTCGTGATGCCGGCGGCGACCGGGCTGGCCTTCACGCCGCTGTTCTTGGCGAGCACGTAGGAGAGCGGGCCGTAGTTGGCGATGTCGACCTTGCCGCTGCGCTGCGCCTCGATCACCGCGGCGTAGTCGGTGGCCGGCTGGAACTTGATCTTCTTGCCGGTTTCCTTCTCGAGGAGGTTGATCACCGGCTGGAAGGACTGCTGGAGGCTCTGCGCGTTTTCGGACGGAACCGCCGAGAACGTGAGTTCGTCGGGGTTGCGACCACCACCATCGGCTGCGTTGCCGGTGTTCGTCGCCGCGCTCTGGCCGCACGCGGCCAGCAGGAAGGCGGCGGCCACGCCGAGGACGGCCGCGGCCGTGCGCCGGGGGAGACGGGACATCGGGGACTCTCCTTTTTTTCGCCCGGGTAGGGCGGAATGGTGTTGACGCCCTGAGAGTCGTTCCGGTCGATGCAGGTGAGGAGAAGCCGCGGTTACGCTGAGTAGAACTCCGTACGTCCCTTGGCTCAACCCGGTCGGAGGAGTGCCGTACCGGTGACCGGGACCTCGCCCCGCGTGTGGATCTCCGCCAAAAGCCGTGGTGATCGTGCCGCGGTTCGTGGTTGCATCGGGACCATGAACCTGGGGACCGACCGCTACGCCCGTGAAGTTCTCGCGCAGAGCGACGCTTTCGCGGCACTCGTCGACGGTGCCGACCCGGCGGTAACGGTTCCCACCTGTCCCGAGTGGACACTCGGTGAACTTGTGGGGCACGTCGGGCAAGCGGTGCGCTGGGCCGCCGCCGTGACGGCGAAGGGCGAGTTCGTGCCGCCGCGGCTGGTGCCGGAGGCGGCGGTGCCCGCCGAGCCGGCGCAGTGGGTGCGCTCGGCGGGGGAGACGCTCGTCGCGGCCGTCGCCGGGATCGGCGCCGAGCGGGACACGTGGACGTGGAGCAGTGACCTGCGGGCCGGGTTCTGGCTGCGCCGCATGACCCACGAGCTGGTGGTGCACCGCGCCGACGCGGCCGCCGCGCTCGGCGTGCCGTTCACCGTCGAGCCCGACCTCGCCGCCGACGCGATCACCGAGTTCGTCGAGCTGCTGCCCGACCGCATCCGGTACAACCCCGCTTCGCCGGTGGGGCAGCTGGCCGGCGCGGGGGAAGTGCTGCACCTGTCGGCGACCGACGGCGCGGGCGAGTGGCTGCTCACGCGCACGCCCGAGGGCCTCACCATGACGCACGAGCAGCCGGCCGAGCCGCCCGCCGTGACGGTGCACGGCCCGGCCGCCGACCTCGCGCTCGTGCTCTACGGCCGGCGATCCGCGGCCGAAGCGGGGCTGACCGTGACGGGGGACGCGGAGCTGTTCGAGTTCGTCCGCGAGACCGCCAAGTTCTGATCCTGTGCCGCTCAGCGGTACGACGCTCGAGTCGTCGCCCGGAGTTCAGGATCGATTCAGTGCTTTCTGCTAGCCTCCCCGTGATTCGCGGCTCACCGTGGTGCCGCTGCCGCCGCAGTGCCCACGGTTCTCGTCGAACGCGCTCCGGCCAGACCTTCGCAAGGAGTGACATGACACGCATCGTCCGGGTCAAGGGCCGCGAGGTGCTGGACAGCCGCGGGAACCCGACGGTCGAGGTCGACGTGGAGCTGGCCGACGGGTCGCGCGGGCGCGCGGCCGTGCCGTCGGGGGCGTCCACGGGTACGCGCGAAGCCGTGGAGCTGCGTGACGGCGACAAGTCCCGCTACCACGGCAAGGGCGTGCGCAAGGCCGTCGACGCGGTGAACGGCGAGATCGCCGAAGCCGTGACCGGCCTGGCGGCCGAGGCGCAGGCCGACGTCGACCGCGCGCTGATCGCGCTCGACGGCACCGCGAACAAGGCCCGTCTCGGCGCCAACGCGACGCTCGGCGTGTCGCTGGCCGTGGTGAAGGCCGCCGCGGCCGCCAACCACCTGCCGCTCTACCGCTACGTCGGCGGGGTCTACGCGCACCTGCTGCCGATGCCGATGATGAACATCATCAACGGCGGCGCCCACGCCGACAACCCGATCGACTTCCAGGAGTTCATGATCGGCCCGGTCGGCGCCGAGACGTTCGCCGACGCCGTGCGCATGGGCTCCGAGGTCTTCCACACGCTGCGCAAGTCGCTGCACGAGGCCGGGCACAACACCAACGTCGGCGACGAAGGCGGCTTCGCGCCGCAGCTCGGCTCGGCCGACGAGGCGCTCGAGTTCGTGGTGCGCGCGATCGAGCAGACCGGCTACACGCCGGGCGAGGACATCGCGCTGCTGCTCGACCCGGCCGCGTCGGAGTTCTACACCGGCGAGGTCTACGACTACGCCGGCGAAGGCCGCAAGCGCAGCATCGAAGAGCACGTGGCCTACCTCGAAGACCTCACGCGGCGCTTCCCCATCGTGTCCATCGAGGACGGTCTGGCCCAGGACGACTACACCGGCTGGAAGCAGCTCACCGACACCATCGGCGACCGCGTGCAGCTCGTGGGCGACGACCTGTTCTGCACCAACGTCGAGATCCTGAAGGACGGCATCGAGCGCGGCATCGCGAACTCGATCCTCATCAAGGTCAACCAGATCGGCACGCTCACGGAGACGCTCGCCGCCGTCGAGACCGCGCACAAGGCCGGCTACTCCGCCGTCATGTCGCACCGCTCGGGCGAGACCGAGGACACCACGATCGCCGACCTCGCCGTGGCCACCAACTGCGGCCAGATCAAGACCGGTTCGCTGTCGCGCTCGGACCGCACGGCGAAGTACAACCAGCTCCTGCGCATCGAGGAGGAGCTCGGCACCGAGGCCCGGTACGCGGGCCGCGCCACGCTGCGGGGCTGAAAAGGCCTGGCAGGACCCGATGGCGACGGGCGGCCCGGCCCGATCTTCCGCGACTAGTCTCACCGAGACTACTCACGAGCTACAGTGTCGGACGTGGAAGACGGAGCCGGGTTGTCGGCTGGGTTGTCGGCTGGGTTGTCACTGAGCGAGTGGATCGTGCTCTGCCTGGTGGCGGAGTCCCCGACGCACGGTTTCGCCCTCGTGCGGCTCACGTCGGAGGCCGGCGAGGTCGGCCGGGTCTGGCGGCTGCCGAAGCCCGTCGTCTACCGGGCTGTCGATCGGCTGCTGGCCCGCGGGTTCGTCGTCGGCGCGGGCACCGAGCCCGGCGACTCCGGCCCGCCGCGCGCGCTCGTGCAGGCCACGCCCGAAGGCCACGCCGCCGTCGGCGAGTGGCTCGCCCGCCCGGCCCGGCACGTGCGTGACGTGCGTTCGGAGCTGCTGGTGAAGCTCGCGCTGCTGGAGCGGCGCGGCGCCGACCCGGCGCCGTTGCTCGGCGAGCAGCGGCGGGTGCTGGACCGGATCGTCGACGGGCTCGAGAAGCAGCAGCGCTCCTCCGACGGGTTCGACACCGTGCTGCTCACCTTCCGGATCGAGAACGCGCGGGCGGCCGTCGCGTTCGTGGACGCGACCCTCGGCGGGCGGGCACCGCAGTACGCCGTCACGGGCGAGTAGGCGCCGGTGCTGGACGTCAGGCGCCTGCGGATCCTCGTCGCGGTGGTCGAAGGGGGTTCGTTCACCGCGGCCGCGCACCGGCTGCAGCTCACGCAGTCGGCGGTCTCGCAGCAGATGTCGGTGATCGAGCGCGAGGTCGGCATGTCGCTGCTCAAACGGCTGCCGCGCGGGGTCGAGCTGACCCCGGCGGGTGAGGTGCTGGCCGCGCACGCGAAGAGCCTGTTCGGCGAGCTCTCGGCGATCGAGCAGGAGGTGCGCTCGTCCGGCACCGAGCCGGCGGAGCTGCGGATCGAGGCGTTCGCGACCGCCGGTGTCGAGCTGCTGCCGCCGGTGGTGAAGGCGTTCCGCGAACAGCACCCCGGCGTGCGCCTGCGCCTGTCGGCCACCCACGGCGACGACGCGTTCAGCCGGCTGCGCGAGGGCGCCGCGCACGTGGTCCTGGTGTGGGGCTACGACTTCGCGCCGCAGCCGGTGGACCGCGGGCTGCACCACGTGGCGCTGCCGGACGACCCGCTGCACGTCGTGCTGCCGCTGGACCACCCGCTCGTCGACGCCGAAGAGGTGGCGCTGGCCGACCTGTCCGGCGAGCAGTGGGTGACGCGCACGCACCGCGCGCCGTACGAGCAGGCGTACGAGACGATGTGCCGCATCGCCGGGTTCGAACCGCAGATCACCTTCCGCGCGGCGGATTACCAGTCGCTGCAGGGACTCGTGGCCGCGGGCATGGGTGTGAGCCTCGTGCCGCGGCTGTCGCTGGCCGCGCACCGCAAGGACCTCGCCGACCGTCCGCTGGCCGGCCGCGGCTTCGCCCGGCGCGTCACTGCGGTCACGCTGCCCGAGGCGCAGCGGTCGAAGCCGGTGGCGGATTTCCTGGAGGTACTGCGCTCGTCGGCCGGCGCCGGGTAAGTCCGCTGTGGACGGTCAGCGGCCGCGGGTCTGCTGCGCGATCGCGCCGGCGAACGTGGTCACCCGCGTGTAGACGCCGGGCTTGCCGGGTTTCGCGCAGCCGTCGCCGAAGGACACGATCCCGACGAGCGTGTCCCCGATGACGAGCGGGCCGCCGGAGTCGCCCTTGCAGGCGTCGATGCCGCCCTGCTGGTACCCCGCGCACACCATGCTCGCCGGGTCGTAGGAGTCGTAGGCCTGCTTGCACGTCGAGTCGCTCACCATCGGCACCACGGCGCTGCGCAGGTAGTCGGAGCGGTCGCCGCCGTCGGCGACGCGGCCCCAGCCGAGCACGGTGGCCTTCGTTCCGGCGGCGTACACGTCGGTGTCGCGGGCGATCGACGCCGCGCGGCCCGGCAGGCGGCCGCGCACGGTCAGCACCGCGATGTCGTCGCCCTCTTCGGCCTTCTCGAAGTCCGGGTGCACCCAGGCTTTCGTGACGGAGAGCGTGCTGCCCTCGTCCGTGCGCTTGTCCTCGCGGCCGACGACGACGCGGATGTCCTTCGTGGACACCGCTTCCGCGCAGTGGGCCGCGGTCGCGACCGCCGAGCTGCCCACGATCACGCCGCCGCAGAACTGCGTGCCGGCGTCGTCCACGAGGTACACCGCGTACGGGTGATCGGCCAGTGAGGCCTTTTCCCCGCCGACGATCGCGCCCTGCGCGGCCGCCTCCGGGCCGGTGGCCACAGTGGTCAGTGCCGCCGCACCGACCATCGCCGCGGCCCACACCGCCGCGGCGAGCACCGCGTTCGGACGTCTTCCGGGCAGTCGTGTCTTCGGCATGAAAACCCCCTCGGCGCAAAGAAAACGATGGCAGACACGATAGCCGGGCCGAGGGGAAACCGATGTCGCTGAACCGGGTGGAAAAAGCGTTGCGGGCAAAGGTGAACGGTCCGGCGGAGTGTCCCCGCCGGACCGTTCACCGTCGAGCTCAGGAGCAGAGCGGGGCGACGGGGAGGTCGGACCCGGTCTTCACGTAGGCGTCGGAGATGAAGTTGTCCGGGCCGATGCGGTCCCAGATCGTGCTGGTGCCGAATGTTCCGGTCACCGAGGAACCGTTGACGTAGCACTCGATGTTGACCTTGGCGTAGTTCGCCGCGAGGCCCTTGACGGCGGCCGTGGTGCTCGCGCTCGCCCGCACGTTCATCGGGTCGCCGGCGGTGCTCACGACCCCGGTCGCGGCGGCCGAACCGGTCCACAGGTAGGTCACCTTCACGTTGCCGTTGTCGGCGAGCCCGAGGCCGGAGTTGAACACGCCGTCGGCGAGGTCGATGCCGGCCGGGTTGCCCACGGTGTAGCCGAGGTCGTCCTTACCGCCGTTGTAGTGGTTGTGGTAGGCGGCATACGCCTCCGGCTGGCCCTGCGGCAGGTCCTTGTACTCCGAGCGGACCGAGGCCGGGTTCCAGTAGTCGTCCTTGGTGTTCCACGGGCCGACGTCCCACACCGGCGCGTATTCGCAGCGGCTTCCGTCGGTGCGGCACACCTTCACCGTGTAGTTCCCGGTGCCCTTGGGCGAGGTCGCCTTGCCCGAGGGCAGCGCGACGAAGTGGTCGTTGGCGGTGATCACGTGGCCGTTGGCGGTGGTGTGGCCGGTGAGGCCCTCGCGGGTGGCGTAGATCGTGTAGGTCAGCGGGGTCGTGGCCGCCAGCGCGTTGGCCTGCGGGGCCAGGGTGCCGGTCAGGTCGACCTCGCGCACGGTCGGGCGCACGCCGTCGGTGGTGCTGGACAGGGAGATCCGCGCCTGCACCACGCTCACCGCGCGGCCGAACGAGGCGGCCTGCGCGCCGGCCGGCGTCCACTCGGTCCAGTCGTCGGCGCCGGTGCGGCCGCGCACGTCGATCTGCACGTCGGTGCCCTTCGGCAGGTCCGCGGCGACGTTCGTCGTCAGGCGATTCACCGGCGAGGCGAGCTGCTGCGCGGCGGAGACCAGGTAGCCCTGGCTGCCGGCGGTGAGCAGATCCGTTCTGTGCCAAGCGGAATCCTTCAGCGTCAGCGCTCCGCCCGCCGCCTCGACGTTGACGTCGTCGCCGTCGACGTGGGACAGGTCGGCGCGCCAGGACCCGGCCGGCGCGGCGCTCGCGGGCGCCGCCAGCGCCACCCCGCCCGTGGTGACCGCGCCCGCGGCCAGGACCGCCGCGACCACGCGGCGGGCCGTTGTCTTCCCGACTGTCTTCCCCAGCACGACACCCAACTCCTTCACTCGTCCGTCGCGAACGGTGAGGAGTCTGTGCGCGATCCGTACACGATCCGTACAACGCGGACGCCGGGCCGTGTATCACGGTGTGCCCCGGATTGTCCGGTTTGCCGATCATCTACATCGGACACTGCGGCGGCGGTAGCGCCGAAAGTAGGAAGATCACCAGGTGGGACAACGGCACGTCAGTTTCCATGGGCGCCGTGGACACGTGAGCTTCCGCCGTGTAGGTCTATGCATCGGGCAAGTACTGGAACGATCCTGGGGACGGTTGATGGCGGGGTACCTGGCGCGCCGCGTCCTGCAGTCGGTCGTGGTGGTGGTGCTGGTCGCGGTGCTCACGTTCGTGCTGCTCCAGCTGCTGCCGGGCGGGCCGGCCCGCGCGATCCTCGGGCCGAAGGCCACGCAGCTGCAGATCCGGACGTTCCTCCACGACAACGGCTACGACCGTCCACTGGTCACGCAGTTCCTCACCTGGGCCGGGCGCGTGCTGCACGGTGATCTCGGTTACTCGTACAAGCTCAACCAGCCGGTGACCGACGTGATCGCCGATCACCTGCCCAAGACGATCCTGCTCATGACACTGTCCACTTTGGTCGCTCTCGTGGTGGCGGTGCCGCTGGGCGTGTACCAGGCGCGCAAGCGCAACACCCTGGGCGACTACGTGGCGACCGGCCTGTCGTTCGCGTTCTACTCGATGCCGAGCTTCTTCCTCGGCGAGATCCTCGTGCTGCTGTTCGCGGTGCAGCTGCAGTGGTTCTCCCCACTCGGACCGAGCGGCGACTCGCTGGGCGAGATCCTGTCGCAGGCACCGGCGCTCGTGCTGCCCGTGCTCACGCTGGCGCTGATCACCATCGCGTCGTTCAGCCGTTACGCGCGCTCGTCGGTGATGGAGAACCTCAGCCAGGACTACGTGCGCACCGCGCTGGCGGGCGGGGCGAGCGAGGGCAAGGTGCTCACGCGCCACGTGCTGCGCAACTCGCTGATCCCGATCGTCACGCTGCTGGGGCTTTCGCTGCCGCAGCTGTTCGCGGGCGCGCTCATCACCGAGCAGGTGTTCAACTACCCGGGCATGGGCTTCACGTTCATCCAGGGTGCCCAGGTGCACGACTACCCGGTGCTGCTGGGGATCGGGCTCGTCGTCGCGCTCGCGACGGTGGCCGGCTCCCTGCTCGCCGACATCGGCTACGCCGTGCTCGACCCGAGGGTGAAGTACTGATGACCGACCAAGCCGCGGCTCCGGTGGCACCCCCGCGCTCCACGGCGCGGGCGACCCTGCGGGCCTTCCTCGAGAACCGCCTGGCGGTCGCGGGACTCGTGTTGATCGTCTTGTTCGTGCTGTTCTGCTTCTTCGGCCCGCTCGTCTACCACACCGAGCAGATCGCGACGAACCTCTCGGGCGCCAACCAGCCACCGGGCGCGGGCCACCCGCTGGGCACCGACGACGTGGGCTACGACGAGCTCGGCCGGCTCATGGTCGGCGGCCGGTCGTCGCTCGAAATCGGCGTCGCGGCGGCGGTGCTCGCGACCGTGTTCGGCACGTTCTGGGGTGCCATCGCGGGTTACGTCGGCGGGTTCGTCGACGCGGTGATGATGCGCATCGTCGACACCCTGCTGGCCATCCCCACGCTGTTCCTGCTGCTGATCCTCGCCGCGATCTTCACGCCGACGCTGGGGCTGCTGATCGTCGTGGTGTCGTTCGGCGCGTGGCTCAGCCCGGCCCGGCTCGTGCGCGGCGAGACGCTTTCGCTGCGTACCCGCGAGTACGTGCAGGCCGTGCGGATGATGGGCGGCGGCGGGAAACGCGTGGTGCTGCGCCACATCATGCCCAACGCGATCGGCACCATCGTGGTCAACGCGACCTTCCAGGTGGCCGACGCGATCCTGCTCGTGGCCGCGCTGAGCTACCTCGGCCTCGGCATCGCGCCGCCGCACGCCGACTGGGGCAACATGCTGTCCAACGGCACCGAGTTCGTGCAGAACGGCTACTGGTGGATGATCCTTCCGCCCGGCATCGCGATCATGCTCGTGGTCGTGGCGTTCAACCTGCTCGGCGACGCCCTGCGCGACGCGCTCGAAGTGCGGCTGCGGAGGCGCTGAACCCCATGGAACCCGTTCTGCGCCTGGAAGAACTGCACACCACCATCGACGTCCGCGACGGCGTCGTCCGCCCCGTCGACGGTGTGACGCTGGAAGTCGGCCGCGGCGAGCTGCTCGGGCTCGTCGGCGAGTCCGGCAGCGGCAAGACGATGACGGCCCTGTCGATCCTGCGGCTGCTCCCGCCCGGCGGGCGCATCGCGTCGGGCCGGATTCTGCTCGGCGACGACGACCTCGCGGCCATGACCCCCGCCGAGCTGCGTGAGGTCCGCGGCAAGCGCATCGGCACGGTGTTCCAGGACCCGATGACCTCGCTCAATCCGTCGCTGCCCATCGGGCGCCAGGTGAGCGAACCACTGGAGCTGCACTCGACGCTGTCCCGGCGCGAGCTGCACGAGCGCGCCGTCGCGATGCTCGATCTGGTGCGGCTGCCGGACGCGCGCAAACGCGCCGAGGACTACCCGCACCAGCTCTCGGGCGGCATGCGCCAGCGCGTGATGATCGCCCGCGCGCTGGTGTGCGAGCCGGAGCTGCTCATCGCCGACGAGCCGACCACCGCGCTCGACGTGACCGTGCAGCACCAGATCCTGGAGCTGATCGACGACCTGCGCCGCCGCCTGGGCATGGCCGTGATCCTCGTGACGCACGACCTCGGCGTGGTCGCGGGCCGCGCCGACCGCGTCGCCGTGATGTACGCCGGGAAGATCGCCGAGCTCACGGACACGCGCCGGCTGTTCGGCAACCCGCGCCACCCGTACACCGAGGCGTTGTTCGAGGCGCTGCCGGAGAACTCGGCCGAGTCGGGGGAGAAGCTCTACAGCATCCCCGGCCTGCCGCCCGACCTGCGCGAACCGCCGGCCGGCTGCCGCTTCGCGCCGCGTTGCCGCTACGCGACCGAGGAGTGCGTCGAGAAGGACCCGGAGCTGCGCGCCGACGTGGCCGGGCACGAGTACGCGTGTTTCCACCCGGTCGGTTCGGCGCGGGTCGAGGAACCGTCGGCCGTGGTCCGCGTGCACGAGCGGGCGGGCGCGCCGGCTTCGGAGCCGACGACGGGCGCGCCGCTGCTGGAAGTCGAGAACCTGGTGAAGGACTTCCCCGTCACCAAGGGCGCGGTGCTGCGGCGCCGCACAGGCACGGTGTCCGCCGTCGCCGGGGTGAGTTTCTCCGTGGCGGAGGGGGAGACGTTCGGGCTCGTCGGGGAGTCGGGCTGCGGCAAGACGACCGTGGGCCGGGCCGTGGTCGGGCTCGACGAACCGACGTCGGGCCACATCCGGATCGGCGGCACGGAGCTGACTTCCTTGCGTGGCGCCGAGCTGCGGCAGCGTCACCGCGACACGCACCTGGTGTTCCAGGACCCGTACGCCTCGCTCGACCCGCGCATGCGCGTCGGCGCGATCCTGGCCGAGCCGCTGGAGATCCACGGCGCCGGCACCCGGGCGCAGCGCAGCGCGCGGGTCCGCGAGCTGCTGGGCGAGGTGGGGCTGCCCGCCGACGCGGCGCAGCGGTACCCGCACGAGTTCTCCGGCGGGCAGCGCCAGCGCGTCGGGCTCGCGCGGGCCCTGGCGCTGGAGCCGAAGCTGATCGTGGCCGACGAGCCGGTGTCGGCGCTGGACGTGTCCGTGCAGGCGCAGATCCTGAACCTGATGAACGACCTGCGCGAGCGCCACGGGCTCACGTACGTGTTCATCTCCCACGACCTGTCCGTGGTGCGGTACCTGGCGCAGCGCATCGGCGTGATGTACCTGGGCAAGCTCGTGGAGGTCGGCCCCGCCGCGGAGGTGCACGGCCGTCCGCGGCACCCGTACACGCGGGGGCTGATCGACACGGTCCCGGTCGCCGATCCGTGGGCGGCCCGCCAGAGCGGCGGCGTCTCGGGCGAGCTGCCGTCCGCGATCTCGCCGCCGTCGGGCTGCCGCTTCCGCACGCGCTGCCCGTTCGCGCAGGAGATCTGCGCCGAAGAGGAGCCCGTGCTGCGGCCGTTCGGCGCCGGGCACGAGGCGGCCTGCCACTTCCCGCTCGACGCCGCTCGTGAGCACGACGCGACGAAGGTCTACCAAGGAGAGAACGGATGAGACTGCGCAAGGCACTCGTGGCGCCGGTGGTGGTGCTGGCGGCGGCCGCGCTCGCCACCGCGTGCAGCGGCGGGAGCTCGAGCTCGGGCGGCGGCACCCCGACCGAAGGCGGCACGGCCGTGTTCGCCGAATCGCCGGGCACCCAGCCGAACTGGATCTTCCCGTTCGTGGACTCGGCGCACAACAGCGGTTACGCGACCGGCGACCTGCAGCAGCTCATGTACCGCGAGCTGTACTGGTTCGGCGACGCGAACGGCGGCACCGGCGTCAACACCACCAAGAGCCTCGCCGACCCGCCGGTGTTCAGCGACAACAACACCAAGGTGGTGATCAACGTCAAGCCGTACAAGTGGTCCAACGGCGAGACGGTGAACGCCAAGGACGTGGTGTTCTGGATGAACATGATGTTCGCGGAGAAGGCCAACTGGTACGGCTACGTGCCGGGCCAGTTCCCGGACAACGTGAAGTCCGCGACGGCGACCGGGCCGCAGCAGGTGACGCTGCAGCTCACCGACTCGTACTCGCCGACGTGGTTCACCGGCCAGGAGCTCGCGCAGATCGCGCCGCTGCCGATGGCGTGGGACAAGACGTCGGACTCCGCGGCCGCGGGCAGCGGCGGCTGCGCGGACGACCGCGCGAAGTGCGACGCGGTGTACAAGTACCTGTTCACCAAGAGCAAGGACCTCTCGACCTACGCGACGGATCCGTTGTGGCAGGTCGTGGACGGGCCGTGGCACCTGACGTCGTTCGACGCCGAGGGCAACATCAGCTACGACCCGAACCCGAAGTACAGCGGGCCGGACAAGCCGCACCTGGCGCACTACAAGATGCAGCCGTTCACGAGCACCAGCGCGGAGTTCAACACGCTGCGCAGCGGCCGGACCATCTCCGTCGGCGGCGTGCAGGGTGCGGACCTGCCGCAGAAGAAGGCGAGCGAGAAGGTGCCGGCGACGAACCCGTTGCAGGCCAACTACAACCTCGTGCCCGCCGCGGCGTGGGGCTGGAGCTCGACGATCCTGAACATGGACAACCCGAAGTTCGGGGCGGTGTTCAAGCAGCTCTACGTCCGGCAGGCGTTCCAGCAGACCCTGGACCAGGTGACGGACGTGAACGTCGCCTACCGCGGCTACGCCACCGTGACCACCGGCCCGGTGCCGACCAACCCGGACAACTCCTACGTGACCGACGCCGAGCGCGGCGCGGGCCCGTACCCGTTCGACAAGGCGAAGGCGAAGGCCCTGCTGACGTCACACGGCTGGACCGTGCAGAACGGCGCCATGACCTGCACCGCACCCGGCACCGCCCCGAACCAGTGCGGCGCCGGCGTCGCGGCGGGCACGCGGCTGGAGTTCAACCTGCAGTACTCGACCGGCAACCCCGCGTACGGGCGGATCATGCAGCAGTGGAAGTCGGACGCCGCCGAGGCGGGCATCGTGTTCGACCTGAAGGGCCAGGAGTTCAACGCGCTGCTGGGCGACGTCAGCGACTGCCACGGCTCCGGCCCCGCGTGCGACTGGCAGATGGGCTACTTCGGGTACCAGCAGTACAACGCCGTGCCCACCGGTGACCAGCTGCTGCTCCCCGGCTCCACCGGCAACATCGGCAACTACGACGACCCGCAGCTGGACAAGCTCATCGAGGCCACGCTGCACAGCGACGACAAGAACGCCTTCGCCGCCTACGAGGACTACGCCACGAAGACCCTGCCGGGCCAGATCAACATGCCCCTGCGCGGCCCGATGGAGGTCGTCGCGAAGGACCTCGGCGGCGTCTCGTTCCCCGCGGTCCAGACGGCGCGCAGCCCCGAGGACTGGTACTTCACGAAGTAGGTTTTTCTTCGAGGGGCCGCCCTTTTCCGAGGGGCGGCCCCTCTTTTTTGTGCTGTTGCCCGAGGCGGATCAGTCGTCGCCCCTTCGCCCGAGCCGCAGCAGCTCGAACACGAAGATCCACGTCAGTATCCCCACCAGCACGCTCCCGCCCAGCCAGCTCCACCACGTGGCCGCCGACCACCACAGGCTCGCCACCAGGAACCCCAGCCCGGCGACGATGCCCAGGCCCGCCATCTGGACCGTGCGAATCCCGGTCCTTCGGTCGTTCATGGCGGAGAAGATTACTGAGACTCAGGGTAGAGCGACGCCGCCGAACGAAGGACACGATCTTGCGTCGCTGCTCCGTTCGAGCGCTACCCTTCGTGACCGCTGCCCGGAACTACCACCGAGGGTGGCCTTTGTCCTCTTGGCAGGCGATCTTTCGGGGCTGTGGCGGGTAATGCGGGGATCCTGGAACGCCGTCGGGAAGCCCCGGCCGAAAACCGTTCGGCGCCACCCCCCGACGCTGCTACCGTGCGCGCCATGAGCAGTCCCGAGGCGAACAGAGTGGCGCCACCGGTCGAGCGGTGGCGTTGCGGAGTTTGTGTTCCCTAGCGGCCGTGTTCTCCAGTAGCTGCCGTATTCCCCGGTAGCCGAGGCCAGACGCTCCGATCGACCGTGCCTTCTTTCACCGTCCGAACAGGACGGTCACGTCGATCTCGGGAGTGTCTGTGTTGCCGTATCTGCTCGCCCTCGCCGTGTTCGCCCAGGGGACGTCGGAGTTCATGGTGTCGGGCCTGGTGCCCGGCGTGGCGCGGGACCTGGGGGTCTCGCCGGCCGCCGCGGGGTCGCTGACGGCGGTGTTCGCCGTGGGGATGGTGGTCGGGGCGCCGGTGCTGGCGGTGGCCGGCCGGGGGTGGCCGCGGCGGAGCGCGCTGCTGGGGTACCTCGGGGTGTTCATCACGGTGCACGTGGTGGGGGCGCTGGCGCCCGGGTTCGGCATCCTGCTCGGCACGCGGCTGCTGGCCGCGCTGGCGACGGCCGGGTTTCTCGCCGTCGCGCTGACCGTGGCGGCCGATGCCGCGCCCGGCGCCGAGGGGCGGGCGACCGCCGTGGTGCTGACCGGGACGACACTGGCGTGCATCGCCGGAGTGCCGGCGGGCGCCGTGCTCGGGCAGGTGTGGGGGTGGCGCTCGGCGTTCTGGGCGGTCGCGCTGGTGTCCGTGCCCGCGTTCGCCGCCATCGCGCGGTGGGCGCCCAGGACGAAAACCGCGAGTGCACCCGTCATGGCCGAGTTCGCGGTGCTGAAGCGACCACGGGTGCTGGCCGCGCTCGGCCGGGGCGCGCTCGTCAACGGCGCCACCTTCGCCGTGTTCACCTACCTCGCCCTGCTGGCGGACTCGAACGGCGGCCGGCTGCCCGTCCTCCTCGCGTTGTTCGGCCTCGGGGCCTCCGCCGGGGTCGTGCTCGCCGGCCGGCGTCCGGCCACGCGAAAGACGCAAGTGGGGCTTGCCGTCGGCTGGCTCGCCCTCGCGTTCGGCGCGGGGAACGCGACCGTGCTGCT
The DNA here is from genome assembly GCF_040704195.1 of Amycolatopsis sp. NPDC047767. Lineage (NCBI taxonomy): Bacteria > Bacillati > Actinomycetota > Actinomycetes > Pseudonocardiales > Pseudonocardiaceae > Amycolatopsis > Amycolatopsis sp. NPDC047767. The sequence continues at coordinate 27,420 of NZ_JBEYSJ010000042.1, forward strand.
CGTTCTCGTCCCCGTGCAGGCACTGCTGTCGTTCGCCGTCGGGTCCACCGCCGTCGCGCAGGTGCTGCGCGCCGCGCCGGACGCGCCGGCGCTGAGGGGTGCGTTCGCCACCGCGGCGCTCAACGTCGGCGCCGCTGCCGGGCCGTGGCTCGCCGCCGGCCTCATCGGCACGGGTCACCGCGCGCCGGTGTGGCTCGCCGTCGTCCTCGCGACCGCGGCACTGGCGATCCGAGAGCAGTGCTCTTGACAACGCGAACGATAAGGGTGAACACTGCTTCCAACAGAGAGCACTGCTCTCACTTCAAGGAGGCGACCGTGATCGAGACCGTGTGGCGCTGGGGAAACCTGGGCCTGGCTTTCCTGCTGGAGCTGGCCGCGATCGTCGCGCTCGGGTACTGGGGGTTCCACACGGGGGAGTCCACCGCGGGCAGGCTGCTGCTCGGCCTGGGCGCGCCCGCCGTGGGCATCGGCCTGTGGGCCCTGTTCGCCGCGCCGACCGCGAAGCTGCACACGCCGCTGCTCTACGCGCTCACCGTCGTCGTGGTGGTCGGCGGCGCCGGCGCGGGCTTGTGGTTCTCGGGCCTGCGGACGCTCGGGCTCCTGCTACCCGCCCTGTTCGTCGCGAACCTCGCCGTGGTGAAGCTGATGCACCTCGACGCCGCGACGGCCTAGGGCAGCTTCCAGGAGACGCACTCCGGCCGGACCCGGGTCGCCGCGAACTCCGCCACCGCGCGGAGCACGAGTTCGGCCGGCACCTCGCTGCCCGCCGGCTGCGGGAAGTGGCCGCCCTGCAGGCTGAAGTAGTCGGCGGACGCGGCGCCGGCGCCGTCGGCGGGCAGGTGCGCGGCACCGTTCTCCTGCCACACCAGTGCGCCGCGGTCACCCCGCAGGCCGACGACGAGGTGGGGTGTCCCAGGGCCCTGACCGGCGTAGATCCACCAGACGACCCCCGAGGTGGCCGACGGCGGCACGGCTGCCCGCAGCGCGGCGAGCACCGTCTCGGCGGGGACGCTCGTGATGTCGTACCCCGTCCGCCGATCACCCGTGGTGGCCATGGTCCGCTCCGCTTTCCGTGAGGATCGGTGCTGATCCTACTGGGCCGCGTTGTGAGAGCGAAGTGTGGAACATCGACTCACTGTCCGAAGAGGACGGTCAGCGGTGGTCCGCCCGCAACCGCGCGGCGCGAACCGTGAGATAGCGGCGTTCCGGGGCGTTCGTGGTGCGCGCCGCGGCGGCCTCGTAACAGCCGATCGCGGCCGGGGTTTCGCCCGCGCGTTCCAGCAGGTGGGCGCGCACGGCGTCGAGCCGGTAGTGGCCGGCGAGCCGCCCGTCGAGCGTCGCGAGCAGGTCCAGACCTGTAGCCGGGCCGTGCACCATCGCCGTCGCGATCGCGCGGTTCAGCGTGACCATCGGGTTGTCCGCCGAGGTGTCGAGCCGCTCGTAGAGGGCCAGGATCCGGGGCCAGTCAGTGTCCTGCGCGCGCAACGCGATGTCGTGGCTCGCCGCGATCGCCGCCTGCAGCGCGTACTCGCCGGCTGGCCCGCCGGAAAGCGCGGCCGTGGCGAGCGAGACGCCTTCCCTGATCAGCGACCGGTCCCACCGCGTCCGGTCCTGGTCCTCCAGCGGCACCAGGTCACCGTCGGGCCCGGTCCGCGCGGGGCGGCGCGCGTCGACGAGCAGCATGAGGGCCAGCAGGCCAGTGACCTCGCCGTCTTCCGGCAGCACCCCGTGCAGCAGCCGCGCGAGCCGGATCGCCTCACCCGAGAGCTCCGTGCGGTGCAGGCTCGTCCCGGCGCTGCTGGTGTAGCCCTCGTTGAACACCAGGTAGAGCACGTGCAGCACCGATTTCAGCCGCGGTGCGCGCTCGTCGTCGGCCGGCAGCCGGAACGGCACGCCCGAAGCCTTGATCTTCCCCTTCGCCCGGCTGATCCGCTGCGCCATCGTCGCCTCGGGCACGAGGAACGCGCCGGCGATCTCCGCCGTGGTCAGGCCGCCGACGGCCCGGAGCGTGAGCGCGATGGCCGAGGCCGACGTCAAAGCGGGGTGGCAGCACAGGAACAGCAGCGTGAGCGTGTCGTCCTCGTCCGGGACCTCGGCGCCCACCGGCTCGGCGAACACCGCCAGCTCACGCCGCGCGCGGGCTTCGTCGCTGCGGTACGCGTCGGTCAGCCGCCGCGCCGCCGCCTGGATCAGCCAGCCGCGCGGGTTGCCCGGCACGCCGTCGTCCGGCCAGTGCAGCGCCGCGGCGAGCAGGGCCTCCTGCACGGCGTCCTCGGCCGCGTCGAAGTCGCCGAAGCGCCGGGCCAGCACGCCGAGGACCTGCGGCGCGAGCGTGCGCAGCAGGTCCTCGACGCTCTCGGCCGCCATCAGGCCGGAGCGCTCATCACCTGGCGGACCTCGATCGGCTGGCGGATCGGCGTGCCCCCGAGCCCGGGCGCCGCCGAGAGCCGCGCGGCGATCTCCAGAGCCCGCTCCTCCGAGTCGACGTCGATGATCCGGTACCCGCGAGCAGCTCCTTGCTCTCCGTGAAGGGCCCGTCGGTCACCACGGTCCCGCCCGCACCACCGGACACGACCTTCTTCGCCGCCTCCGGCCCGGCCAGCCCCTGCGCGTCCACCAGCTCGCCCTTGTCGGTGAGCTCCTCGTTGAGCGCCCGCTGGAACGCGATGTGCACCCGGATGTCCTCGGGCGACCACTCGCTCATCGGCGCGTCGCAGGCCTCGCCGCCCGAGTACGTCTGCATCACCATGTACTTCGTCATCGTGGGTCCTCCGCCCTTCCGGCGTGCCGCGCGTCGGCACGCTCACTGTAAGGACGGAGCCGGCGCCGTGTCCTCTACACGGTTTCGTCGCGGGGTCCGAGCACTACGTCGCGGGTGAGGTCGAGGTGGCCGCGGTGCTGGGCCAGCTCCTCGTACACGTGCAGCAGTGCGAGGCCCTGAGCCGCGCCGATCGGGGTGTCGCGGTACTTCGGCGGGACCTCGCCCTTCGGCGGCGCGGCCGGGGTGCACCCGGCGACGTCGGCGCCGAACCGCTCCCGGACCGCCCGCATCCGTTCCACCAGCGGCGCGACCGGTCCCGCCGCCTCGAACTCCGCCGCCCGGTCGCGCGCCACGTCGCGGCCCGCCACGACCTGGCCGCCCCAGAACGCCATCACCCCGAGACAGTGCGTGACGATCGCGTACGGCGAGTTCGTCCCGGCCGCCTCGGGGCGGACGTTCGCGAGCTCGTCGCCCAGCTCGGTGAGCGTGGCCGCCATCCCGTCGAGCGCGCGGTCGACGAGGTACAGGTATCCGTCCGTGGTGATCACGCCGGTGAGCCTAACCCCGCCATCGCGTCGGGGTCCACAGTGGACGTTCAGGCGCCGATGGCGTCCAGCTCCGCCACCGCTTCGGCCGGCAGCACGAGGTCGGCCGCGGAGATGTTCTCGCGCAGGTGCCCGCGCGAGGACGTGCCGGGGATCAGCACGGTCGTGGTGGAGCGCTGCAACAGCCACGCGAGCGCGACCTGCTGCGGCGACGCGTCGAGGTTCGCGGCGACCTTGGCCAGCGTCTCCGACTGCAGCGGGCTGAACCCGCCGAGCGGGAAGAACGCGGCGAACGCGATGTTCTCCTCGGCACAGCGCGCCACCAGGGCGTCGTCGGCGCGGGTGACCAGGTTGTACAGGTTCTGCACGGTGACCACGGGCGCGATGGCCTGCGCCTCGGTGAGCTGCGCGTCGGAGACGCCGCTGAGCCCGAGGTGGCGGATCAGGCCCTGCTCACGCAGCTCGGCCAGCGCGCCGAACTGTCCGCTCAGCGGGGTGTCGTCCGTGCCCTCGTGGGAGCCGACGCGCAGGTTCACCACGTCGAGCGCGTCGAGGCCGAGGTGCTGCAGGTTCTCGCGCACCTGCGCCTTGAGGTCTTCCGGCTCCAGCGACGGGTTCCACGAGCCGTCCGGGCCGCGGCGCGCCCCGACCTTCGTGACGATGTGCAGGCCGGCCGGGTAGGGGTGCAGTGCTTCCTTGATGAGCTCGTTCGTGACGACCGGGCCGTAGAAGTCGCTGGTGTCGATGTGGGTGATGCCGCGCTCGACCGCTTCGCGCAGCACCGCGATCGCCTCGTCGTGGTCCTTCGGCGGACCGAAGACGCGGGGGCCGGCCAGCTGCATGGCGCCGTAGCCCATGCGGCTGAGGGTGAGGTCGTCGGCGAGGGTGAGGGTGCCGCCGGGAACGCTGTCGGCCATGGTCGGATGCCTTTCCTGCTGGGTCTTCCGTGCTCTCCTCCACGATGCGCCGCCCGGCCGGCGGCAGGGACGGTCCCGGTTTTCCTGGGAGTGGCAGGGCCAGGTTCCCGGCCGCGGTTACCGGCGCCGGTGTCGACACGGCCGCGAGGAACCGAACACCGAAGCGAAACGCCGCCGAGTCCAGCGAAAATCAGCGGCCCATTCACCGGATCGAGGGACGCCACGGCAGCCGGAACTGTCGGTGCCGGGTCCTACCGTTCTCGACACCGGACAAACCCGGATCGAGAACAGGAACTCAGCCCATGACCGTGGAACACCTCGAAGATTTCGCCGCCCTCGAACCGTTTTTCGGTGTCGTCAAAGAAGGTCTCGCCGGCCACGTCGAAGGCGAGCACTTCTTCGACCTGCTCGCCGAAGACGTCGTCACCGAGTTCGTCGTGACGGTGCGCGGCTATCCGAGGCGGGTCGAGGGGCGCGGGGCGCTGGCCGAGCTCTATCGCGGCTACGGCGAAGCCATCGTGCTCGAAGGGGCCAGCGACCTGGCCGTGCACCACGACCGCGAGAAGTCCGTGATCACGCTCGAATACGGAGTGCACGGCCGCGTCGTCGAAACCGGCCGGCCCTACGAGAACCGCTTCGTCTCCATCGTCACCGTCGCGAACGGCAAGGTCGTGCGCTGGCGCGACTACCTCGACTCGCTCGCGGTGGTCCAGGCGCTGGGCGAAGCGGTTCCCGTAAGCGGGACTAGCCCGCGGCCAGACGCGGGCCGATGACGTCGGCGAAGGCGGCGACGTCGGCCTCCGGCAGGTCGTAGCCGCTTTCGGCCGTGTGCGAAGGGAAGAAGAACACGTGCTCCACTCCGGATTCCGACTGAGCCTGCAGCAGCCGCTCCGCGCAGTACTCCGCGGGCCCGAACAGGCCGAACGCCTCGCTGATCTCCTTGGCCTGCGCCGAGGTGAACGCGGTGGGGTCGTGGTCCTCGGGGATGTCGAGGCCGGCCGCGCGCAGCCAGCGCAGGTTGGCGGTGCTCGGGTAGTTGAGGAACGGCTTGTCCGGCCGGAAGTAGCGCCGCACCCACTCGCGCGCGGTGTCGAACGGCTCGATCGCCGTGGGCACGATGAGGATCTCCTGCACCGACTCCGGCGCGCGGCCCGCGCGCTGGGCACCCGCGCGCACGTGCGAGCGCGCCGCTTCGATGCTGTCCGGGTGCAGGCCCGCGAGCATCACCACGCCGTCGGCGACCTCGCCGGCCAGCTCCAGCATCTTCGGCCCGGCCGCGAGCACGAAGATCCCGGGTGCGGGCTTGGCGACGTTGTTCATCTTGATCTCGTGACCGTCCACAGTGGCCGTCTCGCCGGCCACGAGCTTGCGGATCGCCGTGACCGCCTCGCTCAGCTGCTCGCGCCGCCCCTGCGGCCGTCCCGCCTTCTCGACGGAGAGGAACCCCGGCGCGAGCGTGAGCAGCACGCGGCCCGGGCCGATCTCGGCCAGCGAGTTGGCGATCGCGGCGAGCACGAGCGGGTGGCGCGTGACCGTGTTGGTGGTGGCCGGGTACAGCTGCAGCTTCGACGTCGCAGCCGCGGCCAGCGTCAGGGCGGAGTAGACGTCGCGGCCCGAGTGGTGGTGGTCGTGCACGCCGACGCCGTTGAACCCGGCCTCTTCACACGACACGATGAACTTCGTCAGCTCGGGCAGCGGGCGGCCGACGGGAACCCGGATGTCGACCTTCACGGTCATGGGTGGTCCTTTCTTCCAGCGACAGGCACTCGGTCCGGTGGGAAACACTCAGTCCGGCAGGGGTTTGCCCTTGGTCTCGGGCAGGAACAGCACGGCGAGCATGCCGAGCAGGTAGATCGGGGCGAAGATCGCGGCGGCGTGGCCGAACCCGCCCACGGCCGAGGCCAGCGGGCCGATCAGCACGGCGCCGGCCATGGCCAGATAACGCGAACCGCTGAACACCACGCTGATCGCGGTCGCGCGGATCGACGTGGAGAACAGCTCCGGCGTGTGCACGGTGTACCAGCTGTACACGCCGCCGGTGAGGAACCCGGCGATCAGCTGCAGCCACGTGGCGGTCGCCGCGTCGTGCACCAGCAGGAACACGATGGGCACGATCGCCACGCACCCGGCGAAGTACACCTGGATCGAGAGCTTGCGGCCCCAGCTCTCGGCGAGGAACCCGAGCAGGATGCAGCCCACGATCTCGCCGAGGTTGTACAGGGCGCCGGCCCAGCCCGTGTAGAACGCGATGCGCTTCGGATCGTCGACGAGCCCGCCGACGAAGCTGGGCAGGAACGAGCTCACCGCCCACCAGCCGCCGGTGATCGCGATCGAAACCGCCAGCGCGCCCAGGAAATTGCGCCGCACGCCGGGCGCCAGCAGCTCGCCGATCCCGACTTTTCGCTTGCGTTGCGCCGCCCAGCGCGGGGACTCGGGGATGCTGCGGCGCACCAGCAGCACTACGACGAGCGGAATCACGCCGAACAGGTACATCCAGCGCCACGACAGCCCGAGCGTCGAGCCGAGCAGCACCCACAGGCCCGACACGAGCACGCCGCCGACGGAGAACCCGGCCTGCAGCAGGCCGGCGCCCCGGGCCCGCCACCGCTCCGGCCACACCTCCTGCAGCAGCGAGGTGCCCACGCCCCACTCGGCGCCGATCCCGAGCCCGGTCAGGAACCGCGTGAGCCCGAAGACCCACCAGTTCCCGGACAACGCCGAGCACGCCGTGAAGACGCTGTACACGGCGACGGCCACGATCATGGTCCGCCGCCGGCCCAGCCGGTCGCCGAGCACGCCGCCGACGATCCCGCCCGTGGCCCAGCCCGCGAGCGTGATGGCGACCAGGTAACCCTGGTACGTCGTGAGGTGCGGCAGCTGGTCGTGCGGCAGCAGCTCGGTGAGCGTCGGCCGCGCGGTGATCAGCAGCACGAACGTGTCGTAGCCGTCGGCGACCCAGAACACCAGGGTCAGCGCCAGCACGCCCCACGCCTTGCGGTCAAGCCGCGGCGGGTTGGCCAGTGTGGTCATCTCTCACTCATCGAGGTAGGTCCGGATCACCGAAAAACGCAGGTATTCGTCGTTGACGTGCGCGACCGTGACGGCGACGGGCTGCTCGTCGGCCCGGATGTGGGTGTGGCGCAACCGAAGCAGCGGCTGCGTCGCCGGGATGTTCAGCGCCGCGGCGACTTCCGGCGGCGGCAGCACCGGCCGCACCTGGGCGACGGAGTAGCACACCGGCGGGCCGAGGTGACGTTCCACGAACTCGAACGTCGACTGCGCGGGGTCCAGCGCCCGCGGGTCCGCGCCGAGCAGGCGGGCCGGGAAGTGGTCCACGCTGTGCACCGCCGGCTCGCCCGAAGCGGCGAAGACGCGCTCGATCCGCAGCGCCTGCTCGCCGGCCGGGATCTCCAGCGACGTCGCGACGTCCGCCTCGAGTGCCACCAGGCGCCGGTCGGCCGTGCGCACCGACGCCTCGTGACCCGCCTTGGCGAGCAGGTCCAGGAACGCGCCCGCCTCCGCGAGGTTGGCGCCGAGGCCCAGCGCGTGGCGGTTGATGAACGTGCCGTGGCCGTGCAGCCGGCGGATCCGCCCCTCCTTCTGCAGCGACTGCAGCGCCGAGCGCAGCGTGGCCCGGCTCACGCCGAGCGCGGCCGACAGCTCCGCCTCCGACGGCAGCCGCAGCCGGCCCGCCTCGCCGAGCCGCGTGATCACTTCGCGCAGCCGGTCCTTGACCTGCCGGTACGCGTCGGACGTGATCGCCGTGAGGTCGGCCGGCAGAGCCGGTTCGGGGTGGATCCGCGTGACCACGGGTCAGTCCTCGCGGCGGCCGATGGGGCCGTCGTACGTGCGCAGCCAGTCGACCAGCTCGCCCAGGCGCCCGACGATGTGGTCGTGGTAACGCTTGCCCTTGTCCTCCGAGAGGCCCTTCGACGAGCTGAACGAGCCGGTCGGGGTGAACGCCCGCTGCTCGTCGCCCGACCAGATGATCTCGACGCCGTCGGGCGCCGGGCCGAACAGGTCGTTGCCGACGAAGCCGCCGAAGACCGCGTCGAAGTCGACGGAGGCGTCGGTGAGGCGGTCGGTGCGGATCTTGCCCGGGTAGCGATAGTGCACGTGAGAGAGCTCGAGCTCACCGGCGTGGTGCTCGTTGGTCTCCTTGATCGTCGGCGAGGCCGACCGCGCCAGGTGCAGCGGGTCCGCGACGGCGAAGAGCACCTCGGGCAGCTCCTCGTCGTGCAGCACGCGCACGGCGCTGTTGAGCGCGGGCAGGTTCGAGCCCTTGTGGCCGTTGAGCAGGATGATGCGGGTGAAGCCGTGGCGCGCGAGGCTGCGGGCGACGTCGCGGATCAGCAGCGTCAGCGTGTCCGGGCGCACCGTGATGGTGCCGGGGAACGCGCCGTGGTGCGACGAGTCGCCGTACCAGATCGGGGGCGCGACCAGCACACCCTTGCGCTCGGCCACGTCCTCGGCCAACGTGATGGCCACGTACGAGTCGACCCCCAGCACACCGGCCGGGCCGTGCTGCTCGGTGCTGCCGATCGGCACGATCACGATCCGCTCGGTTTCCAGGTACGAGCTCACTTCTTCCCAGGTCAGGTCCTGGATCCAGACCGACGGCAGGTTCTCCGCCACGGTGCCTCCCAAATGGTGATACAGGTCGTAAGACGTCAGACGTCTAACTTAAGCTGCGCGGCAACCCCCGCCAATCGGGACCAAGGAGTGGGATGGACAGCGTGACCAGTACCGACACGCAGCAGGCCCGGCCGGGCCGGCTGCGCGTGCCGCCGTTGTTCGGCGCGGCGCTGCTGATGGCCATGAGCGCGGCCGGACCGGGGTTCATTACCCAGACCGCCTCGTTCACCGTGCTCTACGGGGCCTCGTTCGCGTGCGCGGTGGTGGTCTCGATGATCATCGACGTCGCCGTGCAGCTCAACGTGTGGCGCATCCTCGGCATCTCGGGGCAGCGCGCGCAGGACATCGCGAGCAAGGTGTTCCCGGGCGCCGGCCAGGTGCTCACGGTGTTCGTGGTGCTGGGCGCGGTCGTGTTCAACATCGGCAACATCGCCGGCACCGGTCTCGGCCTGCACAACCTGCTGGGCATCGACCCGCGGATCGGCGCCGCGATCAGCGGCATCCTCGCCATCGCGATCTTCCTGGTCCGCTCGGTGCTCACGGCTGTGGACCGCGTGATGGTGGTGCTCGGCTTCGTGAAGATCGCGCTGATCATCGCGCTGGTCGTGGCCACGGCGCCGCCGGTGGGCCAGGCCGCGGTCGGCACCGTCGACCCGAAGGGCCTGCCGTTCCTGCCGATCCTCACGCTGATCGGCGGCACCGTCGGCGGGTTCATCACCTACTCCGGCGCGCACCGCCTGATCGACGCCGGCATCACCGGCGTGGCGAACCTCAAGCGCATCAACCGCGGCGCGTGGACCGGCATCCTCGTGGCCTGCGTGCTGCGGATCGTGCTGTTCCTCGGCTTCTTCGGCGTGGTCGCGACCGGCGCGACGCTGGCGAACAAGAACGACGCCGCGGGCTCGGCCTTCCTGTCGGCGTTCGGCACGGTGGGGCTGCACCTGTTCGGCCTGGTGTTCTGGGCCGCCGGGATGACGAGCGTGATCGGCAACTCCTACACCACCGCCACGTTCCTGCAGTCCTACGTCAAGCCCGTGCGCACGCACTTCAACCGCGCGGTGATCGTGCTGATCGGCCTCGCGACGATCGTGTTCATCGCCGCGGGCCAGACGCCGCAGTCGATGCTGGTGTTCGCCGGCGCGATCAACGGGCTCGTGCTGCCCATCGGCCTGGCCATCATCCTGTGGGTGGCGCTGCGCCGCCGCGACCTGATCGCGGGCTACCGCTACCCGAAGGTGCTGCTCGGCGTCGGCATCGCCGCCTGGCTGTTCACCGCGTACGCCGCCGTCGAATCCCTCACCTCACTCGGTTCGATCTTCTCCTGAGGAGCTGCTGATGACTGTCACCCCCGCCCTGAGCCCGGCCGAATCCCGCGAAGCCTTCCGCGGCGGCCTGCGCGTGCCCACCGCCGGCTGGGCGCCCGGCTATGCCCAGGCGAACATGATCATCGTGCCGCGCGAGTACGCCTACGACGCGCTCCTGTTCGGCCAGCGCAACCCCAAGCCGTGCCCGATCATCGGCGTCACCGACACCGGCAGCCCCCACACCGACCTCGCGCCCGGCGCCGACCTGCGCACCGACCTCGGCGCCTACCGCGTCTGGCGCGACGGCGAGCTGGTCGACGAGCCGGACGACGTGCTGGAGTACTGGAACGACGACCTCGTCTCGTTCCTCATCGGCTGCAGCTACACGTTCGAGACGCCCATGGTCGCCGCGGGTATCGAGGTCCGCCACATCAGCAAGGGCCAGAACGTCTCGATGTACAAGACGACCCGCGAGTGCGCCCCCGCCGGCCGCCTGAGCGGCCCCATGGTCGTCTCGATGCGCCCGATCGCCGCCGACCGCGTCGCCGACGCCGTGCGCATCTCCGGCCAGTTCCCCGCCGTGCACGGCGCGCCGGTCCACATCGGAGCACCCGAGGCGCTCGGCATCGAGGACCTGTCGAAGCCCGACTTCGGTGACCCGGTGGAGATCCGCGAGGGCGAGGTTCCGGTGTTCTGGGCGTGCGGCGTCACCCCGCAGGCCGCGATCATGCAGTCGAAGCCGCCGTTCGCGATCACGCACGCGCCGGGGTACATGTTCGTCACCGACGTGCCGGATTACACGTACGCCGTGTGAGGCGGTGCGCGATCCGGCAGTGTGCGACCGGCTGTGTGCGACCGGCTGTGTGCGATCCGGCAACGCCGCGGGGCAACGGGTGCAACGTGGCCCCCGGCGTGCGGGAGATCGGCTAGCGTGGCGCCGTGCAGATCTCCGAGTTCGGTTCCTGGGCCACGCCGTTCACCGCGAGCCTGATCACGCAGAGCGCCGTGCGCGTCACGGATGTGCGGGCGGACGCCGGCGCCGTGGTGTGGTCGGAGGCGCGGCCGGGCGAGGGCGGGCGGGTGCAGCTCGTGCGGCGCGAAGCCGACGGAAGCACCACCGACCTGCTGCCGGACGGGTTCGGGGCGCGCACGAGCGTGCACGAGTACGGCGGGGCCGACTGGTGGGTGCGCGACGGCGTGGTGTGGTTCGCCAACTGGGCCGACCAGCGGCTCTACCGTCTCGGCCGCGATGGCGAGCCGGAAGCCGTCACCCCCGAGCCCGAGGTGCCGCGCGGTGACCGGTACGCCGACGGCGACCTGACCGCCGACGGGACGCGCCTGGCGGTGGTGCGGGAGCACCACCCCGAAACCGGCCAGGGCGCGGCCGATGTGCGCAACGAGATCGTGCTGCTCACCGAAAACGCCGAGCCCGAGGTGCTCGTGTCCGGCCCGGACTTCGTCGCGAGCCCGCGGTTCTCGCCCGACGCGGGGAAGCTCGCGTGGGTCGCGTGGAACCACCCGGACATGCCGTGGGACTCGACCGAGCTGCGGGTGCGCGACCTGGCCACCGGCGAGGAGACCGTGGTCGCGGGCGGGCCGGGGGAGTCGGTGTCCGAACCGCGCTGGCACGCCGACGGCACCCTGTACTTCCTGTCCGACCGCACCGGCTGGTGGAACCTCTACCGGCTCGGCCAGAGCGGCATCGTCGAGCCGGTGGTCGTGCTCGACGCCGAGATCGGCGTGCCGGCCTGGGGCCTGGGCACGGGCCGGTACGTGGTGCTGGCCGACCACCGCGTGGTGTTCGCCCGCTGGTCCGGCGGCATCGACGGGCTCGCGATCGCGAGCCCGGACGGCACCGTGACCGACCTCGACACCCCGTTCACCGCGATCAGCGCGCTGCGGCCGGCCGGCGACGACGAGCTGCTCCTCCTCGCCGGTTCACCCACCGCCGAGCCGAGCGTGTACACGCTGACCGCCGACGGCAAGGTCGCCACCGTGCGCGAGCCCCGCGACACCGGCATCGGCGCCGAATACGTGTCCGCGCCCGAGGCGATCGACTTCCCGTCGGGTGACCGCGTGTCCCACGCGCTGTTCTACCCACCCGCGAACCCGGACTTCGAGGGGCCCGCGGGGTCGAAGCCGCCGGTCGTCGTGGTCGTCCACGGTGGACCGACGTCGCACGCGGTTCCCGTGCTGTCGCTCGGAATCCAGTACTGGACCAGCCGCGGCTTCGGCGTCGTGGACGTGAACTACGCGGGTTCCACCGGTTTCGGCCGCGCCTACCGCGAGGAACTCCACGGCACGTGGGGCATCCTCGACGTCGCCGACTGCATCGCGGCCGTCCGCTGGCTCGCCGCCGAAGGCCGCGTCGACGGCGGCAAGCTCCTCATCCGCGGCGGCTCGGCCGGCGGGTACACGGTGCTGGCCGCCCTCTCGCGCGCCGACACGCCGTTCGCCGCGGGCACCGATCTCTTCGGCGTCGCGGACCTCCAGGCGCTCGCGGCCGACACGCACAAGTTCGAGAGCCGCTACCTCGACCGCCTGATCGGCCCGTACCCCGAGATGCGCGACGTGTACGTCGACCGCTCGCCGATCCAGCACATCGACGCCTTCACCCGGCCCCTGCTCGTCCTCCAGGGCGCCGACGACCCCGTGGTGCCGCCCAACCAGTCGGAGCTCATCGTCGACGCCCTGCGCTCGCGCAAGGTGCCCGTCGCCTACCTCCTCTTCGAAGGCGAGCAGCACGGCTTCCGCCGCGCGGAGAACATCCACCGGTCACTCGACGCGGAGCTGAGCTTCTACAGCCAGATCCTCGGCTTCGACCTCCCTGAGGGCGAGGACATCGAGCCGGTCGAGGTCGAGAACCTCTAGCGCGAGCCCGAGCACGCCCCGGAAACCCCTGGCCACCACGGGTTTCCGGGGCGTTTCGCGTACCCTCCACAAAGGATCGATCCGCGATCCGTGGAACCCGGCCGCCGCCGATCCCGCGCCGAAACTCGTCCTTGACAACCTCGGGTGCGCCCTTCACCCTCTCTAATTAACCGCACGGTACATTAGCCGTCGGGCGAGGCAACGGCGCACCGCAGAAGGAGACAAACGTGAACGGTCGAGCAGATCGAGCGGCGCCCGCCGCGGGCCGGCCCGCGAAAGCGGCGCTCGCCGCCTGGATCGGCAGCGCGCTCGAGTACTACGACTTCTTCATCTACGGCACCGCCGCCGCGCTGGTCTTCGGCAAGATCTTCTTCCCGGCGTCCTCACTGGCCGCGGGCACGCTGCTCGCGCTCTCGACGTTCGGCGTCGGCTACGTCACGCGCCCGCTCGGCGCGTTGCTGCTCGGCCACCTCGGCGACCGGTTCGGCCGCAAACGCGTGCTCATCGCGACACTGCTGCTCATGGGCCTGTCCACGGTGCTCGTCGGCTGCCTGCCCAGCTACGAGGCACTCGGCGTCGCGTCGCCGGTGCTGCTCGTCGTTCTTCGGCTGCTGCAAGGACTTTCCGCGGGTGGCGAGCAGGCCAGCGCCAACTCCATGAGCCTCGAACACGCGCCGGAGAACCGCCGCGCGTACTACACGAGCTTCACCCTCAGCGGCACGCAGGCCGGGCAGATCGTGGCCACGGCCGTGTTCCTGCCCGTCGCCGCGCTGCCGCAGGACGCGCTGCTGTCGTGGGGCTGGCGCGTGCCGTTCTGGCTCAGCGCCGTGATGGTCGCGGTCGGGTACTTCATCCGCCGCTCGGTGGAGGAGACGCCGGTGTTCCGCGAGGAGGTCGCCGCCGGCGAGGTCGTCCGGCTGCCGCTGGCGGTGCTGCTGCGCGACCACTGGGCCGACGTCCTGCGCGTGATCGTCGCCGCGCTCATCGCCTCGGTCAGCACGATCTTCACCGTCTACGCCTTGAGTTACGCCGTGAACACGGTGGGGCTGAACAAAACGCCGATGCTGTGGGTCGGGGTGCTCGCCAACGTCGCGGCCGTGATCTCGATCCCGCTGTGGGCCAAGCTGTCCGACCGCAAGGGCCGCAAGAAGATCTTCATCGCGGGCTCGCTCGGCTGCGCGGTCCTCATCTTCGGCTACCTCGGCGCGATCGCCGCCGGCAGCTACGTGTGGATCTTCGTGCTCGGCATCGGCATGTTCGGCATCGTCTACACGGCCACGAGCGCCATCTGGCCCTCGTTCTACGGCGAGATGTTCCCGGCCCGCGTGCGCCTGTCGGGCACCGCGATCGGCACGCAGATCGGCTTCGCCATCAGCGGTTTCCTGCCGAGCGTGGCGGCGGCCGTCGCCGGGGACGGGCGGGGCGCGTGGCTCGGCGTCGCGATCTTCACCGCCGGGCTGTGCGTGGTCAACGCGATCGCCGTGGCCACCGGCCGCGAGACTTACCGCGTCCCGACCGCGTTGCTGGGCCTGAAGAACACGCCGGCGCGGCAGGCGAGTGAGGTCGGCGTCCAGCAGTGAGCACGTTCGAGGTCCACGCCCTGTGCTACGCCCGGCGCGACGGCGTCCGCGGAGACCACTTCCTGGGCCACAGCAAGGATTCCGCCGAGCCGCACCCGACGGCGTACTACGTGTGGCTCGCCGTCTCCCCGCAGCACACGGTGCTCGTCGACGCCGGGATGCGTCCGGAACGCGCGGCGGAGGTGCCCGGGCTGGACTACGCCGACCCGGTGGAGCTGCTCGCGGAGCTCGGCGTCGAGCCCACGGGCGTGGACCACGTGGTGCTCACCCACCTGCACTACGACCACGCCGGCCGGGCGAGCGCCTTCCCGGACGCGACCCACGTCGTCCAGCAGTCCGAAATGGACTATTGGACCGGTCCGTGGGCCCGGCGCATCACGCGGGAGAAGTGGCTGCTGGACGAGGTCGAGCTGCACCGGCTCCAGGCCGGCGACCGGCTGCGGCTCGTCGACGGCGACGCCGACGTCGTGCCCGGCCTCAGCGTCCACCTCGTCGGCGGGCACACCGCCGGCACGCAGGTGGTGCGGATCGCCACCGCGGCCGGCCAGCTCGTGGTCGCCTCCGACGCCAGCCACTTCTACGAGAACCTCGAAGCCGACCACCCGGCGCCGCTGCTGCACTCGACCACCGACGTGTACGGCGCCTTCGACCGCATCCGGGAGCTGGCCGGGCCGTCGGGGATCTTCCTGCCCGGCCACGACCCGCGCGTGCTCGACCGCTACCCGGCAGACCCGTCGGGCCGGATCGCGAGGATCGCGTGAGGGCCTCAGCTCGCGGTCAGGTAGCTCACGAGCAGGTCGCCGAGCATGCGCCGGTGGTGTTCGCGCGTGGCCGGGTCGAGCAGGTCGCGGCCGAAGATCGCGTTGAACGTGTAGCGGTTCGCGGTGCGGAACACGCAGAACGCGCTGATGGCCATGTGCACGTCGAGCGCGTCCACGTCGTCGCGGAAGAGCCCGGCCGCGCGGCCGCGTTCGAGGATGCGGGTGAGCACGTCGAGCGCGGGGTTGGCGAGCGTCGACAGCGTGGTGGAGCGCGCGATGTGCTCGGCGCGGTGGATGTTCTCGATGCTCACCAGCCGCACGAAGCCGGGGTGGGACTCGTGGTGGTCGAAGGTGAGCTCGGCGAGCTGGCGGATCGCGTCGACCGGGTCGAGGTGGTCGACGTCGAGCTCCTGCTCCAGCGACCGGATCACCGTGTAGGCCCGCTCCAGCACCGTGACGAAGAGCTGGTCCTTGCTGGTGAAGTAGTAGTAGATCATCCGCTTGGTGGTGCGGGTCTTCGCCGCGATCTCCTCCACGCGGGCGCCGTCGTAGCCCTTCTCGGCGAACTCCGCGGCGGCGACGTCGAGGATCTCGGCCTTGGTCCGCTCGGCGTCGCGGGTGCGGTCTTTCCCGGCGGCGTCTTCCGGCGACGGTGCGGCCACGGACGTCCCTTCTCCCTCCGGATGGATCTCGCCCCACTGTAGGCCGTTTCGCGACAAACCCGCCCGGCGCCACCGGCCCGTCGAAAGGAAACCTGTGTACCCAGCCACGGTCGTGGACGCGGTCCGCGAGCACGCCCGCCGCTCCGGCCCGGGCACCGTGCTCGCCGGGCTCGTCGGTTCGGGCATCGGCCCGTCGCTGAGCCCGCCGCTGCACGAGACCGAGGCCGCCCGGCTCGGCGTGCGGCTCGCGTACGGCCGCTTCGACCTCGACGACTGGGGCCTGCCCGCGAGCGCCGCGGGCGAGGTGGTGGCCGCCGCGCGCGCCGCGGGCTACGCCGGGCTCAACGTGACGCACCCGTGCAAGCAGGTCGTGCTGGACCACCTCGACGAGCTGTCGGCCGACGCCGCCGCGCTCGCCGCCGTGAACACCGTGGTGTTCCGCGAAGGCACGGCGGCCGGGCACAACACCGACTGGTCCGGCTTCGCCCGCGGCCTCGAAACGGGGCTGCCGGGGGTGCCGCTGGGGTCCGTCGTGCTGCTGGGCGCGGGCGGCGCCGGTGCGGCCGTCGCCCACGGCCTGCTGACGCTCGGCGCGGGCCGGGTGCGCGTGCTCGACCTGGACACCACGCGGGCCGAGGCGCTCGCCCTCGCATTGCAGGCGCGGTTCGGTGCGCAGCGGGCTTCGGCCGGCGGATCGGTGGCGTCGGCGCTGGCCGGCGCCGACGGTCTGGTCCACGCCACCCCCGTCGGCATGGCCGCGCACCCGGGCCTGCCGCTGCCGGCCGAGCTGCTCGATCCGCGGCTGTGGGTCGCGGAGGTCGTGTACCGGCCACTGGAGACTGAGCTCGTGCGCGTCGCCGCCGCGCGCGGCTGCCGCGTGCTCGACGGCGGCCGGATGGCCGTGTTCCAGGCCGCCGACGCACTCGCGCTGTTCACCGGCGCCGAACCCGACGCCGCCCGCATGCGGCGGCACTTCGACCGCCTCGCCTCCCCAGGGGAAAGGGAACCCGCCGATGTCCTCGACTGAAACCCGCGCCCTCGAAAATCGCGCCCTCGAAAACCGCCGCGCGATCGCCACCGTCTGCCTGTCCGGCACGCTCGAGGACAAGCTCACCGCCGCCGCGGCTGCCGGGTTCGACGGCGTGGAGATCTTCGAGAACGACCTGATCGCCTCGCCGTGGTCGCCGAAACAGGTGCGCGAGCACTGCGCGGACCTCGGCCTGACGGTGGACCTCTACCAGCCGTTCCGCGACTTCGAGGCCGTGGCGCCCACCGTGCTCGCGGCGAACCTGCGCCGCGCGGAGCTCAAGTTCGACGTGATGGAACAGCTCGGCGCCGACACGATGCTCGTGTGCTCCTCGGTGTCCCCGGACGCCGTCGACGACGACGATCTCGCCGCCGAACAGCTGCACACCCTGGCCGAGCGCGCCGCCGCGCGCGGGCTGCGGATCGCGTACGAAGCCCTGGCGTGGGGCCGGTTCGTGAACACCTACGAGCACTCGTGGCGGATCGTGCGCCGCGCCGCGCACCCCGCGCTGGGGCTGTGCCTCGACAGCTTCCACATCCTGTCCCGGGGCAGCGATCCCGCGGCGATCCGCACGATCCCGGGCGAGAAGCTGTTCTTCCTCCAGCTGGCCGACGCGCCGCGGCTGGAGATGGACGTGCTGCAGTGGAGCCGCCACCACCGGCTCTTCCCGGGCCAGGGCGCGTTCGACCTCACGGCTTTCACCGGCCACGTGCGCGCGGCCGGCTATGACGGGCCCCTGTCGCTGGAGGTGTTCAACGACGTGTTCCGCCAGGCCGACCCCGGCCCGGCCGCCGTCGACGCCATGCGATCGCTGCTGGCACTGGAGGAATCGCTCGGCGCGACGACGCTGCCGCCCGCCCCGGCGCTGAGCGGCCACGCGTTCACGGAGATCGCCACGGCCGGCACCGACGTCGAGCAGGCGTTGGCGGCGCTCGGCTTCGCGCACGCCGGGCAGCACCGGACCAAACCCGTCGCGCTGTGGCAGCAGGGCGAAGCGCGGATCCTCGTGAACTCGGCCGGATCCGACCCGGGGGCCTCCGTGGCCGCGCTGGCGGTGGAGAGCGCCGACCCGGTGGCCTCGGCCGACCGCGCGCAGCGGCTGCTCGCGCCGGTGCTGCCGCGCACGCACAGCGCGGGGGAGGCCGACCTGTCCGCGGTCGCCGCGCCCGACGGCACCTCGGTGTTCTTCTGCCGTACCGGTCCCGGCGACAGCTGGCTGGACGATTTCGCCGCCGTGGCGGGAAAAGCCGCGGACGCCGGAGTCACGGGCGTCGACCACGTCTCGCTGACGCAGCCGTTCGACCACTTCGACGAGGCCGCGCTGTTCTACCGCGCGGTGCTCGGCCTCGAACCCGACCCGGTCACGGAGTTCGCCGCGCCGTTCGGTCTCGTGCGCAGCCGCACGGTGAGCGGCGGAACCGAGCGCGGCACCGTGCGCCTGGCCCTGGACTCCGCCCTGCTGCGCCGCGGCGACTGGGCCCCGGGCGTACGCGAACCGCAGCACATCGCCTTCACCACGGCCGACGCGCTCGCCAGCGCCCGCGTGATGCTCGAACTCGGCGCCCCGCTCCTGCCGATCCCCGGCAACTACTACGACGACCTCGACGCCCGCCTCGCCCCGCCGCCGGACCTGCTCGACGCCCTGCGGGCCCACTCGATCCTCTACGACCGCGACGACCACGGCGGCGTCCTGCTGCACTTCTTCACCGAGATCCTCGGCGGGCGCGTGTTCTTCGAGGTCCTGCAACGCATCGACGGCTACGCGGGCTACGGTGCCGGCAACGCCCCCGTCCGCATGGCCGCCCACCGCCGCAGCCGCCTCGGCTGAGTGTCCTCACTGGACGGTGTAGGTCTCCAGTGAGTGCGCGATCCACCCGGCCGTGCGGGCGATCACGAACACCGCCTCCCCGGCGCCTTCGGCCATGCCGTGGACGAAACACAAGGCGCCCAACGCGAACTCGACGTTCGGCTCGAGATCGCGGCGGCGGCGCACGAGGTCGATGGCCCCTTCGACGATCGCGAGCCGTTCGGGGTCGGCAGGCGCCTCGGCCAGCAGGCGCAGCAGCTCCGAGGCGCGGGGATCGGCACTGCGGTAGCGCGGTTGCCCGAAGCCGGACAGCCGGTCGCCGCGCAGCAGGCGTTGTTCGAGCACCCGGGAAACCGAAGCGGGCGAAGCGATGTCGTTCAGCCACGCCTGCACGGCCAGTGACGACCCACCGCCCAGCAACAGTCCACTCGCGACACTCATGCCCGCGAGCACGGCCGAGTACGGGTCCGCCGCCTTGGCCGCGGCCTCGCGCACCGCGCGCGTCGACGGGCCGAGACCGTGGTCGGCCAGCAGGACCAGGGCGGCCGAGAGCACCGCGAGCCGTTCCGGTGTCGCGGGTTCCGCGGTGAGCCGGCCCCACAGCCGCTCGGCGATGGGCCGGCCGCCCTCGCACACCGCGCCCGGCTGCGGCAGCGACTCCACGAACGCGGGCGCCATCGTGCGCGCCGCGGAGAGCACCGAGGGCACGGACAGGTCGTAGCGGAACGAGTCGCGCGCGCCGAGCAGCGTCGCGGTGACCTTGAGCCGGTCGAGCGGCAGGCTGCTCGCCGGCATGGTGTCCTGCAGCCGGTGGATGGCCGAGACCAGCTCCGGTTCGAGGTCCCGTGCGGGCGCCACGTCGGGCTGCTCCCACAGCAGCTCGGCCACCTCTTCGTACGACGCCGTGCGCGCGAGCTCCACGGCGTCGCGCTCGCGGTAGAGCAGCGTGTCGCCGTCGAGGCGCGCGACCTGGCTGGTGTCGGCCGAGACCGCCGGCTCGTCGTCGTGCAGGAGCGTGCGGGTGCCCTTCCGCTGTCCGAAGCCTTCGACCTCGCTGCGCGAGAGCCAGCTGCGCCGGTCGCGGGGGAGCCGGTGGCGCTTCAGCAGGCCCCGGCTGATGTAGGCGTACACCGTGCTCTGCTTGACCCCGAGGACGTCGGCTGCCTCGGCGATCGACAGCACCTCAGTGTCGGTGCTCACGACTGGTGCCCCCTCCTCTGTCGGCGATCTCGTGCCGCGGTGACGATTCGCGGCGAGTCTAGTGACCGCCAATGCTTGTCACGGAACAGAAACATCGGGTTGACAACGGATTCCGGACCGGCCTACGGTCTCGTCGTTCTCGTCAATGTTGATGCTCAATGTTGATTATATTGATTTTCGAGGTGGAACGCCAGTGCAGGTTCACGACATCGCCGTCATCCGAGGGGACGGGATCGGTCCCGAGCTGGTCGACGCCGCGCTCACCGTGCTGGGCGCGGTCACGGCCAAGGGCGGCTTCGAGCTGCGCTACACCGACGTCGACGCCGGCGCCGACACCTACCGCCGCACCGGCGTGGCCTGCTCACCCGAAGACCTCGAATACCTGCGCACCGCTGTCGCGGCCACGCTCAAGGGCCCGGTCGGCCTGCCCGACGTGCGCTTCCCCGACGGCACCGAGGCCGGCCTGCTCGGCGGCATCCTGCGCATCGGGCTCGACGCGTACGCCAACGTCCGCCCCGCGCTGCTGCTGCCCGGCGTCACGTCGGCGCTGGGCGGGGTGGCGGCCGGAGGCATCGACTACGTCATCGTCCGCGAGAACACCGAAGGGCTCTACGCTTCGCGCGGCAAGGGCGTCGGCAACCGCTGGGCCGTGTCCGACACGCTCATGACCACCCGTGAGGGCACGCTGCGCATCTGCCGGCGCGCCTTCGAGCTCGCGGCCGCCCGCGGCGGCGCACCCAGCGACGGCAAGCACCGCGTGACCTGCGTGGACAAGAGCAACGTGCTGCGCAGCCACGCGCTGTTCCGCGAGATCTTCTTCGAAGTCGCCGCCGACTTCCCGGACATCGAGACCGAGGTCCTCTACGCCGACGCCGCGGCCCAGGCCCTGGTGCTGCGCCCCGGCGACTTCGACGTGCTGGTGATGGAGAACTTCCTCGGCGACGTGCTCAGCGACCTCGGCGGCGCGACCGTCGGCGGCATCTCGCTGTGCGGCTCCGGCAACATCGGCGACGTCAGCGCGTACTTCGAACCCATCCACGGCAGCGCGCCCTCGATCGCGGGCAAGGGCCTCGCGAACCCGATCGGGCAGATCCTCGCCGCCGCGATGATGCTCGACCACCTGCACCACACCGCCGAGGGTGACCTCGTGCGCGCGGCCGTCGCCGGCGCGCTCGAGGCCGGCGACATCCGCATCCGGCCGGACGGCTCGGCGACGGGCGGTCCCGCGGCCGTCGCCGAAGCGGTCGCGGCGCGGCTCACCTGACTCCTTTCCCGATGAAGAGAACGGAAACACCCGTCATGAACACGGAGCTCGAGTTCACCGGCGCCCGCCGGCGCCGCATCATCATCGCGGCCTCGGCGGGCAACTTCGCCGAGTGGTACGACTGGGGCGTCTACGGCGTGGTCGCCACGATCATCGCCGCGAAGTTCTTCCCCGGCAACGACCCCGCCGTGGCGCTGCTCAACACTTACGCCGTGTTCGCGCTCGGCTACATCGCCCGCCCCATCGGCGGCATCTTCTTCGGCTGGATCGGCGACAAGTACGGCCGCCGCCGCGCGCTGTCGATCTCGATCCTGTTCACGTGCTTCGGCACCGCGCTCATGGGCGTGCTGCCCACCTATGCGCAGATCGGCCTGCGGGCGCCGGTGCTGCTGCTCGTGTGCCGGCTCGCGCAGTCGATGGGCGCGGGCGGCGAGTACGCGAGCGCGATCAGCTTCGTGTTCGAGCACAGCCCGGCCGCCAAACGCGCTCGCAACGTGAGCACGCTGATCGCCACCACGTTTATCGGGATCCTTTGTGGATCACTCCTCGCGCGCGTGTTCTCGAGCATCCTGACCAAGGACGAGTACCAGACGTTCGGCTGGCGCATCCTGTTCCTCGTCGGCCTGCCGCTGGCCGCGTTCGGTGTGTACCTGCGCTCGAAGGTCGAGGAGAGCCCGGAGTTCGAGCTGCTGGTCAAGGCGCGCGAGAAGGCGAAGGCCGCCGCCACGCCGCTGCGCGACGCCCTGCGCCTGCACTGGGTGCCGATCGTCGTCTTCATCGTCTGCACCGCGAGCTACGCGCTGCTGAGCACCACCATCACGTCGTTCCTCACCACGTTCCTCATCAACGTCGGCAAGCTCGACAGCACCGAGGCCTACAACGCGACGATCGTGAGCAACGTGCTCGTCATCATCGGCACGCTCGTGATGGGGCCGGTGGCGGACAAGATCGGGCTGCGCAAGGCGTTGAGCCTCACCGGGCTCGTGGTCGCGATCCTCGCGGTGCCGTCGCTGGCGCTCGCCGCGGGTGGCGGGGTCGGCGCGTTCACCGGCGGCGCGCTCATCGGTGCCTGCAAGGGCCTGCTCGCGCTGCCGGCGCTGCTCGCGATCAGCCAGATCTTCCCGACGGCCGTGCGCGTCACGGCGGGGGCGCTCGCCTACAACGTGGCGCAGGCCGTGTTCGGCGGCACCGGTCCGATCATCGGTGTGTGGCTCAACGACGTGACCGGCGGCCCGTACGGCCTCGGTGTGTACCTGGCGGTGCTCGGCCTGATCACGGCGGTCGTCTCGTTCTACGCCCGGCGGACCTTCGACCACGACGAGGCCGTGGTCCCCGTCGCCGACACGGTTTCCCCGGAGGCGCGGTGAACATCCTTCCGCTGACCCAGGGCTACCCCGGGAAAAGCACGCAGCACGGCGGGCTCGGCTGGAGCAGCGTCACCCTCGTGCGCCACGGCGAACGGCTGATCCTGGCCGACACGGGCTCGTTCGGAATGCGCTCTCTGCTCGCGCAGCGGCTGGCCGAACACGGCGTGGAACCGGGTGAGGTCACCGACATCCTGCTCACGCACGCGCACTACGACCACGCCGCGAACTACCTGCTCTTCCCGTCGGCCACCGTGTGGGTGGGCGCGGCGGAGCTGGAGTGGGCGGCCGGGCGCGAGCCGGGGTTCGACCCGTTGCCGGAGCTGTACGCCGCCGATCTCGCTCGTAATCCGCGCACCCGGCGGGTGAGCGAAGACGGCGAGATCTTCCCCGGCGTGGAGGCGTTCGCCGCGGCCGGGCACACGCCGGGCTCGCTGGTGTTCCGAGTGGCCGGTTCCGTGCTGTTCAGCGGCGACGCCGCGAAGAACCGCGCGGAGCTGCTGGGCGGTGATGTCGACATGACGCTCGACCGCGAGGCGAGCCGCGCGTCCGTGCACAAGATCCTCACCCTGTGGCGGGAACACCCGGACACGCTGCTCGTGCCGGGCCACGACGTGCCGATGCTGTGGCACGACGGCCCTGTTTACACGGACACCCGGCGAGCCGGGATCCGTTCGTGGTTCGGCGAAGACCTCGCCGCGACCACCGAGTTCGACCTGACCGAAGGAGAAGGACACCGATGACCGGCGACACCCAGATCACCGCCGAGGACCTGCGCGGGCTGGCGGCTCGCGCGCTGGCGGGGAACGGGATGTCCGAAGAGGACTCCGCGCGCGTCGCCGACGTGCTGGTGCTCGCCGACCTCTTCGGCATCCGCACGCACGGCGTCGCGCGGATCCCGCAGTACCTCGACCGCGCGCGCCTCGGCGGCGTCGACCTCCACGCGAAGGTGGCGGTGGACCAGGTCGCGCCGGCGTTGTCCCGGGTGGACGGTGCCAACGGCATCGGGCCACTCGTCGGTTCGCACGCGCTGGACGCGGCGCTGGCCTCGGCCCGGGCGACCGGTCTCGGCGCGGCCTTCGTGCGCGGCAGCAACCACTTCGGTCCGGTGATGCCGTACCTGTTCCGCGCGGCGGAGCAGGGGTTCGCGGCGATCATCGCGAGCAACGCGACCACCACCATCGCCCCGTGGGGCGGCCGCGAGGCGCGGCTGGGCAATAACCCGCTCGGCATCGGCGTGCCCACCCCCGGCGGGGACCCGGTGCTGCTGGACATCGCGATGAGCGTGGCGGCGCGGGCGAAGATCCGCGCGGCCGCGGCGGCGGGGGAGTCCATTCCGGACACCTGGGCCACCGACCGCGACGGCAAGCCGACGACGGATCCCGCGGCCGCGCTGGACGGCTTCCTGCAGCCGCTGGGCGGGCACAAGGGGTACGGCCTGTCGGTGATGGTCGACCTGTTCGCCGGGGTGCTCTCAGGCGCGGGCTATCTCACGCGCATCAGCTCGTGGAGCGTCGATCCGGAGCGGCCGCAGAACCTGGGCCACGTGTTCTTCCTGATCGACACGGCGAAGCTCGTGCCCGCTGCCGAGCTGACGTCCCGGATGGACGATTTCGCTTCCGTCCTGCACACCACGCCGCCCGCGGACCCGGCGCAGCCCGTGCGGCTGCCGGGTGAGTTCGAGCTCGCGCGCTACCACCGGCAGCTGCGTGACGGCGTCCCCGTGGACGACGGGGTGCTGGCCCGGCTGTCCGAGTTCGCGGGCGCCGTGCGGTGACGACGGTGCCCTCCGGTTCGTGCGACTGTCACGTGCACGTCTTCGACCCGCGGTTCCCCTACGCCGCGGACCGGGCCTACACCCCCGGCCCGGCGAGCGGTGAGCAGCTGGACGAGCTGCACTGGCGGCTCGGTGTGAGCCGGGCGGTGCTCGTGCAGCCGAGCCCGTACGGCACGGACAACTCGTGCCTGCTCGCGCAGCTGCGCGTCCGGGGCGACCGGGCGCGGGGTGTGGTGGTGTTCGACCCCGCTGCCCCGGCGCCGCTGGGGGAGTGGCACGCCCTGGGGGTGCGCGGGGCGCGGGTGAACCTGGCGACGTTCGCGGTCGACGACCCGGCCGTGGCCCTGGCGCCACTGCGCGCGACCGCGGCGGCCATCGCGGACCTCGGCTGGCACCTGCAGGTGTTCACGGAGCTGTCCGTGGTCGCGGCGCTGGCCGACGACCTCGCGCGACTGCCGGTGCCCGTCGTCCTCGACCACTTCGCGCTCGCTTCGCCCGACCTCGGTCAGCCGGGCCTGCCGGAGCTGACCGACCTCCTGCGATCCGGTGCGGCGTACGTCAAGCTCTCTGCGCCGCACCGGATTTCCACGGCTGCCGACCACGCGGACGTCGGGCCGCTCGTGGACGCTTTGGTCGCCGCCGCGCCGGACCGGTTGCTGTGGGGCACCGACTGGCCCCACACCGGTGGCCGGCCGCGTACTCCGGGCAACCGCCTGAGCGTCGAGCCGTTCGAGCCGGTCGACGACGCGCGGGCACTGGCCCGGCTGCTCGACTGGACCGGCCCGGAGGTGGGCCGGCGGATCCTGGTCGACAACCCGGTCGGGTTGTACGGGTTCTGAAGGGGGTGGTGTCCGTCTCACTCGACGGGCGCGCACGGGACGGGCGAGCTAAGTTGCGCGGAACAACCCTCTGCCCGGCGAGGAGGCGGTCCCGGTGAGCACGACGACCTTCGCCGCGGTGTCCGCCGTCAAACGGCGGTCGCCCGGTGGTTTCGACGCGGACATCAGCCCGCAGTGGACAATCGGTGGCAAGCCGAACGGCGGCTACCTGCTCTCGTTGATCGCGCGCGCCGCTGTCGCCGAGCGCGAGCACCCCGACGTGCTCGCCGCCAGCGCCCACTACCTGCGCCCGCCCGACCCGGGCCCGGCCGAGGTCGAGATCGAGACGCTGCGCACCGGCCGCGGTTCCAGCCAGGTGCGCGGCCGCCTCGTCCAGAACGGCAAGACCGCGGTCGAGGCCCTCTTCACCGTCGGCACGCTCACGGAGGGCGAGCCGTACTGGCAGGACGGCCTGCCTGACCCGCGCTTCGACGTCGAGTCCGCGTTCCGCGTCCCGGGCGCCACACCGCTCGGCCTGCCGGTGGCCATCATGGACGAGATCGAGGTCCTCCTCGACCCCGCCAGCGCCCGCGTCTTCACCGACGGCCCCTCCGGCCGCGGCGAGCTCCTCGGCCGCCTCACCCTCCCCGGCGGCGAACCGTTCGACCCGGTGAGCCTCCTGTTCGCCGTCGACGCCTTCCCGCCCGCCACCTTCGACCTCGCCCCGTCGGGCTGGGTGCCCACCCTCGAGCTGACGGCCTATGTCCGCGCCCGCCCGGCCCCCGGCCCGCTCCGCGTCCTCCACCGCGCCCACCTCATCACCGACAGCCGCGTCGACGAGTCCTGCCACATCTGGGACAGCACCGGCAAACTGGTCGCCCAGGGCACCCAGCTCGCCGGCATCCGCCTCTAGCACTTCCCCTTACGGCATGGGGTGCGGACGACGCACCCCATGCGGCGTTCGGTGCGATGGACGCACCCAACGCCGCATGGGGGCGCCTGGGGGAGGGGGAGAGAGCGGGGGTCAGCCGAGGGACTCGGCCCGAGCCACGCTGTTGAGCAGGGACGAGTTCATCAGGAACTTGAACTCCAGCTCCGCGTCGTCGCCCAGCGCCGCGAGTTCGGCCAGGCGTTCCTTGCGCCGCACGGGGTCCTTTTCCTCCAGGCGGCGCTTGTTCGTCACGGTCTGCTGCTGCACGAACTCGATGTTCACCGTGCGGCGGCGCAGGTCGTAGCGGTCGAGAACCTTCTCGTCGGCCGTGGAGGCGAACGCGTGCAGCGAGGAGGCCAGCTCGACGGCGTCGTGGATGCCGCAGTTCAGGCCCAGGCCGCCGATGGGGTTGTTGACGTGGGCGGCGTCGCCGGCGAGGAAGACGCGGCCGGAGCGGAAGCTGGCCGCCACGCGCTGGTGGACGTTGTACAGCTTGCGGTGCACGAGCTGGTCCGCGGGGTTCGCCGAGAGCGCCAGGCCCGAAAGCCGGGCCCGCGCGCCCTCGTCGCCCACGGCTTCGTCGTCGGTTTCGCCCACGGTGGTGGGGAAGACGGCGCGCCAGCGGCCCTTGCCGTCGTCGCCGGCGACCTTGAACAGGTTGACCCACTCGCGCGGGTCGGCCCAGTAGTTGCGGTAGCTGCAGTCCAGTTCGGACTGGAAGTCGAACAGCGTGGTGAGGACCAGGAACCGCTCGGGCCACGTGTAGCCCTCGAACTCGATCCCCAGCGCCTTGCGCACGGTGCTGCGCCCGCCGTCGGCGCCGACCACGTAGTCGGCGGTCACCGGGCCCTCGGCCGTGTGCACGGTGGCGGAGTCCGCGTCCTGCGTCACGCCCGTCACCGCGGCGCCGAAGCGGACGTCCACTCCGGACAGCCGCTCCAGCACCATGTTCACGATCTTGTGCTGCTCGATCTGGACCACGAACGGATAAGGCGTCACGTCGCGCAGCACGTCGTGGTCGAGCCGCGCGATGAGGGAACGCTCCGGCCGGTCCCAGAAGTCGAAGTACCGCGCGACGAGCCCGCGGGCGACGACGTCGTCCATCAGGCCCAGCTCGCCGAGCATCGCCAGGGTGGAGGGGTGCACTGTCGCGGCTCGCGGGGCGTCCTCGACGGCCTGCTCCGCTTCCAGCAGCGTCACGTCGAACCCCCGCCGGGCGGCCGCGAGCGCGAACACCGCGCCCACCGGACCCGCGCCCACGACCACCACGCTCTGTCCCATGTCTTCGTCAGTTCCTTTCAGCCGAGTTTCGCGAGCCAGCCGGCCACGGTGTCCACCAGCGACTCGCCCGAGCCGTCGAAGCGGTGCCCCTCCGTGCCTTCCGGCGACGGCAGCGACACCGACGTGACCGACGGCGAGATGCCCTGCTCCAGCGCCGCCTCCAGCCAGCCGGGCTCGAAGTCGTGGATCACGGTGTCGTGCTGGTCGCGCACCATGAGGATCGGGTTGGGCACGCGGGCGATCCACTCGATGCTGCGCGCGCCCGCGGTGCCCGTGCGCCGGTAGGTGAGGAAGTGCTGCGCGGTCACCGGAACCGTGCGCCCGCCGAGCCACGACATCTGCGTGGACAGCGTGCGGCCGAAGTCGCCGGCCTGCGCCGCGGCCACGGCCTCCTCGGTCAGCGCGCGGTAGGTGGCCTCGTCGTTGATCAGCAGGTGGCGCGACTTCCACGGCAGGTCCGCGAACATCCCGGTCAGCGCGATGCCCGCCGTCTCCGGGTGCCAGTGCGTGGCCGCGAAGTACGACACCTGCGACGTGCCGAGGCTGTGCCCGTGCAGCACGATCTTCGAGTAGCCCAGCGAACGCGCCGTCCAGTACGCGGCCTCGATGTCGCGCACGGTCGCGTAGAAGTTGTCGGTGTTCACGGCATCGCCCGACTGGCGGGTGTTGATCGCGAGCACCGGCACGCCGCGGCCGCTGAGGCCGAGGGCGAGCGTGCGCACCGGCAGGCTGCCGATGCTGCCACCGCTGCCGTGCACGCTCAGCACGAGCGGCGCGTCGGGCAACGGCTCGGCCGGCACCAGGTGCGCGGCCGGCCCGGACCGCCCGTCGAGCGAGGTGATCTCGTAGTACTGCAGCGAAACGCCGTCGGGTGCGTGGAAGTCGAGCAGGGACGCCGGTGTCTCCGCGGGGCGGTAGGTGACCGCCGCGGCCGTTTTGTCCTCAGTGGACACTTGTCGTGCTCCCGTCACTTCGAACCGGTGTAGACGAGCTTGCTGTAGTCGACCGTGCCGCCGAAGCCGCCGAACTGCTTCATGGCGTCGCCCCAGATCTTCAGGTCGTCCTGTGAGACCTCGGTGGTGAACTCGCCCAGCGGGGACTTCTTCGCCTGCTCGGGCGTGACCTTGGTGTAGGCGGCCAAGGCGGTGTAGGCCTTGTCGTTGTTGGCCTTGATCCACTGCGCCGCGTCCTGCAGCGCCGCCTTGAACCCGTCGGCGAGCTGGGGGTTCGCCGCGGTCCAGTCCTTCGAGGCGATCCAGTACGTGCCACCGAGGTAGTTCGGGCTCAGCGCCCGCTCCGGGTCGCCGAGGCTGCGCATCCCGGCCTGCTTGCCGACGGTGATGAACGGGTTGATCACCTCGACGGCGTCGACCTGGCCGGCCTTCAGCTCGTCGATCATGTTCGGCGTCGGCACCTGCACGAACTGCTCGGCCGCGGGGTTCACGCCGTTCTTCGACAGCCACGCCTTCGTGGCGATGTTGATGTTGCCGGTGAGCGTCGGCGAGCCGATGCGCTTGCCCTGCAGCTGTTTCACGTCCGTGATGTCCGGGCGCACGAAGATCTGCACGCTCTGGTCCTCGGGCGAGTCGCCGTTGTTGCCCGACACGGCCACGAGCGGCACGCCGGACGAGGACGCGCGCAGCATGATCGGCGCGACGCTGAACCCGAGGTCGTACTGCTTGCCCAGCAACGAGGGCACCAGCGTGATGTCGTTGAGCGTCGTGGTGGAAACGCCCTTCACGCCGTGCTTGGCGAAAAATCCTTGTTGGTCGGCCACCAGCACCGCGAG
This sequence comes from Amycolatopsis sp. NPDC047767, assembly GCF_040704195.1. NCBI lineage: Bacteria > Bacillati > Actinomycetota > Actinomycetes > Pseudonocardiales > Pseudonocardiaceae > Amycolatopsis > Amycolatopsis sp. NPDC047767. The sequence continues at coordinate 56,714 of NZ_JBEYSJ010000042.1, forward strand.
CGAGTCGTTGGTGTTGTTCAGCGCGATGCGGATCTTGCCGTCGGCCGAGGACGTCGAGCCGCTGGAGCCGCCACAGGCGGACACGGCGAGTGCGGCCGCCAGGAGTGCGGTGGCCAGCGTGGTGATGCGGGTGCCCCTCATGGCGCCTCCGTAGGAGTGGGGGGATGGGGATGGGGATCCGGGGAGAGATTCACTATCCGGAGTAGTTGAGCAGAGACAGTAACTCAAGTTAGCTAATCTCTCAATGGTCCAGCTCAGAACGTTGGTAACGGCCTTGTTAAGCCTGGATCGCAGACCAAAAAGCACTACTCAAGTCATTGACGTGTGGAAGGTTAGGCGCCCATCATGGCCAACGCCAGCCCTGAAGGAGGTCCCGATCCCGTGACCGTAGAAGCCACCGCGCCGGCCACCGAGACGGCGGATGCGTTTTCCTGTTCGAAGCTGTTCGTCGAGTACCGCACGCGCAACAAGGTGCTGCGGGTGCTCGAGGACGTCGGCTTTTCCTGTGCCCAAGGGGAGTTCCTCAGCATTCTCGGGCCGTCCGGCACCGGGAAGACGACCTTGCTGCGGATCCTCGCCGGGCTCCTCTCCCCGGGCGAAGGCTCGTCCGTGCGGTTCCGCGGGAAGGAGATCACCGGCCCGCCCGCCGGCGTCGGCATCGTGTTCCAGAACTACGCCGCGTCGCTGCTGCAGTGGCGCACGGTGGAGCGCAACGTCGCGCTGGGCCTGGAAGGCCGCACGAGCAAGGCCGAACGCGACGAACGCGTCCGCGAGGCGCTCGACCTGGTCGGTCTCGCCGACCGCGGCAAGGACTACCCGTGGCAGCTCTCGGGCGGCATGCAGCAGCGCGTGCAGATCGCGCGCTCGCTCGTGATGCGCCCCGAGGTCCTGCTGATGGACGAGCCCTTCGGCGCGCTCGACGCGATGACCAAGGCGCAGCTGCAGGACGAGCTGCTCAAGGTCGCCGCGGTCACCGGTGCGACCGTGGTGTTCGTGACCCACGACATCGACGAGGCCGTGTACCTGTCCGACCGCGTGCTCGTGCTCGCCGGCCGCCCGGCCACCGTCGGGCGCGAGCTGCGCATCGACCTGCCGCGCCCGCGCGACCAGGTGGCCACCAAGGAGCTCCCGGCCTACCTCGCCGCCCGTCACCGCGTGTACGAGGCGCTGCGGGCGGAATCCGAGGCGGCGGCCGAATGAGGCGCTTGATCGGGTTCGCGGTGCCGGTGGCCGTGATCCTGTTGTGGCAGCTGGTGAAATCGGCCGGGCTACTGCCTTACGACAACATCCCGGCCCCGTCGGACATCTGGTCGTCCACAGTGGATCTCGCCTCCTCCGGTGAGCTGCTCACGAACACCGCGCACACGCTCGCCGCCTGCCTCGGCGGCTGGGCGCTCGGTTCCGTGCTGGGCCTGCTGCTCGGGCTGTTGCTCGGGCTCGTCCGTCCCGCGTGGACGTACGGTATGGCGTCGGTGGAGGTGCTGCGCGCGCTGCCGGCGATCTCGTTCGTGCCGATCGTGGTGATCCTGCTGGCGCAGACGGTGGAGATGGAGATCGTGATCGCCGCGTGGGTCGCGATCTGGCCCGTCGCGATCAGCACGATCGACGGCGTGCGCGGCGTGAACCCGGTGCACCAGGACCTCGCGCGCAGCCTCGGCCTCTCGCCGGTGGCCAAGGTCGTGAAGTTCGCGCTGCCCACGGCCCTGCCGAAGATCGTGGTGGCGCTGCGGCTGAGCCTTTCGGCCGCGCTGGTGCTCGCCATCGTCGCCGAGATCGTCGGCGACCCCCAGGGCATCGGCTACGCGCTCGTGGAGCAGCAGCAGTCGTTGCGCCCGGCGGCGATGTTCTCCTACATCCTGCTGACCGGCGTGCTCGGCATCCTGCTCAACTTCATTCTCGTGTGGACACTCCGGTTCGTGCCGGGTGCCCGTCAAGCCGCGCTGGGGGCCGACGATGCCGCGTAGAACCCGCAAGTCCGGCGTCGCGCCCCTGCGCGGCCTGCTTCCGCTCGCGCTGCTGCTCGTGCTGTGGCAGGTGATCGGCGACAGTTCGAGCACGTTCTTCCCGCCGCCGGCCGCCTGGTTCAGCCAGACGTGGGAGCTCACTTCCGGCGGCGCGCTGGTCGACGGGCTGCTCGCCACGCTCGAGACGTTCGTGATCTCGCTGCTGGCCGCCACCGTGCTCGGCGCGGTGCTCGGCCTGCTGATCGGCCACGTCCCGCTGGCCGAACGCCTGCTCGGCCCGATCCTGGAGTACTTCCGGTTCCTGCCGGGCGTCGCGCTCGTGCCGCTGGCCGTGCTGCTCGTGGGCTACACCGAGTCGATGAAGCTGTACGTGGTGGTCTTCGGCGCTCTGTGGCCCGTGCTGCTGCAGGTGCGCCAGTCGGCGAAGTCGGCCGACGTCGTGCTCTCCGACGTGGCTTCGACGCTGCGGCTCGGGAAGTTCGCGGCGTTCCGCAAGATCCACCTGCCCGCGATCGTGCCGGGCCTGCTGCTGGGCGTGAAGATCGCGGCGCCGCTCACGCTGGTGCTGGTGCTCGTGGTCGAGATCAGCACGCAGGTGTCCGGGCTGGGCAAGCTCATGGAGACCGCGCAGCAGAACTTCCAGTCGGCCCAGGTCTACGGGCTCGTGGTCGTGGTCGGGCTGGTGGCGCTCGTGATCAACATGCTCGTGTCGGGGATCGAAGGTTTCCTGCTGCGGTACCGCCCGCAGAACTGACGAAGGCCGGGAGGCTCCGGTCCGGTGTGGACGCACCCGGGCCGGAGCCTCTTTCCACGTCCGCGGTTCGGCGGTTCGCAGTTCGGCGGGGTGTCAGTGGTGGTGCGCGTGCGCGTGGTGCCCGGCCGCGGTGAGCAGCAGTGCCAGCCGCGGGTCGGAGTCCAGCCCCAGGTAGAACGAGAACGTCGCCAGCGCGCCGAACTTGCCCTCGTCGGTGAGCTGGCGCTGGAAGTGGTTCACGTGGTGGTGCACGGCGTTGTCGATGGTGCGCAGCACCTCGACGCCGGCCTCGGACGCGTGCACGGCGATGACCCGGCGGTCGTCGGGGATGCGGGCGCGGTGCACGAGCCCCTTCTCCTCGAGCTGGCGGATCAGGCGCGACGCGAGCGCGGGGGCGATGTCGAGCCGCTCGGCGACCTTGTTCACCGGCAGGGGTCCTTCGGCGCCGAAGATCTGCAGCAGCGCCTGGTGCTGCAGCGGCTGCAGCCCGCCCGCGATGGCCTGCTCGTCGAGCAGCCGCAGGATCTTGCGCAGCACGAACCGCGCGTGCGCGATCGCCTTGACGTGGTTGGCGAAGTCGAGGTCGCTCGACGCGACCGCGCCCTTGCCCCACAGGGCGAGCAGCTCCGCGGTCCCGTCCTCCACCGTGTTCCTCCCCGTGTCCCCGGCCCGCTCGATGATGACGTCGGCACTCGAAAACATCACCAAGTCAATGACCTGAGGACACTATATCAGGGAAGGGCTCAGGAATCGGCAGCTGCGCGGATGGCTTCGGCGATGGCCGAGTCGGGGTCGAGGCCCACGTAGAACGCGAAGATCGACAACGCCGACAGACGTTCGTCCTCGGTCAGCTGGTGCTGCAGGAAAGCGACGCTGTGGTGCACCTCGTCGTCGATCTCCGCGAGCTTCTCCGCGCCGGCGTCAGTGGCGACGACGTTGGTCGCGCGGCGGTCGCTCTCCGACGCCTCGCGGGTCACCAGGCCGAGCTCCTCCAGGCGGCGCACCATGCGTGACGCGAAGGCGGCGGCCACGTCGAGCCTGGCCGCCAGCGTGCTCACGGTGATGCCGCGGGCCTCGTTGGATCCGTACACCTGCAGGAGTGCCTGGTGCAGCAGGGGTTCCAGGCCGTGGGTCTTCGCCTGCTCGTCGACGATCCGCAGTACGCGGCGGGTCACGTAGCGCGCGTCGGCGATGTTCTTCACGTACGCCTGGAACTCGCGGCTTCGCTTGGCGTCGCCGATGTCGGCCCACTTCGTGTAGGCGCGCATTGCGTCGTTCATGGGGGAGCGGCTTCCTTTCGGACGAGCACGGCCTCTCGGACGAGCGCGGCGGCGAGCGAACCCGGCGATCATACGTCGCACCATTTTAGTTGACTAAAGTAAGGTATTCTTGTTAGCCTTCTGGCCCAGGAGGTCACCCCATGGCTCTGCACCCCGCGGACAGTGATCCCAGCGGATTCAAGGCGGCGCTCGGTTCTTTCGCGGCCAGCGTCAACGTCATCACCCTCTGGGACGCGGCCGGTCGCCCGCTCGGCATGACCGCCACCGCGTTCTCGTCGGTGTCGGTCGATCCGCTGATGATCCTGGTCTGTGTCAACCGTTCCACCCGCACGTACGAGCGGATCGCCGAAACCCGTCGGTTCGGCGTGAACATCCTCGGCTCGCCGGCGCGCGAGATCTCGGACCACTGCGCCCGCCCGGGCGCGGACAAGGCCCTGCCCGAGGAATGGCTCACCCGCCGCGAAGGCTGGCACAGCCCGGCCCTCTCCGGCGCCCTCGCGTTCCTGGACTGCGAAATCGACCAGGACGTGCACGCGGGCACGCACGCCGTGCTCATCGCAACCGTCGGCGGCATCGGGCTCAGCTCGGCGCTGCCGCACCACGAACCGCTCCTGCACTTCCGGGGCAGATACCGGCAGTTGCAAGCAGGAGTCCACCACCCGCGGCCCCGGCCGCTACCGATCGCTTTGGAGGAATCGGCGTGACGCGTTCCGGCAAGGACTACGTCGAAGGACTGCGCGACAACCGGCGGGTGTTCGTCGACGGCGAATACGTCTCCGACGTCGCCGCGCACCCCGCGTTCAAGGGGGCCGTCGAGTCCATCGCGCGCGTGTACGACCTCGCGCACGACCCGGCCAACGCCGCGGAGATGACGTTCCCGTCCCCGACCACCGGCGCCCCGGTGAACCTGTCGTACCTCATCCCGCGCGGCGAGGACGACCTGCGCCGCCGCCGGGTCGCGCTGCGCAGGACGGCCGAGGCGACCTTCGGTCTCATGGGCCGTGGCCCCGAGCACGTCGCGGGCTTCCTGGCCGGCTGGGCGGGCCGCTCGGACGTCTTCGCGGCAGGCGGGCAGCGCTTCGCCGACAACGTCACGAAGTTCTACGAGTACGTGCGCGACAACGATCTCTACTGCTCGTACGCGATCGTGCCGCCGCAGATCGATCGCAGCAAGCCGGCGCACCAGCAGGCCGACCCGCACCTGTACGCGGGGGTCAAGGAAGAGCGCGAGGACGGCATCGTCATCGCCGGCGCGCAGATGCTCGGCACGGGCGCGGCGATCTCCGACTACCTGATCCTCAGCTGCATCGTGCCGCTGCAGCCGGGTGACGAGGACCAGGCGATCTCCGTCGCCGTCCCGATCGGTGCCGAGGGCCTGAAGATCTACTCGCGCCGCAGCTACGCCGAAGCCGCCACGAGCGTGTACGACTACCCGCTCGCCACGCGCTTCGACGAGACCGACTCGCTCATCGTGTTCGACGACGTCTTCGTGCCGTGGGAGCACGTGTTCGTGTTCCGCGACCGCCAGATCACCAGCGACCAGTGGAGCCGCACGCCGGCCCACCTGCTGGGCAACAACCAGGCCCAGATCCGCTTCTCCGTGAAGCTGGACCTGCTGGCGGGCCTGGCGCTGCGCGTGGCGCGCATGAACGGCTCGGACAAGTTCCCGCCGGTGCGCGGCGTGCTCGGTGAGCTGGCCGCCCACGCGGCCATGGTGTCCGGTCTCGTCTACGCGCAGGAGCAGAACTGCGAGCTCGACGAGAAGGGCGTGGCGTGGCCGGGTCGCGAGGAGTGCTACGCGACCATGACGCTGCAGTCGGACTTCTACCCGAAGCTGCTGCACCTGGTGCGTGACCTCGTCGGCGGTGGTGTGATCCAGCTGCCGTCTTCGGCCGCCGACTTCGAGAACCCCGAGGCGCGTGCCGACTTCGAGCGGTACGTGCAGTCGCCGGGCCACCCGACGATCGAGCGCGTGAAGCTGCTCAAGCTCGTGTGGGACCTCGTCGGTTCGGAGTTCGCGAGCCGCCACCAGCAGTACGAGATGTTCTACGCCGGCGCGCCCTTCCTGGTGAAGTCGCGCATGAGCCAGATCTACGACTTCGCCCGCGCGGAGGCCCTCGTGGACGGCGCGCTGGCCGGCTACGACCTCGGTGGCCGCACGGAGACCGTGCAGGCGTAAGCGAGGCAGACAGACCGCGGGGCGCTCGGCGGACGCCGGGCGCCCCGTTTCCATGCCCGCATGATGATGGTGCTCACTGGACCGTGACCACGAGAAAGGGCGCCCGGCCGGGACCGGGCGCCCTTTCTCGTGTGTCCGCTGTGGACGGTTCAGCTCGCGCGGTAGCGCACCTCGAACGTGAGGCAGCCTTCCTCGCTCGTCCACGGGCCGTGCTCCATGCCCGGCGGGCGGCAGGCGTAGTCGCCGGCGGAGAAGGTCTTGCCGAGGCGCGTGTCGTGGAACGAGCCTTCGAGGATGTAGACCTCTTCCCAGAAGTCGTGCACCTGCACGCCGTTCGGGGTGGTGTCGGTGCCGGGCTCGAAGCGCAGGATGCGCGTCGCGACGCCGCTGTCGCCGTCGGCGGCGAGGATGCGTTCGGTCAGCTGCGGCACGACGCCCGCGCAGGGCGTGAACTCCACCGTCTTGGCGGGGAAGAACTCGTGTTCCGGTTTGGCCATGGGGTTTCTCTCTCCAGGTGCGAGGGGTCAGGACACCGAGTAGGCGTGGGTGAGCTCGGGGCCGCCGGGCAGGGCCAGCGACAGCGTCCACGCCTTCCCGGGGACGAACTTGCCGTCGAGCAGCGTCAGGGTGCCGCAGAACATCACCAGGTCGCGCTCGGCCGGGCGGTCGAGCAGGGCCAGCACGTCGGTGGGGATGCGTAGGGCGCTGAGCGGGCCGTACTGGTAGCGCACGCCGTCCACAGTGGATTCGGCGACGATCGCGTCCCAGTCGGGGTTCTCGACCGGGACCACGGTGGTGCCCAGCGGCTTGGGGCAGGCCGCCTTCGAGTCCTTGACGCTGGAGGTCTCGATGTCGCGGTCGGTGTGGTCGGAGCCCACAGTGAGGTAGAGTTTGCCGCCCGCGCGCACGAGCACGGGCTCGACCTCGCCGGAGGTGTTGGTGCCGGCCACGGAGATGGTCGCGGCCTGCGTCGCCAGCGCCGCGTCGAGCTCGTAGAACGCCGGGACGGAGTCGGGCGGCGGCACGCCGATGGCGGCGAGCTCGTCGATGTGGTGCTTCACGGCGGCCTCGTCGCGGCCGGTGTAGCCCGCGACCACGAGGTCGAAGTCGGCGACCGCGACGGTTTCGCCCGTCCCGGCCACGGTGAAGGTGAGTGCGGTCATGCGTGCGCTCCTCGGATGGTCAGTTCGCGGTAGCTGGGGAGCCGGTCGTCGAGCACGGGGAACTGCTCGCGCGTGGCGGGGACGACGCCGGGATCGACGTCGCACCAGGTGATCCCCTCTTCGGTGCCGGCTTCGGCGAGCACGGTGCCCCAGGGGTCGACGACGCGGCTGTGCCCGCCGAGCTCGACGCCGCCCTGGGTCCCGGTGGCGTTGCACGCCACCACGAGCACCTGGTCCTCCACCGCCCGCGCGGTGGTGAAGAGGCGCCAGTGCGCGAGCCGCGCCGCGGGCCAGGCGGCCGGCACGATCACGATCTCCGCGCCGGCGTCGACGAGGCAGCGCCACAGCTCGGGGAAGCGCAGGTCGTAGCACGTGGTGCCGGCGACCGCGCCGAACGGCGTCGCCACCGCGGACACGTGGTCACCGGGCTTGAGCAGCTGCGCTTCCTTCGACTGGTAGCCGAACACGTGCACCTTGCTGTAGCTGTGCACGAGCTCGCCGGCCGGGTCGAACAGCACGGCGGTGTTGCGCAAGGCGCCGTCGGGCAGTCGCTCGACGAAGCTGCCGCCGTGCAGGTACGCGCCGGTCTCGCGGGCGAGCTCGCCGAGCCGCGCCAGCGACGGTCCGTCGGCCGGCTCGGCGTCGCGGGCGTAGTCGTCGAACGCGAAGTACCCGGTGGCCCACAGCTCGGGCAGCACGATCAGATCGGCCTCGGCCGCCGAGCGGACGAGCCCGGCCACCCGGTCGAACCGGGCGGCGACGGGCTCGTCCTCGGGGCTGCCGATCTGGACGAGGGCGATCTTCACGAGGCCTGCCACAGCTCGCGGGCGCCCGCGGCGACGATGTCGTCGTAGGACAGCTCGCGGTCGGTGAGCCCGGTCGCGCGGGCGAACCCGGCGAGCCCGGCGGCGGCCTCGGGGGAGATCGCCGGCTCGTAGAACGGCCCGTCCCGCTCGATCAGGCCGGCGATGAGGCCGGCCTCCATCTCCGGGAACAGCGCGGTGCCGACCTTGGTGGCCAGCGACGGGTCCCGGCGCAGCTCGCGCTGGGCCCGCAGCACGCCGCGGGTGACGGCGGCCGCCTCGTCCGGGCGTTCCGCGACCGTGCGGTCCGTGGTCATGAGCGCCGGGAACGTGTACAGCGAGTGGGCGGAGCCATCGCGGCGGGCGTCCACCACGACCTTGCCGACCCCGCGCTGCACGGCGACCTCAGTGCCCATGCCGTTGGCCCAGAATGCGTCGATCCGGCCTTCTTCCAGGGCCCGGGCGGCCGTGACGCCGAAGGAGACGTCGCCGGCGACACCCGCGACCGGGGCGATGGTGACGCCCGCCCCGGTCAGGTCCACGCCTTCGGCCTCGAGCAGCCGTCGCAGGCCGAGGTCGGGCCCGGGCGCGGCACCGATGCGGACGTCGTGGAGCTTGGCGAGCGTCTCGCGGGTGACGTCGAGGTCGGGCCGCACCACGAGGAACCAGTACATGTTCTGCGCGAGCGCGGCCAGCAGCTTCTGCTCGCCCCAGGTGGAGTCGGCGTAGAGCGGGGCGTGGGCGCACCCGGCGAGGTAGTCGATCCGCCCCTCGCGGAGGGCGATTGCTGCGTCGGTGACGGGGAACAGGAGTTCCCATTCCACGTCGAGACCCTCGTCGCGAAGGTACCCGAGCTCCACGGCCGCGATGGCGGGGAAGTAGGAGTTCGAGACGAGGTCGGGCACGGCAAGGCGCATGGTGGCCTTCCTGGTCAAGAAATTAACAGTACTCAAGTAATGTACTTAGCTTAGTATTTTGGGTCAAGCTGGCGCGCCAGGGGCGCCGGCTGCGGCTTCTTGACGGCCCGCAGGACCACCACGGTGATCGCACACAGCACCGCCGGCACCGCGAAGACCAGGAAGTACACCGGGAAGGGCAGCGAAGCGGCGAGCAGGTAACCGCCGATGAGCGGACCGAGCAGCCCGCCGAGGCGGCCGATGCCCAGCGCCCAGCCCAGGCCCGTCGCGCGGGCCTCCGGACCGTAGGTGGCCATCACCAGCGTGTGCACCACGTTCTGGCCGCCGATGATGAACGCGCCGGCCAGTGCGTTGAGGATGTACAGCGCGACGACCGACGAAGCGAACCCGAAGAGCACGAGGCACACGCCGCCCGCGGCGAACGCGATGGAGAGCGCCACGTACTGGTTCATGCGGTCGAGCACCCAGCCGAGCACGAACCCGCCGATCGTGGCCGCGGCGGCCTGCTCGATCGCGTAGGAGTAGCTGCCGACCAGCGACAGGCCGTGCTTCACGAGCAGCGACACCATCCAGAAGTCGAGCGCGTAGACCACGAACTGCAGGAACAGGTAGAGCAGCGAGAGCGTGAGGGTGGAGTTGCGGTAGTGCGGCGCCCACAGCGTGCGCAGCTGGATCTTGCCGTTCTCGGTGCGCGGGCCGGTGAAGAAGGTGGCGGGGTCGGCGTCTCGCGCCGCCGGCCAGATCGTCGGGAAGACCTGCTTGACGGTCGCGAGCGCTTCGTCGTACCGGCTGCGCGTCGCGAGGAACTGCGGCGTTTCGGGCACGAACCAGGCGATCAGGGCCGCGACGATCAGAGCCGCGTAGGAGATGTGGAACAGCGGGCGCCAGCCGAAGTCGGGCACCAGCAGCGTGGCGGCGATGGCGGCGAGCACGAAGCCGAACGTGAAGCAGCCGGCCGACACGGCGGTCATCCGGCCGCGCCGGCGCAGGGGCACGTACTCGCCCAGCATGGCGATCGTCGCGGGCAGCACGCCGCCCATGCCGATGGCGGCGCAGAACCGCAGGATCGCGAACTGCGTGTAGTCGCCCGCGAACCCGGCCGTGCCCATGAAAACGGCGAACACGGACACACCGAGCACGAGCATGCGCTTGCGCCCGAAGCGGTCGCCGAGCGCGCCGAGGCCGACGGCCCCGAGGAACAGGCCGATGAAGGTGAACGACGCCAGCCACCCCGCCTGCACGGGCGAGATGTGCCACTCGGCGACGATCTTGGGGAGCGCGTAGGAAAGGGACTGCAGGTCGTAGCCGTCGAAGATCACCGCGCTGCCGCCGATCGCGGCTATCGCGAGGACCCGGCGGGGCATCGGGGTTTCGGTGAGGATCTGGTCGAACGTGGCAGCGGGTCGCATCCGCGCTCCTCGGCCCGGGCGGCACCCAGCACCACGACACTCACCGGCGAGTGCGGGCGGGGGACGGGTGCCGCGGGTTGACGGGGGATTTATTTAACTTTAGTACCTGACTTGACAGCCGTAAATGATGCGGGAGACGATAGGTCGCGCCCAGGGATGTGTCAACGCCGAACTACGGGAGTACTCGCCGATCATGTGGACTCCCACCGGCCCGGAAACCGTTCCTGGCAAGGAAAATCGTGACCTCGCCGTGTCCGGACCCCTGCGGTCCAGTGGCGCGGCACGCGTTTGTTAACGGCCTCTGTAACAAGGAGTCCGTGAGTTCTTCCCGTCGACGAAAGAGGAACCGACAGCCGTGAACGACTATCCCTACGGTGACCTCCGGGAGTACCTGGCCGAGCTGGACCGCCGCGGGCTGCTGGTGCGCGTGAGCCGGCCCGTCGACAAGGACACCGAGCTGGTTCCGTTGGTGCGCCTGCAGTTCCGCGGGCTGCCGGAGGCCGAGCGCAAGGCGTTCCTCTTCGAGAACGTGACCGACGGGTCCGGGCGGCGCTACGACGGCACCGTGGTGATGGGGGCGTTCGCGTCCTCGCGGGCGGTCTACACGACGGCGCTGGCCGCGAAGCCCGACGAGGTGGCCGGGCGCTGGGCCGCGGCGCTGAGCAACCCCGTCGAGCCGGTGGTGGTCGAGACGGGACCGTGCAAGGAGAACGTCCTCACGGGACAGTCCCTCCTGGACGCCGGCGGCGTCGACGGCTTCCCGCACCCGATCTCGACGCCCGGCTTCGACCCGGCGCCGTTCCTCACCGCGCCGTACTGGGTCACGAAGGACCCGGAGGACGGCACCTACAACGTCGGTATCTACCGCGGCATGGTGAAGGGCCCGGACCGGATCGGGCTGCAGATGGACACGCCCACGCAGCACATCGCGATCCACCTCGCCAAGGCGCGCCGCCTCGGCAAGAAGCTGGAGGCCGCGATCGTGCTCGGCGCGGTGCCCGCGGTCGGCTTCGCCGGCGCGCAGAAGATCCCGTTCGGCGTCAGCGAGTACGCCGTGGCCGGTGGCCTCATGGGCCGGCCGCTCGAGGTGGTGCGCTGCGAGACGGTGGACCTCGAGGTGCCCGCGCACGCGGAGATCGTGCTCGAGGGCGAGATCGACCCGGAGCACCTCGAGTCGGAGGGTCCCTTCGGCGAGGCGAGCGGCTACATGGGCGCGAAGACGACGTCGCCGGTGTTCCGCGTCCGCTGCATCACCCACCGCACGGCGCCGGTGGTGCAGGCGTTCATCAGCGAGTTCCCGCCGAGCGAGTCGACGCTGATGCGCAAGATCGCGTTCGAGAACGTGTACCTGCGGTTCCTGAAGCAGGCGTGCAACATCAACGCGGTGCAGCGCTTCGTCACGCACGAGAGCGGCACGTGCAACATGTTCTTCGTGATCCAGCTGAAGAACCCGACGCCCGGCCAGGCTCGGCAGGCGCTCTACGCCGCGTCCGGGTACGAGGCCTCGATGGGCAAGACGATCATCGCCGTGGACGACGACGTCGACCCCGAGGACCTCAGCGCCGTGGTGTGGGCGATGAGCTTCCGCATGCAGCCGGCCCGCGACGTCACCATCCTGCCGGGCAAGCTGCCGCGCCTCGACCCGTCGGCCGCCGAGGACGGCAGCCTGTCCTCGGCGCTGCTGATCGACGCCACGCGCAAGCGCCCGTACCCGCCGACCTCGTTGCCGGCCAAGGAGTTCATGGACCGGGCGCAGGACCTGTGGCAGGAGCTCGGACTGCCGGAGCTGTCGCTGGCCGAACCGTGGCACGGTTACGAGCTCGGCGAATGGTCCGACGCCGACCGGCACCGGGCGGCCGAAGCGGTGCAGGGGCGGTACGCCTCGACCGAGGAGTGACGGTCTGTCCACAGTGGGCCGTCGAGGTCCACTGTGGACCTACTCGGCGACGTCGAAGAGCTCCACGGCGCGATCGTCCAGCAGGGGCACGATGCCGTCGAGGACGAGCCGCTTGAAGTGCTCCGTCTCGCGGTGCTCGGCGAACGCCTCCCGCGAGACGTAGCGCTCCAGCAGCACCACCGAGCGCGGGTCGTCGAACGAGCGGTAGACGTCGAACGCGAGGTTGCCCGGCTCGGTGCGCGCCGCCTTCGCCAGCTGCGGCACCAGCGCGGCGACCTCGTCCTCCTTGCCGGCGGACACGGTGTAGCGGGCGATCACCTGGAGCTGGGGCATGCTCGGTCTCCTCGCGGTCTGCTGTAGTGCTGGCTTCGGTTCCAGGGCGGACTGTAGCCGAGGTGCGGGGTGCGCGGCCTGGTTCTGTGGCCCGCCTCGCGCCCCTCGTTATTGAAGTCGACTCCAAATTTAGAGCGTGCCATACTCGAGCTCGTGGCCGGGCTGAGGGAACGCAAGAAGCAGCAGACCGCGCGCCGGATCTCCGACGTCGCGATCGGGCTGTTCGTCGAGCGCGGCTTCGGCGAGGTGACGATCGCCGAGGTGGCCGAGGCGGCGGACGTCTCGGAAGGCACCGTCTACAACTACTTCCGCACCAAGGAAGACCTGGTGCTGCCGCCCGACGAGGCGTTGCCGAAGCGGCTGGCCGACATCGTGGCCGGTCGCGCTGCCGGCCAGTCGGCCGCCCACGCGGTGCTCGCGCGGCTGCGGGAAGAGGTCCGCGGTCGCGAGCGGACCGTCGGGCTCACGCCCGGGTTCGGGCGCGTGCTGGCGCTGATGCTGGCGACGCCGTCGCTGGCCGCGCGGCTCGGGGACCTCGCGGGGCAGATGGTCGGCGAGCTCGCCGACCTGCTCGCCACGGAGACCGGCGCGGCGGCGGGGGATCCGGTGCCGCGGCTGGTCGCGAGCCAGATCGGCTGGCTGCACTCGCTCGTGTTCGGGGAGATCGGCGCGCGCACCGTCGCGGGCGAGGCACCCGACGTCGTCGCCGGTGTGGTCGAGGAGCTGCTGGACACCGTCGAAGGCCTGCTCGGCGAGCGGGTGCTGGGCTACGCGGTCCGTGAGGAGGACGCATGATCGAGCGGGTGCGGCTCACGCGCTACGTCTCGCCGTTCCGGGAGGGCGGTTCGCTGCCCGGCCTGATGGAGGCCGACGACGAGGGCACCTACGTGGTCAAGTTCCGCGGCGCCGGGCAGGGGCCGAAGGTGCTGGTGGCCGAGGTGCTGTGCGCCGGGATCGCCGGGCTGCTCGGGCTGCCGGTGCCGCGGCTGGTCGAGGCCGAGCTGGACGCGGCGTTCGGCCGGCTCGAGGGCGACCCGGAGGTGCAGGAGCTGCTGCGCGCGAGCACCGGGCCGAACCTCGGCGTCGACTTCCTGCCGGGCGCGTTCGACTAGTCCACTTCGCCAGGCGAAGCCGACCAGCACGTGCTCACCCGCAGCGTACGGCCGCGTGAGCGCGGCGCCGTGGTCGATGAGCACGGGTTTGCGGTGCCACCACAGCAGGTTCGGCTTGCGCCACGACCGGTCGACGTTGTTGACCAGCGCGTCGAACCACAGCACGCGACTCGCGAACTGCGCGTCAACGGGGAACGCGCGCACCGAGCGGCGCCTGCACGCCCTCGACCCCGCCGCCGACGCGGACATCGTGCGTGCACTGCTCACCGCCATCGCCGCCGGCTGCACCGATGCCCCCGACGCGGGCCGCCACTTCCGCTGGCTCACCGCGCCCCGCAGCACGGTCGTCCGCGCGGGCCCCGTCCACACGGGCTTCGCCGCCGACCCGGCCGCGGAACTGGAGCGGCTGCTGACCGCGCTGGTCCGCCCGCTCACCTGAGGGCCTCGAAGCGGCACCGGGGGACCGGTCCTCGCCACGAGTCGAGGTATGGTGGCATTCGAACACCTGTTCCCATCCCGGGTTCGGGTCCGGACACGCTGTCTCCCCGCGGCGGTTTCACGCGAGCGAGGACAGTGCGGTGGACCAGCAGGACCAGCAACACCGGCGAGGCGGCTTCAACAACCCCCTCATGCGGTGGGCGGAACTGGAGCGGATCGCGGCGGGGCGGGCGCCCGTGCGGGGTGACGGCGGGGACTCGCCGGCGTGGTCGCGCAAGCGGGAGGGGTACCGGGCGCCCGAGCGGTTGCGGCCGTGGGCGGACGTGGAGGCCGACGTGCGGCGGGTGCCGTACGCGGAGCTGCACCTGCATTCGTACTTCTCGTTCCTCGACGGTGTCGCCTCGCCGGAGGCGCTCGTCGAGGAGGCCGTGCGGCTGGGGCTCGACGCGCTGGTGCTCACCGACCGCGACGGGATGTACGGCGCCGTCCGGTTCGCCGAGGCCGCGCGCGAGGTCGGGGTGCGCACGGGCTACGGCGCGGAGCTGTCGCTCGGCCTGCCGGCGCCGCAGGGCGGGGTGGCCGACCCCGTCGGCACGCACCTGCAGGTGATCGCGCGTGACCTCGAGGGGTACCGGCGGCTGTGCTCGGTGATCTCGCGCGGGCAGCTGGCGGGGGAGAAGGGCCGTCCGGTGCTCGCGCTCGACGACGTCGCCGACGAGCTGCGCGGCCACGTCCTCGTGCTCAGCGGCTGCCGCAAGGGCGCGGTCCGCAGCGCGCTCGCGCGGGGCGACGACGCGGGGGCGGCCACGGCGCTGCGGACGCTGGCCGAGCGGTTCGGCCGGGAGAACGTGGCCGTCGAGCTGCTGGAGGAGGGCCTGCCGCTCGACGCCGTGCACAACGATCGGCTCGACGAGCTGGCGCGCGAGCTGCGGCTGCCGACGGTGGCGTCGAACAACGTCCACTACGCGCGCCCCGAGCAGGCGCGCCACGCCGCGGCCGTGGCGGCGATCCGGGCGCGCCGGTCCGTCGACGAGCTGGAGGGCTGGCTGCCCGCCGACGGCACGGCGTTCCTGCGCAGCGGCGCCGAACAGGCCGGCCGCTTCGCGCGGTACCCGGGCGCGGTGCAGCGGGCCGCGCTGCTCGGGGTGGAGTGCGCGTTCGACCTCGCTTTGGTGGCCCCGGAACTGCCGCCGTTCGCGGTGCCCGAGGGGTTCGCCGACGAGGACGACTACCTGCGCCACCTGACGTTCGAGGGCGCCGCCGCGCGCTACGGCGGCCGCGCGGACAACCCGAAGGCCTACGCCCAGCTCGACCACGAGCTCGCGGTCATCCGGCAGCTCGGGTTCCCCGGCTACTTCCTCGTGGTGTGGGACATCGTCAGGTTCTGTCGGAAATCGAACATCCTCGCCCAGGGCCGCGGTTCGGCCGCGAACTCCGCGGTGTGCTTCGCGTTGCGGATCAGCCACGCCGACCCCGTGAAGTGGGGGTTGTTGTTCGAACGGTTTCTCGCCCCCGAGCGCGACGGCCCACCGGACATCGACGTCGACATCGAGTCCGACCGGCGCGAGGAGGTGATCCAGTACGTCTATGCGAAACATGGTCGTTTTCACGCGGCCCAGGTTGCGAATGTCATCACTTATCGTTCGCGTTCTGCCATCCGAGACGCCGCCAAGGCGCTCGGCTACTCGACCGGCCAGCAGGACGCGTTCGGCAAGCGGGTGGACCGCTGGTCGTCCGTCGCGAGCGGCTCGACGCCGGGGGAGCAGGGCCACGAGATCCCCGACGACGTGCTGGAGTGCGCCGCCTGGCTGGAGGACACGCCGCGGCACCTGGGCGTGCACTCGGGCGGCATGGTGATCGCGAAGACGCCCGTCTCCGAGATCGTGCCGGTGGAGTGGGCGACGGCGGCCGACCGCAGCGTGCTGCAGTGGGACAAGGACGACTGCGCCGCGATCGGGCTCACGAAGTTCGACCTGCTGGGCCTGGGCATGTTGTCGGCGCTGCACTACATGATCGACCTCGTCGCCGAGCACCACGACGTCCACATCGGACTGCACGACCTCGACCTCGCCGACCCGGCCGTGTACGACATGCTGTGCGAGGCCGACGCGGTCGGGGTGTTCCAAGTGGAGTCCCGCGCGCAGCTCGGCACCCTGCCCCGCCTGCGGCCGCGGAGGTTCTACGACCTCGTGGTGGAGGTCGCGCTCATCCGGCCGGGGCCGATCCAGGGCGGTTCGGTGCACCCGTACATCCGGCGCCGGCGGGGTGAGGAGGAGTGGTCGCACGCGCACCCGTTGCTGGCGCCGGCGCTGGAGCGGACCCTGGGCGTGCCGCTGTTCCAGGAACAGGTGATGCAGATGGCGCGTGACGTCGCGTCGTTCACCGCGGCCGAGGCCGACCAGCTGCGCCGGGCCATGGGGGCCAAGCGTTCCAGCGAGAAGATGCGCCGGCTTGCGGGCCGCTTCTTCGAAGGCGCCGCGGCCAACGGTGTGGCGCCCGACCTCGCCGCCCGGATCTTCGAGCAGATCCACGCCTTCTCCGGTTACGGTTTCCCCGAGGCGCACTCGATGTCGTTCGCGCTGCTGGTGTACGCGTCGGCGTGGTTCAAGCGCTACTACCCGGCCGCGTTCTGCGCCGGCCTGCTGCGCGCGCAGCCCATGGGTTTCTACAGCCCGCAGTCCCTCGTCGCCGACGCGCGCCACCACGGCGTGGTCACGCGCTCGCCGGACCTCAACCTCTCCCTGCCGCACGCGACACTGGAGTCCTGTTCGGACAGTACCGGCGGCGTCGCGATCCGGCTGGGCCTCGCCGGCGTCCGCTCGGTGGGCCAGGACGTGGCCGACCGCATCGTCGCCGAACGCGACGCCGGCGGGCCGTTCGCGTCCATCGGCGACCTGACCGAACGCGTCCAGCTCGCCCGCCCGGTCGTCGAATCCCTCGCCACGGCAGGCGTTTTCGGCGACCGCCGCTCGGCGCTGTGGGCCGCCGGCCCCGCGTCGGCCACGCGGCCCGACCACCTGTCCGGCCTGTCGCTCGGCCACCACGCGCCCCCGCTGCCCGGCATGACGGCGTTCGAACTGGCCACCGCCGACCTCTGGGCCACGGGCATCACGCCCGACCGCCACCCCGTCTCGTTCCTGCGCAGCCACCTCGACGCCCTGGGCGCCCTCCCGGCCGCCTCACTCCTGTCGGTCCCCGACGGCACCCGCATCCAGGTCGGCGGCGCCGTCACGCACAAACAACGCCCCGCCACCGCCGGCGGCATCACGTTCCTCAACCTGGAAGACGAGACGGGCATGACCAACGTCATCGTCTCCGTCGGCGTGTGGCGCCGCAACCGCCGCCTCCTGCAGAACCACTCGGTGCTCCTGGTGCGCGGCATCGCCCAGGTCGGCCAGGGCACCGTCTCGGTGGTGGCGGACCACCTGGCGGCCCTGGACTTGACGGGCCTGGCCCAGAAGTCACGGGACTTCAGGTGAGGCCGGGTCTTCCCGCGGAAACGCGGTGGGTCTCCGGCGCCGGCTGCGGAACAATGCGTGCATGGACAACGAGGCGAGGCGCGAGGCCGTGGCCGCACTGATCAGGCTCGCGGGAAGCCCCGACTACCGCGACAGAGCCGACGCGGGCCGGAGCCTGGCCGCCTTCGCCGAGATCCCCGAGGCGAGCGGGCCACTGCTGGGGCTCGTCCTTGACGCCGGTGACACGTTCGTCACCCTCGCGACGGCGGAGGCGCTGCTCCGGCGCCAGGACTCGGCTGGGCTAGCAGTGGTCGCCACCGCACTCGCCGCCGCTGATCCCGACCGGGCTGATTGGATCCACACCGCGGTGCTCGATGTGTTCGGGGTGTTCTCACACGACAGGGACGCCGCGGTGCGCGAGTGCGAGGCACTGGCGCGGAACCCTGATGACCAGATGCGCTGCGGCGCGGACCAATTGACCGTCATGCTCGTCGGGATCAACCCGATCCTTCACCCGGCACAGAACGACTGACGTTCGGCCAGGGCAGAACCGTGAGCTCTGGCCACTCCCGGCGCCAACGGCTGGTCTTCGCCTCGAAGACATCGCGTGGTGCCAGGATCGGGTTGGGCCGGACGATGAGGTTGAACACGTCGGACAGCCCGTGCGGGGCGTACACGCGCCAGTGCCCGCCTGGTTCGAGGCGGACCCCCAGGCAGCAGGTGGTCGCGGCGAAGGAGTCGATCGCGTCCTCGGTGGAGGTGTGAGCAGGACATGGCGTCCCGAACTTCTCCTCGTACCAGAGATGGACGCGTGCCTCGTTGCGGATCTCCACCTCGGCTGGGATGTCGGCGAAGACCTGCCTCGCCGACTGGATCACCGCGTCCTCCGCCTCCCAGGACAGGTCGGTGGCGTCGAAGTAGAACAGGTCGTAGTCCTTGATGCCGTTGCCGGGCGCCCGGTCGGTGACTGCGTTCCAGACGGTCTGGAACAGACAGCCTGCCGTGAGATACCAGCCGGGCAGCCCCAGCGACACCGACCGGGACAGCACCTCCGTGAGCACCTCGTTGCGGGAGAGCACCTTTCGGAAGGCGTCGAGTTGTTCGTCAACAGGTAGTTGGCTGATCACCGCCTATGCCTACCACCTGCGCGGCTGGGTGGGCGGACACGCGTCAACGACCGGACGGCACACGACTTCGATTGGCGCGACTCGGGCCAGGTGTTTGGTCTCCCGGTGCGCCGACGGTCAGCAGAACCAGCCGGCCTGCACCCAGCCGCGCTTGTTGACGTGGCCCATGGCGTAGCCTTCGGCCCAGCCGCCGCTGGGGGAGTAGCGCGAGAGTTCGAAGTGGTCGCCGCTGTAGAGGGTGCCGATGATGACGCCGGCGGGTTCGTTGCGGACGTAGAGGTCGGTCGCGCAGATCTCGTACACCGTGCCGGCGGAGGCGGCCGGGGCGAGGCCGACCGCGGCCGCCGTGGCGAGCGCGGTGGCGGCCAGGACCTGGGCGGGGCGGGGAATGGGCATGGTTCTCCTGTTCCGGGGATTCGGGGGGCGACGGCTCAGTCGAGGCTGAAGCAGCTGCGCAGCAGGAAGCCCCACTTGCTCTTGCCGTGCCAGAAAACGTCGGCCGAGTAGTGGTCGGCGGTGATGTAGCGGACGCCGATGTAGTTGCCCTGCACCAAAGTGTCGATCGGGTCCGAGTGCCCCTGGCCCGAGGTGTAGTTGCCGAAGAGTGTGGCGGTCGCGCACGTGATGTGCGCCGGCCGGGTGGGCACCCACGGGTCTGACAGCGTCCCGCTGCCGCTCTGCGCGCTCGCCTGCGCCGGCACGACCCCCAGGCCGGCGGCCCCCAGCACCAGCACGGCCACCGCCAGGGCGCGACGAGGAATGAACCGCATCATCCGTTCCTTTCCGGCCGGGACGACACCGGCCGTGAAAAGAAGTACCAAACCCCTGCGGCGAAAAGGAAGACATCCGGTGGACCCCGCGTGGACAGCCGGGCGGCGTCGGGCGTTCGGCTGCGGCCCGGTACTGCGAACGGACGATTGCCGGCCGGAAACCCGCTAGCCGCCGACGAACGTCACCGTCTCCTCGAGCGGCGCCCGCCCCGTGCGGCCGAGGTCGACGGTGATGTCCTCGTGGCCGAGGGACATGCCGCAGAACAGAATGAGGTCCGCCGGCGGCGAGACGATCTCGGCGACGGTCTTGTGGAACTTCGCCCACGCCATCTGCGGGCAGCTGTGCAGCCCTTCGGCGCGCAGCAGCAACATGACGGTCTGCAGGAACATCCCCGCGTCGGACCACTGCGGCCGGCCCATGGTGGGGTCGAGGTAGCAGAACAACGCGGCCGGGGCGCCGAAGCAGTCCCAGTTCGCGGCGGCGGCGCGCTGGCTCGCCTCGACGTCCTCGCGGGAGATACCGAGCGCACCGTAACGCTGCTTCCCGAACGCGGCGCGCCGCTCGGCGTACGGCGACTTCAGCATGGCCGGGTACTGCTCGTACTGGGCCGCGTCCCACGGGTCCCGGGTCGCGATCCGCTCGCCCGCGCGCTTCTTCAGCTCCGCCAGCGGCGCCCCCGTCACCACGAACACCTGCCACGGCTGCAGATTCGACCCGGACGGCGCCGCGCGGGCGGCCGCCAGCACCCGCCGAAGCACCTCCGGCGCCACCGGCTCGTCCGTGAAGCCCCGCACCGCCCGCCGGCTCGTGACTGCCTCGTAGACGTCCATCGACCCTGCCCTCTTTGGTGTCTAGTGAAATAGTATCAGTCAATACTATCTTGAAGGAAGCCTCCGACCGTGTGAGGACGCTTACGCGATCACGCCGCGCGGACGAGCGCCTTCACGGCAACGTTGACGTCACCCGGCTCAGTGAAGCGGCCCAGGGAAAGCCGGATCGCCGAGAGCGCTCGCTCCGGCGCGACACCCATCGCGGTGAGCACGGGCGAAGGGGAGTGGACCCCGCTGTGGCAGGCCGACCCCGTCGACGCGGCGAGCTCCGGGCAGGCGGCCAGCAGCTCGTGGCCCCGGACGCCGTCGATGCTCACGTTGAGCGTGTTCGGCAGCCGCCGCGCGGGGCCGTTCACGTGCACGCGACCGGGCAACGCGGCCGCCAGCCGGTTCTGCAGCGAATCCCGTAGGCCGGCGATCCGGGCGCCGTCCGTCGTGACGTCGGCCGCCAGCCGCGCGGCGGTGCCGAGTGCGACCGCGAGGGCGACGTTCTCGGTGCCGGCTCGCAGGCCACGTTCCTGGCCGCCGCCATAGACGACGGGCTCCAGCTCGACGCCGCGGCGCACGTACAGCGCCGCCGCTCCGCGCGGCGCGTACATCTTGTGCCCGACGATCGTCAGCAGGTCCACGCCCAGCCGCGCCACGTCGACCGGGACCTTCGCGCACGCCTGTGCGGCGTCGCAGTGCACGAGGGCACCGTGCTCGTGCGCGATCGCCGCGAGCTCGGGGATCGGTTGCAGCGCACCGGTTTCGTTGTTGGCCGCCATGATCGACACCACGGTCTTCGCCGCGGGAGCGCGCACGGCGGCTTCGAGGGAAGCCGGCTCGACAAGTCCTTTGTGGTCGACCGGCAGCACGGTGACCCGCGTGCCGTGCAGCCGCGCCAGCGCTCGCGCCGTCTCCAGCACGGACGGGTGCTCGGTCGCCTGGACGACCAGGTGCGCGTCCGCGCCGGCCACCGCGCCCCGCAGCGCCAGCAGGTTCGCCTCCGAACCCGACGCGGTGAACACCACCTCGTCCGCCCGCGCCCCGGCGAACTCCGCCACCTGCTCGCGCGCCTCCGCCAGCGCCCGCCGCGGCACGGCCGCGTACGCGTGGTCGCTGGAGGGATTGCCGAACCACTCGGCCCAGAACGGCAGCGCCGCCTCCACCACCCGCGGGTCGACGGGCGTGGTCGCGTTGTAGTCCAGGTACACCGGCGCGGGCTGGTTCACCAAGTCCTCCACGGGTCAAAGGAGAAGCCTAGCCCCGGCGGTCCCGGTAGGTTGGGTCGCGACGAAGGGGGAGTCCGATGGCGACGTATTCGATTTCGGTCCGGCTGCAGCGCACGACGGTCGAGGAGGCCTACGTGTCCGTGCCGGTCGGTGACGCGGTGCTGCGGGACGAGCCGGAACCCGACGGCTCCGCGCGCCTCGATCCGCAGAAGGTGATGGCCGCGGCGGTCGAGCTGGGCCGTGCGGCGCACTGGTCGGCCGAAGACGTGCGGATCACGCCGCACCCGATTCAGAAGCCGCCGCCCGGGGTCGAGGAAGGCTGACCGTCGTCATTCGACGCGCGAGCAAGCCTCCCCGAACTCCAGGGCCGAGGTCGTGTCGTCCGTGCCCAGAGCCAGAACGGCGGAGCGAACCCGTGCGGCAGTGGTGTCGTCGACCACCAGGGCCATGTTCTCGGCGTACTTGGCCGATATGTCCTCACTGGACAGTGGCCGTTCGGCATGCCCGCGGTTCACCTGTTCCCGCCGGAACAACCGGCGCCCGTCTTGCAGTGTGACTTCCACCGCGGCCGAGTAGGCGTCCGGGAATCGCGACTCCGGGTCGTCGGCGAAGTCCACCCGGTCGGCGACCGCGTGGATGGCCGGGTCGTCGAGCGAGGCCGGCGTGAACTCCGCCAGTGTGAGCCGGCCGCGGGTCAGGCAGGCGCCCGCGATGTAGGGCACGCTGAACTTCGCGTCGTACAGGTCGCGGGGGCGGCGTTTGCGTTCCGCGGGCTCGAAGACGGCCGCCGCGGCGGTGGGGTGGACGAGGCAGCGGATGTGCTCGACGTCGTCGGCCGTGAAGCCCTCGGTTGCGCGCAGGGCGAGCAACGCGTCGGCGAAGCCGTGGCTGAAGTGGCAGCTCGGGTAGGGCTTCACGCCCGTCGTGAGGAGTTCCCAGCGGGAGCCGAGGCCGTCGGTCAGCGCGTCGGGATCCCAGGAACGCGCGCCCAAATGCGTGGCGTAGAGCCCGTAGCGGCCCTCGTACACCCGGCCCGGGCCCGGCCACCCCGCGCGGGCGAACGCCGCCGCCGTCAGGCCCGACGCGGCGGCCCAGCCCGGGTGCAGGCGTTTCGTCCACGCGCCGTCCTCCAGGAACTCCAGGATTCCCGACGCCATCGAGCCCACGATCTCCTGCGCGCCCGCGATCCCGGCGGCGTCGAGGCCGCCGAGCTTCGCCGCGGCCACCGCGGCGCCGAACGCGCCCGCGACACCGGTCGGGTGGAAGCCCGCGTCGTGGAAACCGCCGTGCGCCGCCAGTCCGACGCGGGCGCTCACCTCGATCGCCAGCACGTACGCCACCAGCAGCTCCCGCGCGGTGCGCCCGGACGCGATCGCGGCGGCCAGCGAAGCGGGCAACGCCGAAGCCGACACGTGCACGATCGAGCCGATGTGCGTGTCGTCGAAGTCGTGGCCGTGCACGAGGATTCCGCCCAGCATCGCGGCGTCGCGCGCGGGCAGGCGGTCGGGGAGCGCGAGCACGGGCTGGTCGCCGGAGCCCAGGAACGAGAACGCCTCGCGGGCCTTGCGCGCGAACGGTTCGTCCGCCGCGCAGAACGCGAGCCCCACCGCGTCGAGGGCGAGGTGGCGCGCCTGCTCGACGACGGCGGCGGGCAGGTCTTCGAACCGGACGCCGGCGGCGAACTCCCCGAGCCGGCCGGCGAGCGTGGTGGTCGGGTGCA
>NZ_JBEYSJ010000043.1:0-79288 GCF_040704195.1 Amycolatopsis sp. NPDC047767
GGCGGCGGAGGCGTACGTGGTCGTCACGCCGGAGTACAACCGCAGCTTCCCGGCGTCGCATCAACGCCACATTGGGGTGGTTCAGACCGACGGGTCGGAGCCGCGCAGCGCGGCCCACCAGAAGCCGAACGCGGCGACGAGCACGGTGACCACGAGCCAGCCGCTGAAGCCGCTGCCGTCGACGAAGGCCCAGAACGCCCCGACGACGGGCGCGGCGGCCAGCACCGGCAGGTCGGCGCGGAACTGGCGCGCGAGCGGCACGGGGCGTGCCGCGGCGAGCGCGCGTTCCTCGTCCGGCTCGGCCGGGTTGTCGATGCGGCGGCCGCGCGGTTCGGTGGCCCGCACGGAGCCCGCCGGGTACAGCAGCTCGTCGCCCACCTCGACGGCGACGAGCCGGTCGCGGCGCACGTCGCCGCGAACCACGACCTTCGTCGGCGCGGGCAGGCCGATCAGCGTGGGGGAGAAGTACACCGGGATCCAGCGTGGCGACGCCGTCTCGGTTTCGAGCCAGGACCGCGTGAGCAGCCCGCGTTGCACCTTCACTCGCCGCACCGGGATCGGGGACGTCGACGCCGCGGCCCGCGCGGGCCGGACGAAGCGCGTGAAGAACAGGAAGAGGTCCACGGCCAGCACCGCCGCGGCCGCGACCACGGTCACCGTGGCGTAGGTCGTCGCGCGGTCGGCGGTCACGATCGGGGTGGCGTCGCGGATCAGCGCGCGCGAGGGCCGCGCGGGGTCGTACAGCACGGGCACGCTCGTGCCGGTCTTCGGGGCCGAGCTGTCCAGCGCGACGTCCGCCGTCGCGAGCGACCCGCCGGCCACCGGGAAGCGCACGGTCGCCGAGCCTTCGCCGCCGCGCACCACCGTGCCCGTGGCCTGCGCCGTGATGCCCCGGACCTCGGCCTGCGCGTGGGAGAACTCCAGCAGCTGCACCACGAACACCACCGCGCACGCGAGCAGCACCACGGCGCTCGTCACGAGGACGTGGCGCACCGGCCGCAGCCGCAGGAAACTCCGCATGCGTTCCACCTTAGGTGTCTACAAAGGAAAGAGCGGCGCGGGCCGGGGCCCGCGCCGCTCTTGTCCGGGGGTACCGAGTTACTTCACGAAGCCGATCTTGGTGTAGTCGTACGGGTTGTTCGCGTAACCCGGCGAACCGAAGTTCGCCAGCGTCTTGCGCGTCGCGAACGCGCCCGGCGACTGGAAGATCGGGAGCTGGTGCCCGACGGCCCAGATCTCCTTGTCCGCGGCGTTGATGTCCGCGGCCCGCTTCGTGTCGTCCAGTTCCTGGGCCGCGGTGTCGAGCAGCTGGTTCAGCTTGTCGTCACCGATGCGGCCGTAGTTCTGGGCGATGTTCTTCGGGTCGAGGTAGTAGATGCCCTTGCTGCCGCCGATCGGGAACGAGTTCGAGATCCAGCGGAAGATCGTCAGGTCGAAGTTGCCGACGTTGACGTAGTTCTTGAAGAACTCGGTGGTCGGCACGGCCTGGATGTCCAGCCCGACGCCGATCGCCTTGAACTCCGACTGCAGGATCTGGCCGATCTGCTGGCTGATCGGGGTGCCCGACGGGATCACCAGGCGCACCTTGAGCTGCTTGCCGTCCTTGGCCCGAGTGTCACCGTTGAGCTTCCAGCCGAGCTTGTCCAGGTCGGCCTTCGCGCCGTCCGCGTTGAACTTGTACGGACCGGAGTTGTCCTCGTAGGTCTTGGAACCCTTGAGGAACAGGTGGTTGCCGATCGGGGTGGTGTCCTTCTGCATCTGCCCGAGGATCGCCTTGCTGATCCCGACCGTGTCGACGCCCTTCATCAGCGCCAGGCGCAGGTCCTTGTCGGCCAGGATCGAACCGGACGCACCGTTGAAGGTCAGGTGCGTGTAGTCCGGGTAGGTCGACTGCCGGACGACCGCGTTCGGGTCGGCCTGGGCGCGCTTGAAGGTGTTGATGTCGTTGTTCAGGTTGTAGAAGTCGATCTGGCCGTTGGCGAAGGCGTCCGGCTGCGCGGCGCGGTCGACGACCTTGTAGGTCACGGTGTCCAGCTTCGGCTTCGCGCCCCACCAGTTCGGGTCACGCTCGAAGACCGCGGTCTTGGCGGTCGCGTCGATGCTCTTGACCTTGAACGGGCCCGCGGTGAGCCCCGGCTTCTGGGCCCAGGACTTGTTGAAGGTGTCCGGGTCGGCGTCCAGCTCCTTCGGGTACAACGGGCTGAACAGCGACTTCCACTCCGCGAACTTCTTCGCGAAGGTGATCTTCACGTCCTGGTCGTCGGTGCCCTTTTCGACCTTGGCGATGTCCTCGTAACCGGTGGTCGAGGAGACCTGGTAGGCCGGGTTCTTGCCGTTGAGCACGTTGGCCTGCGCGGCGTAGTCCTCCCACGAGAACTGCCGGCCGTTGCTCCACTTGGCCTTCGGGTTGATCTTCAGCTCGACGACCTGCGGGTCGGTGCTGACGACCTCGGCCGAGGTGAGGTAGTTCTGGTCCAGGCCCACCGTCGCGTCGGCGTTCTGCGGGAACGGATACGGCAGGATGGCGCCGAACATGTTCGCGCCGTCGAGGACCGTGCCGTCGACCTCGTTGTAGTTCCAGTTGTCGGGCAGCTGGTCGACCGGCCACTTGAGGTCGCCGCCGTCCTTGAGCTGGTCGACCGGCATCGCGTTGATGTCCGCGGTCTTGACCTGCTGGCTGCCGGCGTCCTGAAGCCCGCTGTTGCCACCACTGGAGGAGCCGCCGCCACAAGCGGCGAGCAGGAGCCCCAGAGCGGCAACGGGAGCCACGATCGCGGCCATTCTCCGTCGCATCATGTTTACCTTTCTTTCCCTGTGTGCCAACGGATGCGTGGCTACACGACTTCGCGGGTCTTGGCGTAGTGGCAGGCGACGTCGTGGTCGTCCGCGCGCGGCTCGCGCGGCGGCTCGACGTCGATGCACTTCTGCTTGTCCTGTTCGGACAGCTGCGAGAACACGAAACAGCGCGTGCGGAACCGGCAGCCCGACGGCGGGTTGGCCGGGCTGGGCAGGTCACCGGTGAGGATGATCCGCGTGCGCTCGCGTTCCTTGATCGGGTCGGGGATCGGGATCGCGGACAGCAGCGCCTGCGTGTACGGGTGCTGCGGCGCGTCGAAGACCGTCTCCACGTCGCCGATCTCGACGATCTTGCCGAGGTACATCACGGCCACGCGGTCGGCGATGTGCCGGATCACCGAAAGGTCGTGGGCCACGAACAGGTACGACAGCCCGAGCTTGGCCTTCAGCTCGTCGAGCAGGTTGATCACGCCCGCCTGGATCGACACGTCCAGCGCGGACACCGGCTCGTCGAGCACGATCAGCTTCGGCTCGAGCGCGAGCGCCCGGGCAATGCCGATGCGCTGGCGCTGCCCGCCGGAGAACTCCGCCGGGTACCGGTCGGCGTGCTCCGCGCGCAGCCCCACGAGCCCGAGCAGCTCGGGCACGCGCTTGGCGATGCGCGCCTTGTCGTAGCCGTGGGTCACCATCGGCTCGGCGATGATGTCGCCGATCGGCAGCCGCGGGTCGAGCGCGGCCATCGGGTCCTGGAACACGACCTGCAGGTCGCGCCGGATCTCCTTGCGCCCCTTGCCGGTCAGCTTCGCGACGTCCCGGCCGAGCACCGCCACCGACCCGTTCTGCGGGGCGGCCAGCTCGAGGATCTCCATCAGCGTGGTCGACTTGCCGCAGCCGGACTCGCCGACCAGGCCCAGCGTCTCGCCCTCGACGATGTCGAAGCTGATGCCGTCGACCGCCTTGACCACCCCGGCCTTGCGCTTGAGCACCGCGCCCTTGGTGATCTGGTAGTGCTTCTGCAGGTCCTGCACGTCGAGCACGGTGGTGCGCTGGGTGCGCGGCAGCTTCGCGACCGCCGCCTCCTCGATCACCTCGGCGCCGTAGACCTCCGCCGCGTCGGCCTTGGGATCGGCCAGCTCCTCGGTGCGGATGCACGCGGCGCGGTGCGTGGTGTCGACCGGCGCGTTCGGGTTGCCCGGCGTGATCGTGAGCAGCTCGGGCTCGGCCTGGTGGCACGCGTCGATCGCCAGCGGGCAGCGCGGCGCGAACGGGCAGCCCGAGGGCAGGTTCACCAGCGAGGGCGGCTGGCCCTCGATCGGCACCAGCGGCTGCTTCTCGTGCGCGTCGACGCGGGGGATCGAGCCCAGCAGGCCCAGCGTGTACGGCATCCGCGGCTGGGCGTAGATGGTCTCGACCGGGCCCTGCTCAACGGCGCGCCCGGCGTACATGACCATCAGGCGGTCGGCGAACCCGGCGACCACACCGAGGTCGTGGGTGATGATCACGATGCCGGCGCCGGTCACCTCCTGCGCGGTCTTGAGGACCTCCAGCACCTGGGCCTGCACGGTCACGTCGAGCGCGGTGGTCGGCTCGTCGGCGATGATCAGGTCCGGGTCGTTGGCGATCGCGATGGCGATCACCGCGCGCTGGCGCATACCACCGGAGAACTCGTGCGGGAACGCCTTGGCGCGCGCCGCGGCGTTCGGGATGCCGACGAGGTCGAGCAGCTCCACGGCCCGGTTGTTGGCCTGCTGCTTGGTCATCGAGCCCTTGGCGTGCACCAGCAGCGCCTCGGCGATCTGCGCGCCCACGGTGTACACGGGCGTCAGCGCCGAGAGCGGGTCCTGGAAGACCATGGAGATCTTCTTGCCGCGCAGCTTGGACAGTTCGACGTCGGACTTGCCGATGAGCTCGCTGCCCTGGAACCGGATGGAGCCGGAGATGCGCGCCTGCGGCGGGAGCAGGCCCATGACCGCCAGCGACGATACCGACTTGCCGGACCCGGACTCGCCGACGATGCCCAGCACCTCGCCGGCCGCGACCTGGTAGTTCAGGCCGCGCACCGCGTGCACGCGGCCGGACTCCGACGGGAAGGACACGTCGAGGTCGGCGACCTCCAGCACCGTGCCGGTGGGCTTCTCGGTCTCCGCGCCCAGTGCGAGTGAGGCGGTCATGCTGTGGCTCCTGTGGTGCTGGGGGACTTCGTCTTCTCGGCGATGCGCTTGCGTTCCTTGCGCCGCGACCGGCTTGACGACGGGTCGAGCGCGTCGCGCAGGCCGTCACCCGCGTAGTTCACCGCGAGCACGGTGACCACGAGGAAGCCCGCCGGGATGTAGAACAGCCAGGGGAAGGTGCGCACGGCGTCGGTGCCGTCGGCGATGAGCGTGCCGAGCGAAACGTCGGGCGACTGCACGCCGAACCCGAAGAACGACAGCGAGGTTTCGGTGATGATCGCGACGCCGACGTTGATCGTCGCGTCGATGATCAGCAGCGAGGCCATGTTCGGCACGATGTGCTTGGCGATGATCCGCCACGACGGCTGGCCCATGAACCGCGCGGCCTTCACGAACTCGCGCTCGCGCAGGGTCAGCGTCATGCCGCGCACGATGCGGGCGGTGATCATCCACTGGAACAACGCGATCAGGCCGACCAGGATCAGCCACGTCTTGCCGCGGAAGGCCGGCGAGAGGATCGAGATGATCAGGAACGGCGGCAGGATCAGCAGCAGGTCCACGAACCACATGGCGATGCGGTCGGTCCAGCCGCCGAAGTACCCGGCGGCCGCGCCGACGATCGAGGCGACGCCCGTGGAGAACAGTGCGGCCAGCAGGCCGATCGTGAGCGACTTCTGCAGCCCGCGCATGGTCTGCGCGAACATGTCGCCGCCGATCTGGTTCGTGCCGAACCAGTGGTTCCCGTCCGGCGGCAGCAGGTTCGACAGCGGGTCGAGCTCGTCGTACGACCACGGCGAGTACCACGTGTAGGTGAAGGCCAGCACGTAGAACAGCACGATCACGGCCAGCGAGACGACCGCGAGCTTGTTGCGCAGGAACCGGCGGAACACGAGCTTGCCGCGGCTGGAGGACTTGCTCTCGGCCTCGTTGCCCGGGTCGACCGCCAGCACGGCGGAGTCGGCGATGTCGGCCTCGTTCACGGGAGCGGCCATCAGATCCTCACCCTCGGGTCGAGCGCGGCGTAGAGCACGTCGGCCAGCCACCCGGCCAGCAGCACGCAGATCGCGATGAACAGCGTCACGGTCGCGACGATGTTGGTGTCCTGCTTCTGGATCCCGGTCACCAGCCAGTCGCCCATGCCGTACCAGCCGAAGATCCGCTCGGTGAAGATGCCGCCCGTGATGAGCAGGCCGAAGCCGAACGCGAACAGCGTCGCCATCGGGATCAGCGCCGTGCGCAAGCCGTGCTTGAACAGCGCGCGCCGGCGCGTGAGGCCCTTCGCCTGTGCGGTGCGCAGGAAGTCGGAGCCGAGGACGTCGAGCATCGCCGAACGCTGGTAGCGGCTGTAGTACGCCACCTGCGTCAGCACGATCGCCAGGGTCGGCACGATGATGTGCTGCAACCGGTCGAGCAGCACGTCGCCGAAACTGCCGTCGAGGCCGCTCGTCTCGCCCTGCACGATGAAGAACTGGTACCCGCCGAGCAGGTTGTCGTTCACCGACTGGGCGCCCGCTTTGAGGATCGTGGCGATCACGAAGACCGGAGTGGACAGCACGACGAACGAGAACGTGGTGGCCACGTAGTCGCTGACCTTGTACTGCCGGATCGCGCTCACCACCCCGACGAGCACGCCGATGATGATGCCGATCGTGATGCCCAGCAGGAACAGCCGAAGGCTCACGCCGGCGCGGCGGAAGAGCTCGTCGGTGATCGGCTGGTCGGCGACCGTGCGGCCGAAGTTCCCGTGCAGCACTCCGCCGAGCCAGGTGAAGAAGCGCTCGGGGATGGGCTGGTTCAGGTAGAGCTCGGCCGCCTTGGCGTCGATTGTGGACTGCGGAGCCGGTGGGTTCCGCAGCTTCAGCGCGTCGAGCGGGCTGAAAGCCAGCGACGCCAAGGAAAAGGCCGCGAAGGTGGCGACCAGGCACAATGCCACGTAGTTGACGAGGCGGCGGAGGAGGAAGCCGATCACGGTTTCCTCGATTCACCGGGAACGGAGGTTCCACTCCGTACCGACGGCCACGCCTGACTCTCGCCCGATTGAGTTTTCGTCGAAAACACTAGCCGGTGCTGCCTTCCGAATGCTGCTGACGCTCGTTGTCGGCGCAGCATAATCCGGAGAAGGCCCTTCGATCTTCGTTCCCAGGCAACCAAATAATCACGATTTCCGCCGCGGGCACGTGAAGGACCGACTTTCGGATGTTGCGGTGGACGGGGCCCGCGAGGTATTCACTTCGTGCGGATCGTCGCCGTGGGTGTGTGGGCGAATACCGCGGATCACGTTCCGGAAATGTTTCCGGGAGTGAGGGAAATGTTGCGAACGCCCGCGGAACACTGGAAACGGACATACCGGTCATGGTATGGACCTGTCCGGGCGGCGGAGGTCCAGTCCTGTGAGCGGGAGCCCTCTTCGTCCACAGTGGCCGGTCGGTCCGTACCCCACCGATCAGTGCCCGGTCGAGAAGCCTGCCCCGTTGATCAAAGCCCGGTGGATCTTCGCGCACAGCAAAGAACCCCGCCACCGGATTCCGGTGACGGGGTTCTTCGTCGAGACTGGGTGATCAGTCCAGGTAGTCCCGGAGGACCTGGGACCGCGACGGGTGCCGCAGCTTCGACATCGTCTTCGACTCGATCTGGCGGATGCGCTCACGCGTGACCCCGTAGACCTGGCCGATCTCGTCGAGCGTGCGCGGCTGGCCGTCGGTGAGACCGAAGCGCAGCCGGACCACGCCCGCCTCGCGCTCGGACAGCGTCTGCAGCACCGACTGGAGCTGGTCCTGCAGCAGCGTGAACGACACCGCGTCGACCGCGACGACCGCTTCGGAGTCTTCGATGAAGTCACCGAGCTGCGAGTCGCCCTCGTCGCCGATGGTCTGGTCCAGCGAGATCGGCTCACGCGCGTACTGCTGGATCTCCAGGACCTTCTCCGGCGAGATGTCCATCTCCTTGGCGAGCTCCTCGGGCGTCGGCTCGCGGCCGAGGTCCTGAAGGAGTTCGCGCTGTATACGGCCGAGCTTGTTGATGACCTCGACCATGTGCACCGGGATGCGGATGGTGCGGGCCTGGTCGGCCATCGCGCGGGTGATCGCCTGGCGGATCCACCACGTGGCGTACGTCGAGAACTTGTAGCCCTTGGTGTAGTCGAACTTCTCCACCGCGCGGATCAGGCCGAGGTTGCCTTCCTGGATGAGGTCCAGGAACGCCATGCCGCGGCCGGTGTAGCGCTTGGCCAGCGAGACCACGAGCCGGAGGTTCGCCTCCAGCAGGTGGTTCTTGGCGCGCTCGCCGTCGCGCACGATCCACTTGAGATCGCGGCGCATCTGGGTGACGAGCTTCTCGCCCTCCTCCTCGGCGGTGCGCACGCGCTCGGCGGCGTAGAGACCCGCCTCGATGCGCTTGGCGAGCTCCACCTCCTCCTCGGCGTTGAGCAGCGCGACCTTGCCGATCTGCTTGAGGTAGGCACGCACCGAGTCCGCCGACGCGGTGAGCTCGGCGTCCTTGCGCGCCTGGCGCAGCGCCTCGGACTCCTCCTCGTCCCAGACGAAGTCCGGGTTGTCCGAGGCGGACTTCGGCCCCTTCTCGGCGGCTGCGTTGCTCCGGCGGCGCGCGGCGGGCGTCTCCGTCTCCTCGGCTTCGTCTTCCGAGTCGTCGGAGTCGTCGTCGGCGACCTCGTCGTTGACCGTCTCGTCGACGACGTCGACCTCGACCTCTTCCAGGTCGGACAGGTCCGGGGTGTCGAGTTCGGCCTCGTCGAGGTCGACCGGGCCGTCCGGGTCGCCGTCTTCGGTCTTGGGCGCCTTGGTGGTGGCCTTCTTGGCCGGCGCTTTCTTGGCCGGAGCCTTCTTCGCGCCGGCAGACCTGGTGGCGGTCTTGGGTTTCGCCGCGCCGGTGGCTGCCTCGTCGGCCGGCTCGCCGGCTGCGGTCGCTGTCTTCGTCCCGCTTCGGGTTGCGGTTCTTGCGGCTGCCACTTACGCCCTTTCGCAGCGGTCGATCATGACGAGCCGAGGTATCGCCACCTCGGCTGCCTCACATTCGGGGAACACGCCTCGGCCTGCGGTTTTCACTCCCGCAGCCGTGGGCCGCGTTCCATTGTAACGACGGCCGGGCAGTGCGTCGCGAAGCGATCACCCTCCGGCCTGCCGCACGGTACCCGCACGTGACCTTCCCGTGACCCGCGCGTTGGTTTCGCGGCCGTTCCCGGGCGTCTGCGGGTCCGTGCTCGATCAGTGCTCGATGCCCTCGACCGCGGCCGCGGCGGCGCCGACGATGCCCGCGTTGTTCTGCAGCGAAGCCACGATCACCGGAGTCCGGACCTCCAGCAGCGGCACCCACTTCTCCGCCTTCTTGCTCACGCCGCCGCCGACGATGAACAGATCCGGCCAGATCAGGTTCTCCAGCACGGTCAGGTAACGGTGTACCCGCTTGGCCCACTGGTGGTAGGACAGGCCCTCGTTGTCCTTCACCGACGCCGCGGCGCGCTTCTCCGCGTCGTGGCCGTCGACCTCGAGGTGGCCGAACTCGGTGTTCGGCACGAGCTTGCCGTCGTGGAAGACGGCGCTGCCGATGCCGGTGCCGAAGGTCAGCAGGGCGGTGACGCCGGTGCGCGCGGCCTTGTCGCCGAAGCGGATCTCGGCCATGCCGGCCGCGTCGGCGTCGTTGAGCATCGCCACGTCCGCGACGCTCTTGCCGAGCCGCTTGGCGAACAGCGCGTCGGCGTCCGTGCCGATCCAGGCGTGGTCGATGTTGGCCGCGGTGTGCGCGACGCCCTTCTTGACGACCGCCGGCAGCGTCACGCCGACCGGTCCGTCCCACTCCGCGGCGCGCACGATCTCGGCCACCACGTCCGCGACGGCGTCGGGTGTCGACGGCTGCGGCGTCTCGATCCGGTGTCGCTCGCCGATGAGCTGTCCCGTTTCCAAATCGACCAGCGCGCCCTTGATCCCGCTGCCGCCGATGTCGATTCCGAAACCTCGGGTCGCCGTCACTGACGTGGTCCCTTCTCGCACGATTCAGAAGTCTGCTGCGGAGACTTTAACCGGATGTGGTGACATGTCGGACGTGGGAGCTGACGAGTCGTTGCTGAAAAGCGTTGCGGAGCAGGTGGCGGTCGAGGCGGCCGGGCTGGTGCGGGCGGCCTGGACCGCCATGCAGGCGGGCGGTGAGGTCCGCGTCGACACCAAGTCGGCGGACACCGACGTGGTCACCGCGATCGACAAGGAGTCCGAGGAGCTGGTGCGCGCCCGGCTGGCCGAGCTGCGCCCGGGCGAGCCCGTGCTCGGGGAGGAGGGCGGCGGCGCCGCGGCCGGGTCCGGCGTGACCTGGGTGGTGGACCCGATCGACGGGACCGTCAACTTCCTCTACGGGCTGCCGGCGTTCGCGGTGTCGCTGGCCGCTCAGGTCGACGGGGTGTCGGTGGCCGGCGCGGTCGTGGAACCCGTCAGCGGCCGCCGCTGGACGGCCGCGCGGGGCCAGGGTGCCTGGCTCGACGGCAGGCGCCTCTCGGCGTCCTCGCCGACGCGCCTGGACCTGTCGCTGGTCGGCACGGGGTTCGCCTACGCGCGCGACCGTCGCGTGCGCCAGGGCGCGCTCGCGGGCGAGCTGCTCGGGCACGTGCGCGACCTCCGCCGCGGCGGGGCGGCGTCGCTGGAGCTGTGCGCGGTCGGCGCGGGCTGGCTCGACGCGTACTTCGAGCACGGCCTGCACCGCTGGGACTGGGCCGCCGGGGCGCTCGTCGCGGCCGAGGCCGGCGCGACGATCCTCCTGCCGGGCTCGGCACCCGACCTGGGTGAGGACGTGACCTTCGCGGCGGCGCCCGGCATCGCGGAGCCGCTGCGGCAGGTGCTGGCTTCGCTGGACGCCAAGAGCGTCTGACGCGTGCCCTGGACCCCCGCGCGGGGGTCCAGGGTCAGCAGGCGACGTCGCGGGCCGCGGCGAGCAGCGTCTGGTCGATCACCGGCGCGCCGGGGCCCGAGGACTGCTCGTTGCCGCCCCCGCCCTGGTGGGACTTGGACCAGTCGGCGAGCTTCTGGAGGATCTGGCGCGCCTCCGGGCGCGGGCGGATGTCGTCGAAGAGCGTGCCGGTGACGAGGTCGACGCTGGCGTCCTTGCGGTTGTCGCGCACGAGCTCGGCGCACGGCACCACGAGGCTCACCGTGCGCGCGGCCGCGGCGCCGTTCTCGCCGTAGCGGATCTGGCCGCGGCACTTGGCGTCGCCCTTGGGGTACGCCGGGTCGTTGGCCGGGTCGCCGGTGGCGGTGAAGCCGAGCTCGCGCAGGGCCGTGGTCGTGATGCCGCCCTGGCCGCGCGTGGTGCTCGCGTTGAGGACCTTCAGCGCCACCTTGTCGGGCGGCACGGGGGAGCGGTCGTCGAGGCCGTTGTGGGCCACGGTCGTGTAAGTGGTGCCCGGTGGTGGAGTGGGGGCGGGCGTGCAGAGCACGGCCTCGTCGACGTCCCCTCGGCCGACCACGGCGTTCACCCACACGAACACCGCGCCGAGGGCGAGCACCCCGATCACGATGAGCGCGGGCAGCGGCCGGTGCTTGCGATAGGGCCGCGCACCACGGTCCCCCGAGCCGTTCCCCGACGCCACCTGCCCCGTCCCTTCCCGAACGCGGAAACCCCGTCCGCGGACCCCTCGCCGCGAGACCCCCACGACCGCGTGGCGCCGCGCGCCCCGGTCGGTTTCGTCCCCCGGTTTCGTCCCCGGTTTCACCAGGCGACACCGTGCGGGCCGCCGTAGCCGCCCAGCCTAGGCGTTCGGCGCCGCACCCGGTGGCGCGGGTCACCGTGTGCCCGCCCCGTCCCCGCCGAGGCCGGGCCGCGAATCCCCGGTCCGCCGATCGCACCACGGAGACCTCCGCGGGAGCAAGCGGACACCGCTGCCGGGTGATCTTCGCGACGCGCGGGCAACCTGACCGGATCGCACCCGTCTCACCTGCGGGTTCCCCCTGTCGGGTGACGAAATTCAAGCAATGTGCGACTCGGTGCGGAGCTCGGCGAACGGTGAGCTACCCTTCCCGGGCTCCGGCCGCAGGAAGAGGGGCACCTGGCTGAGACCTCGGTCACTGCGGGCGCCGGGCACAAACAGGGGCGCTGGAACGTTGACCAGCGGCACGACCGGCTCACGGGCACGCCCGCGGGACCGGAAGAACAAGACAAGCTGATTCGCAGGGGTGAGGGACACATGGCTACCGACTACGACGCTCCGCGCCGCAGCGAAGCCGACGAGCTGGCCGAAGACTCGTTGGAGGAGCTGAAGGCCCGGCGGAACGAGAACCAGTCCGGCGTCGTCGACGTCGACGAGGACGCGAACGCCGAGAACTTCGAGCTTCCTGGTGCCGACCTTTCCGGGCTTTCCGGCGAGGACATGACCGTGAAGGTCGTGCCGAAGCAGGCTGACGAGTTCACCTGCTCGGTCTGCTTCCTGGTGCACCACCGCAGCAGGCTCGCCGAAGACAACGGCGGCCGGCTGATCTGCCGCGACTGCGCCTGAGCACAGCCTGCGCCTGACGGCGTACGGGGATCTCGTACAGGGCTTCAGGGGAACACAGGTTTCAGGGGAAACACAGTCGCGGCGGTCCGGGGAAGCTCGCTCGCGAGCTGGGTAAAGGGGGTCGGCCCACCAGGCGGGCCCCCTTCCGCGTCCGCGGGACCGGTTCCGCGGAAAACTTCAGGCCCGCCCGTTCAGGAACGGGCGCGCAGGAGTTCGGCGACGCGCTTCGGCTTGCGCGTGCTGAACAGCCAGTACGGCGTGGGGTCGGCCGGGTCCGTGAGCTGCACGCGGACCGCCGGGCCCACCCAGCCGCGGTGCATCACGAACGCGGCCGGGTCGCCGTCACGTCCGAGGGCGCGGCGCTTGTCGTCCTTCTCGAGGATCTCGACCACGCCGGCGAACCGCAGCGGCAGGTGCGCGTCGCCGACCCACAGCTCCGGCTCGTCACCGCCCGTCACCCGCACGCGCGAGCGGCCGAGCGACAGCAGCAGCGCGCCCATCACGACGATGGCGATGGGCAGCGGGATCCACACCGGGATCGAGGGGTACCCGAGGTGGATCTCCACGCCGAGCAGGATCGCGCCGAGCATCGGCAGCGGCCAGCCCCACCACGGCACGTACAGCCGTTCGGAGTGCGCCAGTCCGCGCTTCACGGCGGTGTTCACGGTGTCAGCCACGCGACAAGGGTAGTCTCGCGGCCCGTGTCCAGCGTTCAGGTACTCCTCTCCCGGCTCGACCCCGGCGTCCCGTTGCCCGCGTACGCGCGGCCCGGCGACGCGGGCGCCGACCTCGTCACCACCTCGGATATCGTGCTCGGGCCCGGCGAACGCGGGGTGGTGGGAACCGGCGTCGCGATCGCGCTGCCGCCGGGGTTCGCGGGGTTCGTCCACCCGCGCTCGGGGCTGGCGGCCCGCGTGGGCCTTTCGGTGGTGAACACCCCCGGCACGATCGACGCGGGGTACCGCGGTGAGATCCGGATCTGCCTCATCAACCATGATCTCCACGAGCCGGTGGTGCTCGCGCGCGGCGACCGGATCGCGCAGCTGGTGATCCAGCGGGTCGAGCACGCCGTGTTCGTGGAGGTCGCCGAGCTCGGCGACACCGAACGTGGCGCCGGTGGTTACGGCTCGACGGGCGGGCACGCCACACTGGTCCCGGACGTGCCCGGCGCGGACGCGGGCACTGGGGAAGGAACGGAGAAGTAGTGGGGATCTTCGGACGCAAGCGCAAGTCCGACGGCGGGCCGACCGAGCCCGCCGACGGCGCCGCGGGCGACACCGGGGCGGACGCCGACGACGCGATCGAACCCGAGAACCAGTTGTCGGAGACCGAGCAGGGGCCCTTCGACGTCGCCGACGCCGAAGAGGACGGCATCCCGCGCATCGACCTCGGTTCGGTGCGGGTCCCGGTCCCGGACGGCTCGCAGGTGCAGGTCGAGATGGACCCGGAGGCCGGTGGTGTCCGCGCGGTCCACGTGGTGACCGAGCAGGGCCAGATCACGGTCAGCGCCTACGCGGCGCCGCGCTCCGGCGGCCTGTGGCGCGAGGTCGGCACCGAGCTGGCCGACCAGCTGCGGGCCGACGGCGCGAAGGTGACGGTCGGCCGCGGCGAGTGGGGCCTGGAGCTCTCGGCCATCGTCGGCGACGTCGCGCTGCGCTTCGTCGGTGTCGACGGCCCGCGCTGGATGCTGCGCGGCGTGATCGCCGGTCCGCAGTCGCAGTCCGCGCAGGCGCCCGACGTGCTCCGCATGATCGTGCGCCACACGATCGTCGACCGCGGCGACTCCCCGATGCCGGTGCGCACCCCGCTCCCCATCACGCTCCCGGAAGCCGTCGCGCAGCACATCGCCGAGCAGCAAGAAGGCTGACCGTCGTACGAGGAAGGCCCCGGCACTCACCCGTGCCGGGGCCTTCGTTCATTTCTTTTCACTACACAGTTCCGGCGGCGGACCCGAACCAGCCCTTCAGGAACCCGACCAGGCTCGCGCGTCCGAGCACTTCGCGGTCCCGCCCGAAATCGGCCAGCTCGACCACGCCCAGCTCCCCTCTCGGCAGCACCAAGGCCCACTCGCGCGCCACCGCCACGGGGTGCACCAGGTCACCGGCGCACCCGGCGACCCCGGCCGGCACCGCGACCGTCGCCAATTCGGTCAACGACGGCGCGCGCCGGCCCGCCGCGACCCGCAGCCCCGGCACCAGGTCGTCGCCGTGGCGCCGCCAGGCCCGAGACAACTCGTCGACGAGCCACGCCGGGCTCCCGGCCGCCACCGCGGCCAGCGCGCCGTCGACCCCCTGAGCGGCCACCAGATCGGCTGAGGCGCGCGCTGCGACGGCCGCGGGCGCTGAGCCGGGCTCGCCGTTCCAGGCCGGGAGCGCGCACACCAGCCCCTCGCAACGGCGCGGGTTCGCCACCGCCCACTCCGCGGCCAGGTGCGCGCCGAACGAGACGCCGCCGACGACCAGCGACCCGTGCACCCGCGCGAGCCGGTCCAGCTCTTCGAGGTACCCCTCGGCGAGCACGGCACCGGGTGGCGGGGGAGGCGCGATCAGCCGGGCGCCCACCAAAGCCAACGGGCCGGTGAACACCGACTGAACGAACGTTTCATCGGACCCTGTTCCGGGCAGCAGGACCACGGGCAGGTTCCGGATTGCGGACGTCACGTTGCGATCTTGGCGCAAACCCGTTTCGCTGATGTGAACCACAGCTACGCTGGTTTACGCACGGGCCGCGAAGTCGGGGGCCCCGGAGCACAGGAGCACACCATGTCCGCCAAGGACGGCGGCTACTTCAGCCGGTTGGTTCGCAAGCTGACCAGCGACGTCGAGGACCTCGACGCCGACGAGATGTCCGAGAGGTCCGGGGCCGAAGGGGCGCGCCGCGCCTGTGACTGCCGGTCCGGCGAAGAGGCGACAGTGCTCGGCAGGCTGCGCAGCGTCGAGCTGTGCCCGAGCGAGGGAACTCCGACGCTCCAGGCCGAGCTGTTCGACGGCACACAGGGCGTGACGCTAATCTGGCTGGGCCGACGCCGGATCCCCGGTATCGAGCCGGGTCGGACCATCAAGGTCCGCGGCCGGATGGCAGAGCGTGACGGCCAGAAGGTGCTGTACAACCCGTACTACGAACTCCAGAGCCCGGTAGGTTGATCGACTCCCGTGACTGAACCCGCTCCCCGCGACGAGAAGCACGTGCCCGAAGGCGGGGACGAAAAGCAGGACAGCGACCAGCACCGCGCCGACGACGGAACCGACACCGACGCCGAGAAGCCCGAACCCACATTGCTGGAGCAGATGGGCGGCGTGTCCGGTCTGTTCTACTCGTCGGTGCCGGTGATCGTGTTCGTGCTGGTGAACGCCTTCTTCGGGCTCACCGCGGCGATCTGGGGCTCGGTCGGCAGCGCCGTGGCGATCACGGTGCTGCGGGTCGTGCGCAAGGAGCCGCTGCAGCCGGCGATCTCGGGGTTCTTCGGGGTCGCGATCGCGGCGT
Source organism: Amycolatopsis sp. NPDC047767 (assembly GCF_040704195.1). NCBI lineage: Bacteria > Bacillati > Actinomycetota > Actinomycetes > Pseudonocardiales > Pseudonocardiaceae > Amycolatopsis > Amycolatopsis sp. NPDC047767. Next base: position 15,940 of record NZ_JBEYSJ010000043.1, read on the forward strand.
TCATCGCGTTCCGCACGGGTTCGGCCAAGGGCTTCTTCCTCTTCGGCATCTGGGCGAGCCTCGCCTACTGCGGCGTGTTCGTGCTGTCGATCCTGGTGCGCTGGCCGATCGCCGGCGTGGTGTGGAGCGCGCTCAACGGCACCGGCCAGGCCTGGCGCAAGGACAAGCCCTCGCGCTACGGCTACGACGTCGCCACGCTCGCGCTGGCCGTGATCTTCGCCGCCCGGTTCGTGGTGCAGCGCTGGCTCTACAACAGCGACTACACCGGCTGGCTGGCGTTCGCGAAGATCGCCATGGGTTACCCGCTCTACGCGCTCGGCCTGCTCGTGGTCGTCTGGGCGGTCCGCCGCTCGGACAAGCGGCTCAAGGCACTGGCCGAGACGGAACCGAAGCCGGAGACCGACGCGGAGGTCGAGGCCCGGCTGCGCGAGAAGTACGCGCAGACGCCGACTCCGGAGGTTTGACCGCCTTCCCCAAGACGCCGGAAAGGCCCCTCACGTGCTCGTGAGGGGCCTTTCCCGTCTGCGTCAGTATCCCAGGGCCGTGCGGATCTCCGGCTCGACGTCCGACGTCGCCACGAACAGCAGCTCGTCACCGGCCTCCAGCGGGTCCTCCGGCTGCGGCACGATCACGCGGTCGCCGCGCAGGATCGTCACGAGCGCGGCGTCGCGGGGCAGCGCGATCTCGCTCACGGGCTTGCCGGCCAACGGGGTCTCCTCGGGCAGCGTGAGCTCCACGAGGTTCGCCTGGCTCTGGCGGAAGGTCATCAACCGCACGAGGTCGCCGACGCTCACGGCCTCCTCGACCATCGCGGCGAGCATGCGCGGGGTCGACACGGCGACGTCGACGCCCCAGGCGTCGGTGAAGAGCCATTCGTTGGCGGGGTTGTTCACGCGGGCCACCACGCGGCGCACGGCGAACTCCGTCTTCGCGAGCAGTGACACCACGAGGTTGGACTTGTCGTCGCCGGTGGCGGCGATCACCACGTCGCAGCGCTCGATCCCCGACTCCTCGAGGATCGAGACCTCGCACGCGTCGCCGAGGACCCAGTCGGCCTGCGGCACGGTGTCGGGTTCGAACTGGTCGGCCTCGCGCTCGATCAGCATCACCTGGTGCCGTCCGTCGATCAGCTCGACGGCGATGGAGCGCCCGACGGCGCCGGCACCCGCGATCGCGACCCGCATCAGTTCTCCTCCTCCGGAGCGCGAGCGGCCACGCTCGTCACGTCGCTGACGGTGCCGGAGCGGGCCGCGACGTACACGACGTCGTCGGCCTGCACCATGGTCTTGTTGTCCGGCAGCACGCCGTTGCCGAACCGCATGATGAACGCGACGCGTGCGCCGGTGGCGTCCTGGAGCTCGCGCACGCTGCGCCCGATCCAGCCCTCGTTCAGCGGCAGCTGCAGCAGCGCGACGTTGCCCGAGGGATCACGCCACACCGAGGCGACGCCGTCCGGCAGGAGCGTGCGCAGGAAGCGGTCGGTGGTCCACGGCACCGTCGCGACGGTGGGGATGCCGAGCCGCTCGTACACGGCGGCGCGCTTGTGGTCGTAGATCCGCGCGACCACGTGCTCGATGCCGAAGTTCTCGCGCGCGACCCGCGCGGAGATGATGTTGGAGTTGTCACCGCTCGACACGGCCGCGAACGCGCCGGCCTGTTCGATGCCCGCCTCGATCAGCACCTGCCGGTCGAACCCGACGCCGACGATCTGCTGGCCGTGGAAGTCGCTGCCCAGCCGGCGGAACGCCTGGGGGTTCTTGTCGATGACGGCCACCTCGTGGCCGAGACGCTCCAGCGCCGCGGCCAGGGATGCGCCGACCCGGCCGCACCCCATGATCACCACGTGCACGCCCTGCCTCCTCGTAGGTGGGGGTAAACCCGTCCGTAGGTACCCTCGCGCACCAGCGCCGAACCTACCGTGCGGGGTGGCAGTTAGTCTTCCAAGGTGTCGAAGTTCCCGACCGTGCTGAAGCGCCTGGTGCTCGGACGTCCGTTCCGTAGCGACAGCCTCGGCCACACGCTCCTGCCCAAGCGCATCGCGCTGCCGATCTTCGCGTCGGACGCGCTCTCCAGCGTCGCGTACGCGCCGGAGGAGATCTTCCTGACCCTGAGCTTCGCCGGGCTGTCGGCGTACGCGTTCGCGCCGTGGATCGGGGTGGCCGTGGCGCTGGTCATGCTGACGGTCGTGGCGTCGTACCGGCAGAACGTGCACGCCTACCCGAGCGGTGGCGGTGACTACGAGGTCGCCGGCACCAACCTGGGCAGCAAGTTCGGGCTCACCGTGGCCAGCGCGCTGCTCGTGGACTACGTGATGACCGTCGCAGTGTCCACTTCGTCCGGTGTGGCCAACATCGGCTCGGCCATCCCGTGGGTCGCCGAGCACAAGGTGATCACCGCCGTGGTGATCGTCGCGGTGCTGACCGCGCTGAACCTGCGCGGAGTGCGCGAATCGGGCAAAGCCTTCGCAATCCCCGTCTACGGCTTCATCATCGGCATCCTGGTCATGGTCGGGTGGGGGTTGATCGAAGCCGCGACCGGCACGACGATGCGGGCCGAGAGCGCGGGCTTCACACTGCACTCCGAGGGCACGTGGACGGGCTTCGCGTTCGTCTTCCTGATCCTGCGGTCGTTCTCCTCCGGCGCCGCGGCGCTGACCGGGGTCGAGGCGATCAGCAACGGCGTGCCGGCGTTCCGGAAGCCGAAGTCGAAGAACGCGGCCACCACGCTGCTGCTGATGGGCGTGCTCGCGGTGGTCATGCTCATCGGCATCATCACGCTCGCCGTGATCACCAAGGTGAACTTCGCCGACAATCCGGCCGAGCAGTTGCAGGGCGCTCCGGCGGGGTACCAGCAGAAGACGATCGTGACGCAGATCGCCCAGGCCGTGTTCGCCAGCTTCCCGCCGGCGTTCTACTACATTTCCTTCGCCACCGGCATCATCCTGCTGCTGGCGGCCAACACGGCCTTCAACGGTTTCCCGGTGCTCGGCTCGATCCTCGCGCAGGACCGGTACCTGCCGCGGCAGCTGCACACGCGCGGCGACCGGCTGGCGTTCTCCAACGGCATCCTGTTCCTCGCGATCTTCGCGCTGGTGCTGATCATCGCGTTCGACGCGGAGGTCACGCGGCTCATCCAGCTCTACATCGTCGGTGTGTTCGTGTCGTTCACGATCAGCCAGACCGGCATGGTCCGGCACTGGAACCGCCTGCTGGCCAAGGAAACCGACGGCGCGGTGCGGCGGCGGATGCGGCGCTCGCAGACGGTGAACGCGATCGGCCTCACGATGACCGGCACCGTGCTGATCATCGTGCTGATCACCAAGTTCCTCCTCGGTGCGTGGATCGCGATCGCCGCCATGGTGGCGATTTTCGCGTTGATGACGGCGATCCGGAAGCACTACGACCGCGTGGCCGAAGAGCTGAAGGAACTCGGCGACACCCCGACGGTGCTGCCCTCGCGCAACCACGCGATCGTGCTGGTGTCCAAACTGCACCGGCCGACGCTGCGCGCCCTGGCCTACGCCAAGGCGATGCGGCCCGACGTGCTCGAGGCCGTGACCGTGAACGTCGACGACGCCGACACCCGCCGGCTCACCGCCGAGTGGGAGGCGCACAAGTTCAAGGTGCCGCTGAAGGTCGTCGAGTCGCCCTACCGGGAAATCACGAAGCCGGTGCTGGACTACGTGAAGCGCGTGCGCGGCGACAACCCGCGCAACGTGGTCACCGTGTTCATCCCGGAGTACGTGGTGGGCCACTGGTGGGAGCAGGTGCTGCACAACCAGAGTGCGTTGCGGCTCAAGGGAAGGCTGCTGTTCCAGCCGGGTGTCATCGTCGCGAGTGTGCCGTGGCAGCTGGAGTCCTCGGCGAAGGCAGCCGAGCGCGAACGCCGGGCCCGCCCCGCGGCCGGCGACGTGCGACGTGGGTTCGCGGCGAGCGCCGGTGGTGTCGCGAAGCCCGTGGAAACCCCCAAACCGGCCAAGGAAACTGCTGAATGACGGAGAATTGGCTCGGCCGCGTGCTCGAGCTCGAGATCGGCCCGGTCGCCCACGGCGGCCACTGCGTGTCGCGTGTGGACGGACGGGTGGTGTTCGTGCGCCACGGGTTGCCGGGCGAGCGCGTGCGCGCCGAGGTGACCGAGGACAAGGGCGGTTCGTTCTGCCGGGCGGACGCGGTGGAGGTGCTCGAGGCGTCGGAGCATCGCGTCACGCCGCCGTGCCCGCTGGCCGCCCCGGGCGGCTGCGGGGGCTGCGACTGGCAGCACGCCGACCCCGCGTACCAGCGTTCGCTGAAGGCGGCCGTGGTCGCCGAACAGCTGGAGCGCCTCGCGGGCATCACGCGTGACGTCGTGGTCGAGCCGCTCGACGGCGGCCCGCTCGGCTGGCGCAGCCGCGTGCGGCTCGTGGCCGGCCGCGACGGCCGCGCCGGGCTGCGCGCGCACCACAGCCACCGCGTCGTCGCGCTCGACGACTGCCCGATCGCGGTGCCGGGCACGCTCGACGTCGCGCTGGCCAAGCGCTGGCGCCCGGGCACCGAACTGGAGACCACCACTGACGGCGACGGGCACACGCACCTGCGCGAGCTCTCCACCGTCCACGGCCGCACCAAGTCCCGCCAGCTGTCCGGCGGCCTCGCCGTGCAACACGCGGCCGGCCGCGACTGGCGCCTTGACGCCCACGGCTTCTGGCAGGTGCACCCCTTCGCGGCCGACACGTTCGCCCAGCTCGTACGCGAGTGGGCCGAGGCCCCGCGCGGCGGCGTGGCGTGGGACCTCTACGCCGGCGTCGGCCTGTTCGCGTCGGTGCTGGCCGACCAGGTCGGACCGGACGGGCACGTGCTCGCCGTGGAGTCCGGCCGCCAGGCGGTGACCGACGGCCGGCGCAACCTCGCCGACCTGCCTCAGGTCTCGTGGCGCGCCGGCCGCGTCGAACACGCCCTCGAAGACGCCCCGAAGCCCGTCGACGTGGTCGTCCTCGACCCCCCGCGCAAGGGCGCCGGCCGCGCCGTGGTGGACGCCATCGCGGCGGGCTCGCCCGACCGCATCGTGTACGTCGCCTGCGATCCCGCCGCCCTCGCGCGCGACCTGGCGACCTTCGCCGACCACGGGTACTCCCTCACGGACCTGCGGGCGTTCGACGCTTTCCCGATGACCCACCACGTGGAGTGCGTCGCCCTCCTGCAGTAATTTGGCCCCGGCTCCGCCGGGGCGTGCGAGATCGCCTTTGAGCCGGCGATCTCGCGCTGTGGTGGCGTTGGCGGGCTCAGGCTTTGATCGCGCCGGAGATCTTGGGCACGACCTGTTGCAGGCCGTAGGGCACGCTGAGTGCCGAGGGGAACGCCAGGGCGATCGCCGTCGTGATGTCGAGGGCGACGTACGAGCCGCGGCGCACGGCGGGGAGTTGCCGGAACAGTGGCAGCGCCTCGGTTTCTGCGCGGCTGCCGGGTGTGGTGTAGGTGAGCACGAGGACGTCGGCGTCGATGAGGTCCAGGCGTTCCGGGCTGATCTGCGAGCGGCCCGGGATGGAGGTCTGGGGCAGCGACGTCACCTTCGGCGACAGCACGAGCCCCAGCTGCGCGAAGAACAGGGCGGACGCGTCCTGCGCGCTGCTGATCGTGGTGATCGTTCCGTCGCCGGTGACCGGGCCGATGGTGAACGTGCGGCCCGCGAAGCTCGGGTTGGCGTCCTTCGCGGCCTTGATCTGGGCCTCGACGTCGGTCACGAGCTTCTCGGCTTCCGGCGAGCGGCCCAGTGCCGTGGCGACGCGGCGGGTGGTGACCTGCCAGGTGTCCTTGTTGTAGCCGGACGCGGACGACAGCGTCGGGGCGATCGCGCTGAGCGTCTTGTAGTCCTGGGCCAACGTGGACCGGTCGGTGCCGAGGATCAGGTCGGGCTTGAGCGCGGCGATGCGCTCGAACGGCAGCTGCGTGTCGGCGAACAGCTCCGGCGGGTGGGTGCCCGCCTTCGCCTTGAGCCACGGCGACATCCCGCCGGGCAGGAACTTGCCCAGATCCGGCGTGATGAGCGGGACGACACCGAGCGCGACGGCCGCGTCGGAGTCGCGGTACTGGCCCACCGACACCACGCGCTGCGGCGGCCGGGGGATCGTCGTGGTGCCCTCGACACCCTTCACGTCGACCGGGAAGCCGGGCGCGGCCGGACCGCTCGCGGCGGGCGTCTCCCCGGAGCTCGAACAAGCCGCCAGGGCCAGCCCCGCGGACACCCCCACCGCGGCTTTGAGCGCACCACGCCGTCCCACCAGGCCAGAAGTCATGCGGGCGATATTAGGTAAGCATTGCCTACTTTGGCAACGGCGTCAGCGTCTCTTCGTGGCGAAACCCGCTACGAGCCCCGTCACGGTCAGCAGCAGGCCGACGCCCAGGATCAGCCACGCGCCCAGCGCCGGACCGATGCGCGCGGCCGGGAGCTGATCGACGTAGGCCGGCAGCGTCCGCACGAGGTAGCGCACGGCGATACCGACGATGACGAGCCCCGGCAGCGTCGCGAACGCCAGCGGCTCGTCGCTGTGCCGCCGCAGCGTGATCCAGGCGAGCGCGAAGGCCGCCGCCAACGCGACCGCGCAGACGAGCCGCAGCGCCACGCTCAGTTCGGGGCTGGGCACGTCGCCGGGCACCCGGTCGGACAGAAAGTGCGCCGTCGGCAGCACGAGGGCCACGCCGCCCGCCACCGCCCCGGCGGCCACCAGCACCGCCCGCGTCCCGCGCAGCGACCGACCGCTCACGACACCTCCACCAGGCCCGGGAACCCGAGTGTACGGGCGCCGTGACCGGTTCCACTGCGTCCGGACGGACGCTTGTGGACGGTGCCCGCTCACCGGAAACCCGGCCGGCGTGGTGTTCCTCGCCGCTCAGCCGCGGTCTTGCTTGATCAGGTCCGCACACTTCTCGCCGATGGCCATCGTGGTGATGCACGGGTTCACCGTCACCAGGAACGGCATCACCGACGCGTCCGCCACCCGCAGGCCCTCGACGCCGCGCACGCGCAGGCGGGCGTCGAGCACGGCGTCCGGGTCGCCGTCCGGGCCCATCCGGGCGGTGCACGCGGGGTGGTAGACGGTGTTGTGGGTCTTGCGCAGGTAGTCGGCGATCTCGTCGTCGCTCACGCAGTCGCGGCCCGGTGAGAGCTCGACGCCGGCCCACTCGTCCAGCGCCGGCTGCGCGGCGATCTCGCGGGCCAGCTTCACGCCGTGGGTCATCACGCGCAGGTCGTGCTCGTCGGTGAAGTAACGCGGGTCCACGCGGGGCTTGTCGCGGAAGTCGCGCGTGCGCAGGCGGACGGTGCCGCGTGAACGGCTGCGCGTGACGTTCGGCGTGAGGCAGAAGCCGTTCTCCGTGGTCGGGTAGCCGTGGCGCAGCGTGTTCATGTCGAAGGGCACCGAGCCGTAGTGGAACATCAGGTCCGGCCGGTCCAGACCTTCCTCGGTGGTCGTGAAGATGCCGATCTCCCACCACTGCGTGGACTCGGTGACCATCGGCTGCAGCGCGTCCCACTGCACCAGGCCCTCGGGGTGGTCCTCCAGGTTCGAGCCGACGCCGGGGGAGTCCACGAGCACGTCCACGCCCACCTCGCGCAGGTGCCCGGCGGGCCCGATGCCCGAGAGCATCAGCAGCTTCGGCGTGTCGATCGCGCCGGAGCTCACGATCACCTCGCGCCGCGCGGTCACGGTCGTGTGGTGGATCAGGTCGGGGTGCTGCAGCTCGACGCCGGTGCAGCGGCGGCCGTCGAACAGCAGCCGCTTGGCCCGCGCGCCGGTGCGCACCTCCAGGTTCTCGCGCTTGTCCAGGATCGGGTGCAGGTACGACACCGAGGCCGAGGACCGCACGCCGTCCTCGCGCGCGTTGATCTGGAACCAGTTCGCGCCGTGGGTCACCGTCTTGCCGGAGTTGAACTCCGTGGTCGGGATGCCCGCCTGCGCGCACGCGGCCAGCATCGCGACACCCGCGGGGTCGCGCGGCGGCACGGACCGGATCGTGACGGGCCCGGAGCGGCCGTGGTGCTCGCCGGGGCCGTCGTTGGTCTCGAGCCGTTGGTACAGCGGGAAGATGTCCGCGGCCGACCAGCCCGGCAGGCCGAGCGACGCCCACTCGTCGAGGTCTTCGGCCGGTGCCCAGAACGCGATGCACGAGTTGTGCGAAGAACACCCGCCGAGCACTCGCGCGCGGGCCTGACGAAGGAACGAGTTGCCGGCTTCCTGCGGCTCCACCGGGTAGTCCCAGTCGTAGCCGGATTCCAGCAGTGCCATCCAGTTCGTCAGCTCGAGCACGGCGGCGTCGTCCACATCGGACGGTCCGGCCTCCAGCAGGCAGACGGTGACGTCCGGGTCCTCCGAAAGTCTCGCCGCCACCACCGAACCCGCCGTGCCGCCGCCGACCACCACGTAGTCGAACTCGTTCACCTGGACTCCTCCTTCTGAGACGACGGCACGGAAGCGTGGCCGGCGAGCACCCCGATGCGGTGGCGTTGAACGAACCAGTAGTAGGCGAACCCGCCGGCCGCGAACACGCCGACGAAGAGCACCGAGCTCCAGCGCAGGTACCAGTGGAACGGCGGGGACGCGTTGTAGATCTCCGTGCGCGGCCAGGCGAGGTTCACCGTCATCCCGATGCCCCACAGCACCGCGAGCACGTTCACCGGCAGGCCCCAGCGCCCGAGCGAGAACCGGCCCGGCGGGCAGTCCTTGCGCGGCCAGCCGCCGCGCAGGCGCTTGATCAGCATCGGGACCGTCACGAGCAGGTAGGCCAGGTAGATCAGGATGATCGCCAGGCTCGTGACCGCCGAGAAGATCTGCGCCGAGTTGATGTTCACCAGCAGCAGCGCGATCGCGATCACGCCGATCACGATCGCGGGCAGCACCGGCGTGCCGGTCTTCTTGCTCACGCGCGCCAGGCGAGAGCCACCGGGCAGCGCGTTGTCGCGCGCCATGGCGAACGCGATGCGGATCGCCGCCGTGTGCACGGCGAGTACACACACCGTGATCGCGATGAACACCACGAACAGGAAGATCCGCCCGATCGCCGGGCCGAGCGCGTCGGTGAGCACGAACTGCAGGCCGACCGTGCCGAGCTCGGGCGCGTGGATGTCGCCGACGGCCATGAGCGCGAACAGGATGATCAGCCCGCCGAGCAGGAACGACGCCACCAGCGCCCGCATGATGGCCTTCGGGGCGTTGCGGTGCGGGTCCACCGACTCCTCGCCGAGCGAGGCCGCCGTGTCGAACCCGTACATCACGTAGGACGACGCGATGGCCGCGATGAGGAACGCACCGAGGTAGCCGCCCGCGTGTCCGGCGCCCGTGCCGTTCGTCTCCGTGACCACGCCGGGGCCGCGCACGAAGTGGAACGCCAGGAACACCACCAGCAGCACCGCGAACAGCAGCTCGATGAACACGCCGGCGCTGTTGATGCGGGCCATCAGCTTCACGCCGAACGCGTTGACCAGCGTGGTGAACACGATCAGGCAGGTGGCCAGCAGCACGCCGTTGGCCGCGTCGCTGGAGCCCGAGCCGTCGCCGATGAACTGGAAGAACGACGTGATCTGCGGCAGCGTCCGCTGGTAGGCCAGCGCCGTCGCCGAGATGGACACGATCGAGGCCAGCAGCATCATCCAGCCCGCCAGCCACGCCACGTGCCCGTTGCCGAGCTTTTTCGCCCAGTTGTAGACCGACCCGGCCACCGGGTACTGCGCGGCCAGCTCCGCGAAGCTCAGCGCCACCATGAGCTGCCCGGCGAACACCATCGGCCACGACCACCAGTACGCCGGGCCGCCCTGGGAAATCCCCAGGTAGGAGAGCTGGAACACGCCCGTGAGCACCGAGATGTAGCTGATGCCGGCGGCGAAGGTGTGGAAGCTGCCCAGCGTTCTCTTGAGCTGGTTGGTGTAGCCGAACTCGCCGAGTTCCTGATCGCTGGTGTCCGCGTTGCCACGGCCGCCGGTGTCGGTGCTCACGGGCACTGGTCCTTTCGGTGGTTCTCGATCGGACTAGGGCTTGAGGGCGCTTTTTCAGCGCACGGGTGTCAGCCGGCGAACCACTTCTGCGGGCCGGGACGCAGGTTCTGGTAGATGTGCTTGGCCTCCGTGTACTCGGCCAGGCCCGTCGGGCCCAGCTCGCGGCCGAAGCCGGACTGCTTGTAGCCGCCCCACTCGGCCTGCGGCAGGTACGGGTGGTAATCGTTGATCCAGACCGTGCCGTGGCGCAGGCGGTTGGCCACGCGCTGCGCCTTCGCGGCGTCATTGGTGAACACGCCGCCGGCCAGCCCGTAGTGGGTGTCGTTCGCGATGCGCACGGCGTCGTCCTCGTCGGTGAAGGTCTCGACCGTGAGCACCGGTCCGAACGACTCCTCCACCACGGCGTGGCTGCCTTGTGCGACGTTGTCGAGGATCGTCGGCAGGTAGTAGAAACCGTTCCGCAGCTCGGGGTCGTCGGGCCGCTTGCCGCCGGTGCGCAGCACGGCGCCCTCGGCCAGGGCCGTGGCGACGTAGCGCTCGACCTTTTCACGGTGGGCGGCCGAGATCAGCGGGCCGGTCTCGGCGTGCTCGTCGAACGGCCCGCCGAGGCGGATCCGCTCGGCGCGGCGCACCAGCTCGTCGACGAACTCGTCGTGCCACTCGCGCTGCACGATGAGCCGCGCGCCCGCGGAGCAGACCTGGCCGGAGTGCAGGAAGACGGCCGTGAGCGCGTAGTCCACGGCGGTCTCGAAGTCGGCGTCGGCGAACACCACGTTGGGGTTCTTGCCGCCGAGCTCCAGGGCCACCTTTTTCACCGTCGCGGCGGCGTTGGCGGCGATCACGCGGCCGGTGGCCAGACCACCGGTGAACGAGACCAGGTCCACGTCCGGGTGCTCCGAAAGCGGCGCGCCGGCTTCCGGGCCCGCGCCGAGCACCAGGTTGGCGACGCCGCCGGGCAGGCCCGCCTCGGTGAGCAGCTTCATGAGCAGGATCGACGTGTGCGGCGTCAGCTCGCTGGGCTTGAGCACGAGCGTGTTGCCCGCGGCCAGCGCGGGCGCGACCTTCCAGATGGTCTGGAGCAGCGGGTAGTTCCACGGCGTGATGAGCCCGCACACGCCCACCGGTTCGTGCACGATCCGGCTGAACGCGTCGGCGCTGCCGGTGTCGACCACGCGGCCCGCGTCGTTGGCCGCGAGCTTGCCGAAGTAGCGCAGGCAGGCGGCGATGTCGGCCATGTCGTAGCGGCTCTCGACCAGGCGTTTGCCGGTGTCGAGCGACTCGGCGCGGGCGAAGGTCTCGGCGTCGCGGTCGAGCAGGTCGGCCGTGCGCAGCAGAAGGTCACCGCGTTGGGCGGCGGGTGTCGAGGGCCACGGGCCGGTGTCGAACGCGCGCCGGGCGGCGGCGATGGCGGCCTCGGTGTCCTCGCGCGTGGCCTCGGCCACCTCGGCGACGAGCGAGCCGTCGGCGGGGCACCGGATTTCGCGCCGGCCACCCGCCTTCGCGTCCACCCATTCGCCGCCGATGTACAAGTCCGCCATGAGGTCCTCTCGATCTTGGTCCGGTTCGGATTATCGGGGCCACTCGCGGTAGCCGCGACTTGGCCGAAGACTCCATGTTCACACCCGACCGTGGAGTTGCGCGGGGCCCCGGCGTGTGATCCGGGACGCGGGCGGCGCGGCGGTGGTGGCGCGGATCCGTAGACTGGCCCGAACTGGCGGGAGCGAAGGGAACCAGGCGAGGTGGAGCTGTGACGATGCTGGACTCCGTGCACGGACCGGCGGACCTGAAGCGCATGAGCGTCGAGGACCTCGACGAGCTGGCCGCCGAGATCAGGGATTTCCTCGTCGAGAAGGTGCGGAGGTCCGGGGGTCACCTCGGTCCGAACCTGGGTGTCGTGGAGCTCACGCTCGCGCTGCACCGGGTGTTCGACTCGCCACGCGACGCGATCGTGTGGGACGTCGGTCACCAGGCGTACGTGCACAAGATCGTGACGGGCCGGCACACCGAGTTCGACAAGCTGCGCCAGCTCGGCGGGCCGACCGGGTACCCGTCGCGCGCCGAGAGTGAGCACGACCTGGTGGAGAACAGCCACGCGTCCACCGCGCTGTCCTATGTGGACGGCCTGGCGAAGGCGTTCGAGCTGTCCGGCGGCGCCCCGCGCCACGCCGTGGCGGTGGTCGGCGACGGCGCGCTGACCGGCGGCATGTGCTGGGAGGCGCTCAACAACATCGCGGCGAACCGGGACCGGCCGGTCGTGATCGTGATCAACGACAACGGCCGTTCCTACTCGCCGACCATCGGCGGGCTCGCCGACCACCTCGCGGCGCTGCGCCTGCAGCCCGGCTACGAGCGCCTGCTCGACGGCGGGCGCGAGATCCTGCGCAACACCCCCGTGGTGGGCAAGCCGATCTACGCCGCGTTGCACGCAGCGAAGGCCGGCATCAAGGACGCGCTGAGCCCGCAGGTGATGTTCTCCGACCTGGGCCTGAAGTACCTCGGCCCGGTCGACGGCCACGACCTGGTGGCGCTGGAGAAGGCGTTGCAGAGCGCCCGCGCGTTCGGCGGCGCCGTGATCGTGCACGTCGTCACCGAGAAGGGCCACGGCTACGCGCCCGCGGTGAACCACCAGGCCGACCAGATGCACCAGACCGACCCGATCGACCCGGAGACCGGCCTGCCGCCGGTGAAGGGCCCCAGCTGGACCGGCGTGTTCGGCGACGAGCTGGCGAAGATCGGCGCCGAGCGCGAGGACGTGGTGGCGATCACCGCGGCGATGCTGCGGTCCACCGGCCTGGAGAAGTTCTCCGAGAAGTTCCCGGACCGCTGGTTCGACGTCGGCATCGCCGAGCAGCACGCCGTGACGTCGGCGGCGGGCCTGGCGATGGGCGGCTTCCACCCGGTGGTGGCGGTCTACTCCACGTTCCTCAACCGCGCGTTCGACCAGGTCCTGATGGACGTCGCCCTGCACCGCCAGCCGGTGACGTTCGTGCTCGACCGCGCCGGCATCACCGGTCCCGACGGCCCCAGCCACCACGGCATGTGGGACCTGTCGCTGCTCGGCATGGTGCCCGGCATGCGCGTGGCCGCGCCCCGCGACCCGGGCACGCTGCGCGAGGAGCTGCGCGAGGCCGTGGCCATCTCCGACGGCCCCACCGCCCTGCGCTTCTCGAAGGGCACCGTCGGCGCCGACCTGCCCGCCGTCGAACGCCTCGGCACGGTCGACGTGCTGCGCCGCCCACGCGAGTCCTGCACCCCGGACGTGCTGCTGGTCGCCGTCGGCTCGTTCGGCAAGCTGGGCCTCGCGGCCGCCGACCGCCTGGCCGACCAGGGCATCGGCGTCACGGTCGTCGACCCGCGCTGGGTCGTCCCCGTCCCGGCCGAACTGGTCGCCCTCGCGGACCAGCACAAGCTCGTGGTGACCGTCGAAGACAGCGGCCGCCACGGCGGCTTCGGCTCCGCCCTGGCCGCAGTCCTCCGCGACGCCGACTGCGACGTCCCGCTGCGCGACCTGGCCGTCCCGCAGACCTTCCACGAACACGGCTCGCGCGACGAGGTCCTGGACCGCGTCGGACTCACCGCGCAGGACGTGGCGCGCCGGATCACGGAGTGGGCGTCGGGCCGGTTGGGCGTGGCGCAGGATGTACCGGCGGAGAATCCGCGGGGCTGAGTTTCTCGTTTTCACCACGGCGGGTCTCTTTGTGAAGAGGCCCGCCGTTTTGTTGTCGTCATGACAAACGGTTCGCCTCCCGGTCGCGCGAAACCCAAGCCGCCCGGGCGACGTCGCGCGTCCACACCGAGGACGCGAGCCCGTACGGCACGCCGTTGGCCAGCTCCACAGCCTGCTCTTCGGAATCGAACGCCTGCACGGTGATCACCGGCGCGAACACCTCCTCCTGCACCAGTGAGCTGCGCGCGGCTGTCGAGCGGGCCGTAGTCCACCCCGGACACCCGCGCGGCGGCCACCTTGGTCAGCCCGGCGACGAACTCGTCGTGCACGTCCGCGTGCACCAGCACCCGGCTGCCATCGCTTTGTCGACTTCGGACTGTCCGGAGAGGACGCTCGTGCCGAGCGCCTCCCCGGTGGCCGGGTCGGTGAGGGTGAGCGTGTCCTAGGCCGCACCAAAAGCGCCGTCGGCGAAGTTCAGGACGTGGGTCACAGCTTCTCCAGGTGGGTCGGGGCGAACATCTTCAGCACGGCCGGCAGCAGGACCACCGACGGTCCCGGCGTGCGCAGGGCCTTCGCCACGTCCGCGCCCACCGAGCCGAGCGTGGACCGCACGGCCGGAACCCCGAACGACTCCGCCAGCGCCGCGAAGTCGGGCCGCGCCAGTTCGGTCGCGGTGGTCTCGCCGAACGCGCCGGTGAGGTACTCGCGCAGGATGCCGTAGCCGCCGTCGTCGATCACGAGCCATGTGACGTCGAGACCGTGCTGTTTGGCGGTGGCCAGCTCGGCCAGGCCGTACATCGCGCCGCCGTCGCCGGAGACGGCCAGCGTGGGGATGCCGGTCGCGGCCGCGCCGAGCGCGCCGGGCAGCCCGTAACCGAGGCCGCCCGCACCCTGCGCGGTGTGGATCGGCGCGCCGTCCGGCTGCCACGCCGACCACGCCCAGTAGGCGGCGATCGTCATGTCCCAGAACGTCTGCGCACCCTGCGGCACCGCAGCGCGGAGATCGTCGACGAGCTTGCGTTCCGTGGCCAGGTCCTGACTGTCCAATCGCGACTCGACGCGCGCGAGCAAATCGGCCACGGCGGCTTCGGCACGCCCGTCCGCGGTCCGCGCCGGAAGGTCCAGCGCCCCCAGGAACAGCCGCACGTCGGCGTGGAGGCCCAGCGCGGGATAGTTCGACTCCAGCTTCCCGAGGTCGGCCTCCACCTGGATCACCCGCCCGCGCGGCGCGAACTCGCGGTAGTTGCTCGACAGCTCACCGAGCCCCGACCCGAGCACCAGCAGCACGTCCGCGCCGGCCAGGAACTCCGTGGTGTGCCAGTCCTCCAGCCACGAGCGCGCGGACAGCTCGTGATCCCACGGGAACACGCCCTTGCCGCCGAACGTCGACACCACCGGCGCCCGCAGCGCTTCGGCTACCGCAAGAAGCTCCGCCTGCGCACCCGACCGCAGCGCTCCGCCGCCGGCGAGAATCACGGGGTTCTCCGCCGCGGCCAGCAGCTTCGACGCTTCCGCCGCCAGCTCCGGCAACGGTTCCAGCAGCACCGGCGTCGCGGTCACGTCGCGCAGGGGCGGCAAGGAGGCCGGCGCCAGCAGCACGTCCTGCGGGATCTCCACCCACACCGGCCCGTACGGCGCGGTCGCCGCCGCCGTCCACGCTTCCCGCAGCGCCGTCGGGATCTGGCTGACGCTCCGCACCACGTGCACTGATTTCACGACGTCGCGGAAACTCGCCTGCTGGTCGGGCAGCTCGTGCAGGTATCCGTGCCGCCCGCCGCCGAGCCCGGCGGCGGGGATCTGGCTGGAGATCCCGAGCACCGGCACCGACGCGGCCCGCGACTCCTGCAGCGAAGCCAGCGTCAGCAAGGCACCCGGGCCCGTCGACACGATCATCGGCGTGACCGGAATCGGGCCTCCCGAAACGGCGGCCAGCCGGGCGCGGGCGAACCCGTCGGCGGCGAACGCGAGGTTGTTCTCCACCCGCGAGCTCACCACGCGCACGTCGTCCGCGCGCCGCAGCGCCTCGAACAGCCCCAGCGCGTGCTGGCCCGGCAGCCCGAACACCGTGTCCGCGCCGAGCGCGCGCAGCGTCTCGACGACGACGTCGCCCCCGATGCGCGTCATTCGCTCTTCCCCAGCGCCAGCAGGCTCACGAGGTCGTAGGCCACGTGCGAGGCGGCGATGGCCGTGATCTCGGCGTGGTCGTAGGCCGGGGACAGCTCGACGACGTCGGCGCCCACCAGGTGCAGGTCGCGCAGCCCGCGCAGGATCTCCAGCAGCTCGCGGCTCGTCATCCCGCCCGCCTCGGGCGTGCCGGTGCCGGGCGCGTGCGCGGGATCGAGCACGTCGATGTCCACCGAGACGTACAGCGGCCGGTCGCCGATCCGCTGGCGCAGCGCGTCGACGGTCTCGTCGATGCCCCGGCGCAGCACGTCGCCGGAGGTGACGATGCCGAAGCCGAGCCGGCGATCCTCCTCCAGGTCGCGCTTGCCGTACAGCGGTCCGCGCGTGCCGACGTGCGAAAGCGCTGCGGTGTCGAGGATTCCTTCCTCGACGGCGCGGCGGAACGGCGTGCCGTGCGTGTAGGGCTCGCCGAAGTAGGTGTCCCACGTGTCGAGGTGCGCGTCGAAGTGCAGCAGCGCGACGGGGCCGTGCTTCTTCGCCGTGGCGCGCAGCAGCGGCAACGCGATGGTGTGGTCGCCGCCGACCGTCACCAGCCTCGTGCCGCCGGCCATGAGCGCTTCGGCGTCCTGCTGCACCTTCTCGATGGCTTCGCCGATGTGGAACGGGTTCGCCGCGATGTCCCCCGCGTCCACGACCTGCCGCTCGGCGAACGGCGACACGTCCAGCGCCGGGTGGTACGGCCGCAGCAGCCGGCTCGCCTCGCGCACGGCGGCGGGGCCGAAGCGCGCGCCCGGCCGGTAGGACACGCCGGAGTCGAACGGGACGCCGACCACGGCGACGTCGGCGTGGTCCACCTCGTCGATCCGCGGCAGCCGCGCGAAGGTCGCGAAGCCGGCGAAGCGCGGGACGCGCGACGAGTCGAGCGGGCCGATCGGGGGCAGGTCACTCACTGCGGTGTGCTCCTCGTGGTTGGGGTGTTCAGGCCTGCGCGGCGGCCGGGGTCTCCGGCACCGCTTTCTCTTCCTCTGCCGCGGACCCGTTCAGGCGCCGCGTCCACACGGAAAGGATGCTTTCGGGGGTGCGCGGCGTCGCGAGGCTCACCGCGACGTACACGATCAGGCTCGCGCCGAGGCCCCAGTAGATCGGGCTGTTGGCCGCGACGCCGTCGATGATCATGAACGCGACCACGAACACCGTGCCGGCCACCATCGACGCGTAGGCGCCCTGACGCGTGCCGCGCTTCCAGAACAACGCGCCGAGGATCGTCACCAGCAGGCCGCCGACCAGGATGTCGTAGGCGATGGTGAGCGCGTTGACGACGTCGTCCACGACCATCGCGATGCCGATGGCGACGACGCCCAGGACCAGCGTGGTCACGCGGTTGCGCAGCACCTCGCCGCCCTTGAGGCCGATCTTGCGCAGCAGGTCCGACGTCGTGGTGGTGGCGCACGCGATCAGCGCGCCGCTGGAGGTCGACATGAGCGCCGACAGCGCGGCGGCCAGCACCAGCCCGCGCACCCCGGTGGGCAGCAGGCGTTCGGCGATCGTGGCGAACGCGTCCTGCGCGCTGCCGAGGTCGGGGTAGAGCACCTTCGCGGCCGTGCCGATGAGCGCGCCGGCCACGCCGTAGACGAGGCAGTAGACACCGGAGATGATGCCGCCGCCGGTCGCGACGCGCGGGGTGCGGGCGGTGAACACGCGCTGCCAGATGTCCTGCCCGATGAGCAGGCCGAAGGTGTAGATCAGGAAGTACGTGAGGATCGTTTCGCCGCCGATCGAGGTGAACTCGAAGTAGGTGGCGTCGAGCTTCTCGGCCATCCCGCCGAAGCCGCCGGCGGACACGAGCGCGATCGGCAGCAGCACGAACAGGATGCCGATCGTCTTGATCACGAACTGCGCGATGTCGGTGAGCGTGATCGACCACATGCCGCCCAGCACCGAGTAGAGCACCACGATCGAGCCGCCGATCGCGATGCCGGCCCAGCTCGGGATCGAGAACAGGACCTTGAAGATCGACGCGAACGCCAGCGTCGAGGTCACGGTGAGCATGAGCGTGTAGCCCCACATGACGACCCCGGACACGGCGCTGGTGCGGCCGCCGTAGCGCAGGTCCAGCATCTCGCCGACGGTGTACACGCGCAGCTTCACCAGCCGCCGCGCGAACACCGCGTGCAGCACGAGGATGCCGACGCCGATGGTGACCACGAGCCACGCGCCCGAGACGCCGTAGGTGTAGCCGAGCTTCACGCCGCCGACGGTCGACGCGCCGCCGAGCACGACGGCCGACATCGTGCCGGAGTACATGAACCAGCCCAGCCGCCGGCCCGCCACGAGGTAGTCGGACTTGGTCTTCGCGAGGCGCAAGCCGATCCAGCCCACTCCGATCATGCCCGCGATGTACAGCGCGATCACCGCGTAGTCGCCGCCCACGGGGTCCTCCTCGGTTCTCTGCGGGGTTGTTCGGGCCACCGTAGGTTCGTGCGCCACCACTGCGGCATGGGACGATCCGTCCAGGAACCGTCGAAAGCCGGGATGGAATGACCCAGAACCTCGAGCAC
Organism: Amycolatopsis sp. NPDC047767; assembly: GCF_040704195.1. Lineage (NCBI taxonomy): Bacteria > Bacillati > Actinomycetota > Actinomycetes > Pseudonocardiales > Pseudonocardiaceae > Amycolatopsis > Amycolatopsis sp. NPDC047767. Next base: position 34,249 of record NZ_JBEYSJ010000043.1, read on the forward strand.
GAGTCCGCGGAAGTGAATGTTCCGTTACGGACGGTCGTCGGCAACCCGGAGCTCGCGCTCGACCTCGTGCGGGAGACGCTGCGGCCGGGCGCGCTCGACGCGCCTGTGCGCTGGGCCCACGTGAGCGAGCTCGATGATCCCGCGCCCTACCTGCTCGGTGCCGAGCTGGTGCTCACCGCCGGGGTCAACCTGCCGCGCGAACCGGAGCACTACGTCCGCCGCCTGCGCGACGCCGGCGTGACCGCGCTGGGTTTCGGCCTCACCCCGACGGTGTCGGAGACCCTGCCCGAGCCGCTGCGCGACGCGTGCGTGCGCCACGGATTGCCGCTCCTGGTCGTGCCGCCGCGCACGCCGTTCCTCGCGATCAGCCGGGCCGTCGCCGTCGCGCTCGCCGAGGCGGGGCAACGCGAACAGCGCCGGACGGCGGCCGCGCGGGAGGCCCTCACGCGCGCCGCGGGCGACGGCATGGGGGCGCTCGTGACGGCGCTGGCCGAGCGGCTGCGGGGCTGGGTGGCGCTCGTCGGGCCCGCCGACGCGCTCGTGGCCGGGCACGACGCGCCGCAGCCGTTGCCGCCGGAAGTCGCCGACCTGCTCACGACGGTGCGTGCGGGCACCGGCATCCGCAGCGCGACCACCGAGCTGCCGGACGGGACGTACGTGGTGGCGCAGCCGGTGTACCCGCAGGCGACGGCGGCGCACCTGCTCGTGCTCGGGCGTCGCCGCCGGTTCGACGGCGGGGACCGCGCGATCCTCGCCGTCGGCGCGGCTTTGCTCGGGCTCGTCGGCCGCGCCGGCTCCGACACGGCGGAGCTCGGCGCGGCGGCCACCGGTCTGCTGCTGGGCCGGGGTGGCGCGGGCGTGCTGACGACGTTGCTGGGCACGGCGGAGGGCCGGCTCGTGGCCGGGGTCGCGCACCGCCGGGGCCCGGACGAGGTCGCCGTGCGCCACGACTGGCTGCGCGCACGGCTCGACACTCCGCTCGTGCAGGTGCTGCCCGGCCCGCGGTTCCTCGCGGTGGTGGGTGCGCCGCCGGAGCTCGACGGGCTGCGCGAACACGGCTGGCTCGCGGTGGCCGGCTCGCCCGTGACCGCGGACGGGCTGCCGGGCGCGCTCGCGGAGGCGGAGCTGCTGCTGGCCCGCGCCCAGGCCCTCGGACGACCGGTGGTGGCCGCGGACCCGCTGGGTTTCGACGCGCTCGTCGCGCCCGGTGCCGCGGCGGGGTTCGCCGAGCGGGTGCTGGCGCCGTTGCGGGAGCTGGACCGCGCGCACGACCGGGAGCTGGTGCCGACGCTGCGGACCTGGCTCGCGCACCACGGCGGCTGGGACCGCACGGCCGCCGAGCTCGGGGTGCACCGCAACAGCGTGCGGCACCGGATCGGGCAGGCCGAACGGGCGCTGGGCGTGGATCTTTCGGACCCCGAGACGCGGATGCGGCTGTGGTTCGCGCTGCGCTGGTCGTGAGCTGCGCGTGAGGTGGCCCGGAGTGTCCATTCAGGTCTCTCAGGTGCTCTCAGGAAACTGTGGGATTGTGGTCTGGTGCGTGTTCTGGTAGTCGAAGACGAAGAGCCCTTGGCCGACGCGATCGCCCGCGGCCTGCGCCGCGAGGGCATGGCGGTGGACGTCGCGTTGACCGGTGACGACGGGCACGAGAAGTCGTCCGTCACCCGGTACGACGTGGTGCTGCTCGACCGCGACCTGCCCGGGATGTCGGGCGATGAGCTGTGCCGCGAGATCGTCGCGTCGGGCGAGCTCACGCGGGTGCTCATGCTCACCGCGAGCAGTTCCGTCTCCGACCGGGTCGACGGGCTGTCGCTCGGTGCGGACGACTACCTCGCGAAGCCGTTCGCGTTCCCCGAGCTGGTCGCCCGCGTGCGTGCCCTCGGCCGCCGCGCGACGCCGGCCGCGCCGCCGCTGCTCACGGCGGGCGACGTGGAGCTGGACCCGGCGAAGCGCATCGTGCGCCGCGCGAGCGGGCCGATCGACCTGACGCGCAAGGAGTTCGGCGTGCTCGAGGTCCTGCTGTCGGCCTCGGGTTCCGTGGTCAGCAGCGAGGAGCTGCTGGAGCGCGTGTGGGACGAGAACGCCGACCCGTTCACCACGACGGTGCGGGTGACCGTGATGACCTTGCGCAAGAAGCTGGGTGAACCGGGGATCATCGAGACCGTGGTGGGCTCGGGCTACCGGGTGCCGGTCGCGGAGGCCGGCGCGTAGTGAACCTGCCCGGCACACGCAGCCTGCGGGCCCGGGTCACGATCCTCGCGACCGTGCTGGTGGCCGCGGCCGGGCTCCTCCTGCTGTGGCTGGCGTGGTCGCTCGTGGGCGACGCGGTGGACGCCGTGCCGCACATGCCGCCCGGCACGATCGTGCGCGTGGACGGGGTCGACGTCGACGCGTCCACGCTCGCGCAGCACCTGCGGACGCACGCGGTGAACCGGGTGCTGATCTTCGGCTCGCTGGCGTTCTGCTTCGTCGTGGCCGCGGCGGCGATCCTCGCGTGGACCTTCACCTCGCGCGTGCTGCTGCCGCTGCGCGAGATCACCGGCACCGCGCGGCGGCTCTCGGTGGAGTCGATGGGCGAGCGCATCGGCGAGGTCCGCTCGCGCGACGAGCTGGCCGAGCTTGCCCAGACCTTCGACGACATGCTCGACCGCCTGCAGGCCGCGTTCGACGCGCAGCGCCACTTCGTCGCCAACGCGAGCCACGAGCTGCGCACGCCCCTTTCGGTCATCCGCACCGAGCTCGATGTCACGCTGTCCGACGAGGAGGCCGACGAGGCCGAGCTGCGGCGCATGGGCGGTGTGGTCCGCGACGCGACGGAACGCGCCGGCCAGCTCGTGAACTCCCTGCTGCTCCTGGCCCGCACCGACGGCGCCGGCCTGGTGCTGCGCGAGCCGGTGGACCTGGCGGTGCTCGTCGGGCGCGCGTGGGCGGCCGTGCGCGCGGAGGCTTCGGCGCGGGGCCTGCGCGCCGAGTTCGCCACCGTCGCCGCGCCCGCGTTCGGTGACCCCGCGCTGCTCGAACGCATCGCCGGCAACCTCGTCGAGAACGCCGTGCGCCACAACGTCGACGGCGGCTGGGTCGAGGTCACCACGACACCGGGCCCCCAGTGGTCCACGCTGCGCGTGCGCTCGTCGGGCGGCCTGCTCGACCCGGCGGCCGTGCCGGAGCTGTTCGAGCCCTTCCGCCGCGCCGGCGTCGCCCGCACCGCCCGCTCGGGAGCGGGCCTGGGGTTGTCGATCGTGCGCGCCGCGGTCCAGGCCCACGGCGGTGCCATCTCCGCGGAGCCGGTGGTGGGCGGCGGGTTGACCGTCACGGTTCATCTGCCGGCCGGACCGCACGGCGTCCCCACCCGGTAACGTTCCCGCCCCGCCGGATGATGATCGTGCGTGGGGATGCGAATGTGGCGCTGGCTCGCCCCGGTGCTGGTCGTCGCGCTCGGGGTGGGCGCCGGATTGGCCTTCGTGGTCGGGACGGCCGTGCGGCCGGCCCCGTTGCCGGTCGACCGCACGCCGGTGCCGCTGGCCGCGCACCAGCCGTGCCGGGACGTGCAGGCGTATTTCGACACCGACGAGCAGATGCGGCGCGCCGCCGCCACGTTCCACGACGACCCCGACGCGCGGCTCGTCTTCGTCGAGACCAAACACGAGTCCTTCCTTTCGCTGCGCGACGGCTTCAAGGACCACCCGGAGATGCTGAACGGCCTGGGCGGCGAGGAGAGCTCGCCCGCGGTGGTCACCGTCGTACCGCCGCCCACCACCGACCTCGTGGCTTACACCGCCCGGCTGAAGACCCGCTTCCCGGACGCGCAGGAGATCTACTCCATGGACGTCAACGCCTTCAACAAGCTGTTCGGCAAACCCCGCGACGGCCGGACGTGCCCGCGTGCGGGCGAGTACTGAGCGCGTGATGGGGATTCGCTTGTGGCGCTGGCTCGCCCCGGTGCTGGTCGTCGCGCTGAGCGCGGGGGCCGGGCCGGCGTTGCTCGCCGGGGCTGCGGTGCGGCCGGCCCGCTGCCGGTCGACCGGACACCCGTGCCGCTGGCCGGGCACAAGCCGTGCGCGGCCGTGCAGGTGTTCTTCGACGCCGGGGTCGGGCGCGATCTCGATGGCGAAATGCGCCGGGTGGCCGCGGCGCTCGCTGACGACCCGAAGGCGCGGCGGGTGTACACCCAGACCCAGGCTGAGGCGTGGGTGCAGTTCAAGGAGCTCTTCAGGGACGACCCGAACCTCGTCGCACAGGCGAAGCCGACGGACATGCCGGCGGTGATCACCGTGATCCCGGTTCCGCGCACCGACTTGAGCGCGTATGCCGCCGAACTGAAACAGCGGTTCCCGAGCGCAGCCGACGCAAACCGGTTCGACGTCGACTCGTTCGCGAAAACCCTGCCGGGGGACCAACGCGGGCCCGCCTGCCCTCCGGCCGGCGAACGTTGACCCCGGCATCCGGGGTGAGAGGAAAGACCGTGGGGATTCGCTTGTGGCGCTGGCTCGCGCCGGTTCTGGTGGTCGCGCTCGGGGTGGGCGCCGGGGCCGCCTTCCTGGTCGCCGGGTCGGTGCGGGCTGTGGCGTCGTCGGCGGCTCGGACGCCGGCGCCGTCGGCCGGGCACCAGCCGTGTGTGGTTGTGCAGGTCTTCTTCCGTGACGACGATTCGATGCGCCGCGCCGCCGCCGCGCTGGGTGAGGACCCGCGGGCTCGTCGGGTCTTCCTCGACACCCAGGCGATGACCTGGATGGAGTTCAAGAAGATCTACAAGCAGGACCCGGCGAAAATCGCCGCCGCGAGTGAAAGCGCCATGCCGGCGACGGTGGGCGTGCTTCCGGTTCCGGGTGTCGACCTCACCGCGTACGGCGCCGAGTTGAAGCAGCGGTTCCCGGACGGGCAGAAGGTCCAGCAGCTCGACCTCGAGGCCGTCTGGAAGAAGTACCACTCAGGGCTCCAGGGCTTCGTCTGCGCTTAGCCGCACCGCGAACGCTGACCGGGACCACTCCCGGCTCGGTGTGTGATGATCTTTTCATGGGGATTCGCATCTGGCGCTGGCTCGTCCCGGTGCTGGTCGTCGCACTGGGCGCGGGGGTCGGGCTGGCGTTTGTCATCGGGGCGGCCGTGCGGCCGGATCCGTTGCCGGTGAATCGCACACCGGTGCCGCTGGCCGGGCACCGGCCGTGCGCGGCCGTGGACGTGTACTTCGACGACGACCAGGCGATGCGGTTCGCGGCCGACCAGCTGCGCGACGACCCGAAGGCCCGGCACGTGTACACCGAGACGAAGGCCGAAGCCTGGGTGCGCTTCAAGGAGATCTTCAAGGACGAGCCCGACCTCCTGGCGACCACGGATCCGAGCGCCATCCCCGGCTCGGTGACCGTGATCCCGCTTCCGGGCACGGACTTGAAGGCGTATGCGGCCGAACTCGGGCGGCGGTTCCCGAACGCGCGGCGGGCCGAGGACTTCGACGTCAACGCCGTGCGCGAGAAGCTCCCCCAGGACAAGCGCGGTCCGGTCTGCCCGCGCGCGGGGGAGTTCTGATCAGGTGAGGCGAATGTGGCGCTGGCTCGCCCCCGTGCTCGTGCTCGCCCTCGGTGCGGGTGTCGGCTTGGCCTTCGTCGTCGGCGGCGCCGTGCACTCCGACGCCGTGCGCCGGCATCAGGCCGCGCCGTCGGGTGAACGCGGGGGCTGCACCGCCGTGCAACTCGCCTTCGACAAGGATGACGAGATGCAGTTCGCGGCGCAGGCGCTGCAGGACGACCCCGACGTGGCCGAGGTGTTCACCGAGACCCGGGCCCAGACTTACGCCCGGCTCAAGGAAGTTTTCAAGGACGACCCGGACCTGCGGCAGGCGATGGGCCCGGAAGACGTGCCGCCGATGATCACCGCATTCGGGCGACCGGGCACCGACGCGACCGCACTGGCCGCGAAACTGCGGCAGCGGACCCTGGGCGCGGGAGGCGTGAACCCGCTGACCCAGGACCAGGTGCGAGAGTACTTTCCGCCCGGCACCCGCGCCCCGTCCTGCCCGTAACCCGGAACCCGGAAGCGGGGCGGCCGTCCACAGAGGACAGCCGCCCCGGAAAACTCAAGCCACCGGAACCGAAGCGACACCCGGCGCCAGGAACGGCTTCCCGTTCACCCGCTCGGAGACCCCCGCGCGGTCCAGGTACGGCGTGATGCCGCCGTTCCAGAACGGCCAGCCCGCGCCCAGCAGCAGGCACAGGTCGATGTCCTGTGCCTCCGCGACCACGCCCTCGTCGAGCATGAGGCGGATCTCCTCGGCGATGGCGTTCAGCGCGCGGTCGCGCACCTGCTCCGCCGTGGACGGGTTGTCGCCCCGGGTCCACAGCGCGTCGACCTCCGGGTCGACGGACGCGTTGCCCGACGAGTCCCAGGTCCACACGCCCTTCTTGCCCGCCTTCACGAACTTGGCGAGGTTCTCGCTCACCGTGAAGCGGTCCGGGAACGAGCCGTGCAGCGTCTCGCCCACGTGCAGCGCGATGGCCGGGCCCACGAGCTGCATCAGGTTCAGCGGCGACATCGGCAGGCCCAGCGGCTCCAGCGCCGAGTCCGCGACCTCGAACGGCGTGCCCTCGTCCACGGACACCAGCACCTCGCCGAGGAAACGCAGCAGCAGCCGGTTGACGACGAACGCCGTGGCGTCCTTCACCAGCACGCTCGACTTCTTCAGCTGCTTGCCGACCGAGAACGCCGTGGCGAGCGTGGCGTCGTCGGTCTTCTCGCCGCGCACGATCTCCAGCAGCGGCAGCACGGCCACCGGGTTGAAGAAGTGGAAACCCACCACGCGCTCGGGGTGCTGCAGCTTCGAGGCCATCGCGCTGATCGACAGCGACGACGTGTTCGTCGCCAGGATCGCCTCGGGCGACACGTGCTGTTCCAGCTCGGCGAACACCGCCTGCTTCACGCCCAGCTCTTCGAACACGGCCTCGATCACGAAGTCGGCGTCGGAGAACGCGGCCTTGTCCAGCGACCCGGTCACCAGCGCCTTGAGCCGGTTGGCGCCGTCGGGGGACACGCGCTTGCGGGCCAGCAGCTTGTCGATCTCGTCGTGGACGTACCCCACGCCCTTGTCGACGCGCTCCTGGTCGACGTCGGTGAGCACCACCGGCACCTTGAGGCGCCGCACGAACAGCAGCGCCAGCTGGCTGGCCATCAAGCCCGCGCCCACGATGCCGACCTTGTTCACCTTGCGCGCCAGCGACTTGTCCGGCGCGCCGGCCGGGCGCTTCGCGCGCTTGTTCACGAGGTTGAACGAGTACAGCCCGGCGCGCAGCACGTCGGACATCAGCAGCTCGGCCAGGCCGTCCGTCTCGGCCGCGTAGCCGCGGTCGAGATCGTTCTCCCGCGCCAGCTCCAGCAGCTCAACGGCCTTGGTCGCGCCCGGCGAAGCGCCGTGCGTGCGACCGTCCACGATGGACTTCGCGCGGGCGATCGCCGCGTCCCAGCCGGCGCCGCGATCGATCTCGCGCCGCGCGGGGGTGACTTCGCCGTTGACGACCTTCGCGAGCCACAGCAGCGACTGTTCGAGGTAGTCGGCCGAGCCGAACACCTCGTCGACGATGCCCAGCTCCGCCGCCTGCTTGACGTTGAGCATCTTGTTCTGCGCCAGCGCGTTCTCGATGATCACGGTGACGGCGGCGTCGGCCCCGACGAGGTTCGGCAGCAGCTGCGTGCCGCCCCAGCCCGGGAACAGGCCGAGGAACACCTCGGGGAACGCGATCGCGGCCGTGTTCTCCGAGAGCGTGCGGTAGTGGCACGACAGCGCCAGCTCCAGCCCGCCGCCCATCACCGCGCCGTTGACGAAGCCGAACGTCGGGATCGTCGACTCGGTGAGCCGGCGGAACACGTCGTGGCCGGTCTGCGCGATCTTGCGCGCCAGCGCCGGGTCGGACACGGCCTCCACACCGGACAGATCCGCGCCGACGGCGAAGATGAACGGCTTGCCGGTGACCGCGATCGCCGCGGGCTCGGCCGCGAACGCCACGTCCAGCGCCGCGTTCAGCGAGACCAGCCCCTGCGGGCCGAATGTGCTCGGCCGGGTGTGGTCGTGGCCGTTGTCGAGCGTGATCAGCGCGACGGGTTTGGCCAGCCCCGGCACCTTCACCAGGCGGGTGACGGCGGTGGTCACGACCTCGTCGGGGAACGCGGCCTTGGCCTCTTCAGCGGTGAAAGTCATTTACTTCGCCCCCTCGAACGCCGGGTTCTCCCAGATCACGGTGCCGCCCATGCCGATCCCGATGCACATGGTGGTCATGCCGTAGCGCACGTCGGGGCGCTCGGCGAACTGGCGCGCCAGCTGCGTCATCAGCCGCACGCCGGACGAGGCCAGCGGGTGGCCGCACGCGATCGCGCCGCCCCACTGGTTCACGCGCGGGTCGTCGTCGGCGATGCCGAAGTGGTCGAGGAAGGCCAGCACCTGCACGGCGAAGGCCTCGTTGATCTCGAACAGGCCGATGTCGTCGATCGACAGGCCGGTGCGCTTGAACAGCTTCTCCGTGGCCGGGATCGGGCCGATGCCCATGACCTCCGGCTCGACGCCGGCGAACGAGTAGCCGACCAGCCGCATCGCGACCGGCAGGCCCAGCTCGCGGGCGGTTTCCTCGTCGGCGAGGATCGACGCGGTGGCGCCGTCGTTGAGGCCCGCCGCGTTGCCCGCGGTGATACGGCCGTGGGGCCGGAACGGCGTCTTCAGCTTCGCCAGCTGCTCCACGGTCGTGCCCGGGCGCGGCGGCTCGTCCTCGGTCGCCAGCCCCCAGCCGAGTTCCTTCGAGCGGATGGCGACGGGCACCAGCTCGGGGCCGATCTTGCCGGTCTTCACGGCCTCGGCGTAGCGCTCCTGGCTGCGCGCGGCGTAGGCGTCGGTGCGCTCCTTGGTGATCTCCGGGAACCGGTCGTGCAGGTTCTCCGCGGTCTGGCCCATGACGAGTGCGGTCGGGTCCACGAGCTTGTCGGCAATGATGCGCGGGTTGGGGTCCACGCCCTCGCCCATCGGGTGGCGGCCCATGTGCTCGACGCCGCCGGCGATGGCGATGTCGTACGCGCCGAAGCCGATGCCGCTCGCGACTGTGGTCACGGCCGTCATCGCGCCGGCACACATGCGGTCGATCGCGAAGCCCGGCACGGACTTCGGCAGCCCGGCCAGCAGGGCGGCGGTGCGGCCGATGGTGAGGCCCTGGTCGCCGATCTGGGTCGTCGCGGCGATGGCGACGTCGTCCACCCGCTCGGGCGGCAGCTCGGGGTGCCGCCGCAGCAGCTCACGGATGGCGTTGACGACCAGGTCGTCCGCGCGGGTCCCGGCGTAGATGCCCTTGTCGCCCGCCTTGCCGAAGGGGGTGCGTACCCCTTCGACGAACACGACGTTGCGCACCCCACGCGCGGTCGGCGCAAGGGGCGGCGTTGCTGGTGCGGCCACGAATGCTCCTGAAGTAGACAGAAATCCTGTCCGCACGATAGCCCTTGTTACCGGTGGGTAACCAGGGGAGTGGCCCGGACGAGTGGGCGACGGCACACTCCCGGGCGGCCCCCGCCCTCAGGACCGCAGGTGGGCGAGCCAGCCACCCTTCGCCGAGATGTCCTCCGCGGCGGCGAGCGCCGCCGGCTCGCACAGGAACCCCGAGACCTCCGAGCCGTCGGCCAGGCGCACCCGCCCGATCGCCAGCGGCGCCGGTACCGCCGCCACGAACGCGCCGAAGCCGGCCACCGGCAGCTCCCACACCTCCGCCGCGATCGCGACGCCGTCCTCGGCCACACGCACGAGCCCCGGTTTCGGCGGGGTCGTGGCCAGCGCGTGCAGCCGGTATTCGGGCGCGGTCTCGGTCTCGGCGACGAACCGGCCACCGCGCGAGGTCAGCTCGTGGTTGAGCGGCTGCCCCCGCAGGTGCGCTCCGACGACGACGAGGCGCACGCGCTCCTCGACGCCACGGGCCAGCGCGGCCAGCTTCGCGTCCGCGCCGGGCGGGCCGACGAGCATCACCCCGAACGGCCGTCCGCCGACGGTCCCGGCGGGCACGGCGAGCGCGGACAGGCCGAGCAGGTTGGCGAAGTTCGTGAAGCGGCCGAGGGCGGCGTTCGCGCCGACCGGGTCCGCAGCCACCTCGGCGAGCGTCGGGTGCCCGGTGGTGGTCGGCAGCAGCAGGGCGTCCACTGTGGAGAGCACGGCGTCGGCCTCGCGCTTGAGCTCGGCCAGCGTGGCCTGGTCGGCGAACACCCGGTGCGCGGGCAGGTCGCGAGCGGCGGTGATGATGCCCGCGACAGTCGGGTCGACGTCGTCGCGGTGCTTCTCGACGAACTCGCCGACGGCGGTGTAGCGCTCGGCGACGAACGAGCCCTCGTACAGCAGCCGCGCCGCGGCGAGAAAAGGCGACAAGTCCACGGTGGTCACCGCCGCCCCGGCCGCGGCGTAGTCCGCCACCGCGGCGGTGTAGGCCTCGGTCCAGCCGTCCTGCAGCGGGCCCAGGGCGGCCGGGACGCCGATCCGGAAGGCGCCCTCGTCCGAGAGACACCGCAACGCGAGTTCCGCCTCGCCCACCGTGCGCGCGAAGACCGACACGCAGTCGATGCTCGCGCACGCCGGCACGACGCCGTCCGTGGGCACCAGGCCTGGCGCCGGCTTCAGCCCGACGATCCCGTTGAACGCCGCCGGCACCCGGCCCGAGCCCGCCGTGTCCGTCCCGAGCGCGAGATCGGCGATCCCCAGCGCGACGGCGACTGCGGACCCCGAGCTGGACCCGCCGGACACGTACGCCGGATCGACGGCGTTGCGCACCGCACCGTACGGGCTGCGCGTGCCGACCAGCCCCGTGGCGAACTGGTCGAGGTTCGTCGTGCCGAGCACCAGCGCCCCGGCCGCCTTCAGCCGGGCGACCACGGGGGCGTCGGCCTCGGGCTCGTAGGCGTAGGCCGGGCACCCGGCGGTGGTCGGCAGCCCGGCGACGTCGATGTTGCCCTTGACCGCGGCGAGCCGTCCGTACAGGGGGAGTGGTTCCCCGGTCGTGTACCGCTCTTCGAGCGCTGCGGCCTCGGCCAGCAGCTCGGCCTCCGAACGCAGGTCGACCCAGATCTCGGGGCGGTCGACCTGCTCCATGCGCCGGTACGCGGCGCGCACGCGTTCGCGGATCATCCGAGCACCACCAGCGGGGTGCCGGGCGCGACCTGGTCGCCGGGGGACACGAGCACCTCGAGCACCTTTCCGTCCGCGGGCGCGGGGATGCGCGCCTCGGTTTTCATGGCTTCCAGCGTGACCAGCGACTGCTTGTGGTCCACCCGCGTGCCCGCCTCGACGTCCACGCGCCAGACGGTGGCGGCGAACGGGGCCTCGACGACGTGGCCGCCCGGCGGCGCCTGCACGCGGGCCGGCGGCCTCGTGACCGGCTCCGGCTTCGGGTCGAACTCGCCCGCGGCCGCCCAGGCGCGGCGTTCCGCCTCGAACGCCGCCGACTGCGTGGCGCGGAACCCGGCGATGCTCTCGGCGTTGTCGGCGAGGAACCGCTGGTAGTCGGCGAGGCGGAACTCCCCGTCGGTGATGTCGAGCTCCAGCTGCCCGGCCGAGCCGCGCGCCCGCAGGTCCAGCAGCTCGTCGGCCGACACCGGGTACCAGGAGATCCGGTCGAAGAACCGCAGCAGCCACGGCGAACCCGGCTCGAACGCGCCGCGCTGGTGCCAGCCGCTCCACACCTGCACGGTGCGGCCGACGAACTGGTAACCGCCCGGCCCTTCCATCCCGTAGATGCACAGGTATGCACCGCCGATGCCGACCGAGTTCTCGGCCGTCCACGTCCGCGCCGGGTTGTACTTCGTGGTCACCAGGCGGTGGCGCGGGTCCAGCGGCGTCGCGACGGGCGCGCCGAGGTAGACGTCGCCCAGGCCGAGCACGAGGTACTCGGCGTCGAACACCGTGCGGTAGACGTCGTCCACAGTAGACAGACCGTTGACGCGGCGGATGAACTCGATGTTCCAGGGGCACCAGGGAGCGTCGTCGCGCACGCCCGTCATGTACCGCTCGATCGCCTCACGCGTCGCCGGGTCGTCCCACGACAGCGGCAGCCGTACGCCGCGGCTGGGCACCACCAGGTCCGCGGTGCCCGGGAGATCGCCCTCCAGTTCACGCACGAGGCCGAGGGCCTTGCCGACCGGCAGCGCGTCCGGGTCGACGTGCACCTGCAGCGACCGGATGCCCGGCGTGAGGTCGACGATCCCCGGTACGCCTTCGGCGGCGAGCCGCTCGGCCAGCGCGTGGACGCGCATCCGCAGCGCGAGGTCGAGGGTCATGTCGCCGTACTCGACGAGCAGGTTGTCGTCGCCGCTGCGCCGGTAGGTCACCGACGGCTCGCCGTCGGCCGCGGGCCGCCGGGCGAGCACACCGCCGTCGTCGAGGACACCGCGGCTGGCGAGCAGTGGCACCGCCGGGCGCCGGCGCAGGGCCGCGGCGTGGTCGGTGTCGATCGGGACGAACCGCACGGTGTCGCCCGGGCGCAACTGGCCCAGCTTCCAGCGTTCGCCGGTGGCCACCGTCGCGGGGCAGACGAACCCGCCGAGGCTCGGGCCGTCGGGGCCGAGCAGGATCGGCAGGTCGCCGGTGTAGTCGACGGCGCCGATCGAGTACGGCGTGTCGTGGATGTTGGACGGGTGCAGCCCGGCCTCGCCGCCGTCCTCGCGAGCCCACTCCGGGCGTGGCCCGACGAGCCGGACGCCGGTGCGCGCGGAGTTGAAGTGCACCTGCCAGTCGGTGCGGTAGAAGGTCTCGATGTCGGCCGGCGTGAAGAACTCCGGTGCGGCGTGCGGTCCTTCCAGCGCGCCGATCGTCCACTGTGTACTCATCGGGGGCCGGTCCGCGACGGCGCCGGCGACCGGGTCCGCGGGCTCCGGGCCGGGCGTGAGCACGTCGCCCGCGGCGAGCGCGCGGCCGCCGTGCCCGCCGAACCGGCCGAGCGTGAACGTCGCCGCGCTGCCGAGGAACTCCGGCACGGCGAGGCCGCCGCGCACGAGCACATAGCTGCGGAGGCCGGCCGTGCCCGCGCCCACGTCGAGCGTGCCGCCGGCCGGGACCTCGAACGGCGTCCACGCGGGAACGGGGGCGCCGTCGAGGAGCACGGGCGCGTCGGCGCCGGTGACGCAGACGGTGGTGGCGGCCGAGAACCGCAGGGTGACACCGTCCACAGTGCACTCGAGGCCGGCCGCGCCCTCGGGGTTGCCGAGCGCGAGGTTGCCGAGCCGCAAGGACAGGTCGTCCATCGGGCCGGACGGCGGGACCCCGACGTGCCAGAATCCGGTGCGGCCCGGCCACTCCTGCACGGTGGTCATCGTGCCGCCGCGCACGACGTCGATCCGCGGCTCGTCGTCGGTGACGCCGTCGAGCGTCGCGGTGTCGTGAGTGGCGCTCGTGAACGCGGGATCGACGGCCGCGGCGCGAAGCTGGCCGAGGTTGGTGCGCAGCCCGTCGACCGCCGTGGCCGCGAGGGCCGCGCGCAGGTTCGCCAGCGCGTCCGCCCGGTCGGTTCCGGTGCAGATCACCTTGGCCAGCAAGGGATCGTAATGCGTGGTGACGGTCGTGCCGGCCTCGATCCACGTGTCGACCCGGACGTCCGGCAGCGTCACACCGGTGACCAGGCCGGCGCTCGGACGGTGGTTCGCGCTCGGGTCCTCGGCGTAGACGCGGGCCTCGAACGCGTGCCCGCGCGGCTCGGGGACCGCGTCGAACATCCCGCGATCGCCCTGCGCGAGCCGCAGCATCCAGCCCACCAGGTCGACGCCGTACACCGCCTCCGTCACCGGGTGCTCGACCTGCAGCCGCGTGTTGACCTCGAGGAACGCGGCCTCCTCGCGGACGGGGTCGTAGACGAACTCGACCGTGCCGGCCGAGCGGTAGCGCACCGACGAGCACAGCGCCACCGCCGCGTCGGCCAGCTGCCGCCGCACCGCGTCCGGCAGGTCCGGCGCCGGGCACTCCTCGACGACCTTCTGGTTGCGCCGCTGCAGCGAGCAGTCGCGTGTGCCCAGCGCGAGGACCGCGCCGGCGCCGTCGCCGAACACCTGCACCTCGACGTGCCGCGCGCTCGTCACCAGCCGCTCCAGGAACACGCCGGAGCTGGCGAAACTCTTGGCCGCGACGCTGCGCACGGTCTCCCACGCGGCGGACAGTTCCTCGGCCGATGCGCACGCGCGCATCCCGATCCCGCCGCCGCCCCCGGTCGCCTTGAGCATCACCGGGTAGCCGATCCCGGCCGCTGCCGCCAGGGCTTCGTCGAGGTCGGCCAGCAACCCGGTGCCCGGCAGCAGCGGCACGCCGGCGGCGATCGCGGCCTCGCGCGCGGTGTGCTTGCTGCCGAACACCTCCAGGTGCTCCGGCGCCGGGCCGACGAACGCGATCCCGGCGTTCTCGCAGGCCCGGGCGAACGCGGTGTCCTCGCTGAGGAAGCCGTACCCCGGGTGGATCGCGTCCGCGCCGGTGTCGAGCGCGGCCCGGATGATCGCGTCGGCCCGCAGGTAGCTCTCGGCGGCGGGCGCCGGCCCGAGCCGTACGGCCTCGTTGGCCAGCCGGACGTGCGGCGCGGTGCGGTCGGCGTCGGAGTACACGGCGACGGTCGGGATGCCCAGCTCCCGCGCGCCGCGCAGCAGGCGGACGGCGATCTCGCCGCGGTTGGCGACCAGGAGTTTCACGCCGCACGCTCCGGCTCGGTCACGACCATCCGCACCGGCGTCGGGTCGAAGCCGTTGCAGGGGTTGTTGATCTGCGGGCAGTTGGACACGAGCACGAGGACGTCGGTCTCGGCACGCAGCCGGACTTCCAGGCCCGGCGCGGAGATGCCGTCGACGATGCCGAGCGTGCCGTCGGCCTCGACGGGCACGTTCATGTACCAGTTGACGTTGCTCACCAGGTCGCGTTTGCCGAGGCCCCACTTGCTGCCCTCGATGAGGAAGTTGTCGGCGCACGCGTGCTGGAACCGGGTGTGCTGGCCGTAGCGGAGGCTGTTGGACTCCTTGCTGCACGCGCCGCCGAGCGTGTCGTGGCGGCCGCACGTGTCGGCGACGACGGTGACGAGCGGGGCGCCCTCACCGGTGCGCAGCACGCTGCCGGTGGTGAGGAAGATGTTCCGCTGCGCCGAGATCGTCGCGGCGGCGCTGTAGCGGCGGGAGGTGTCGTTCGCGTCGTAGCAGAGGAAGTCGACGGCCTGGTTGCCGCCGAGGTCGATGATCGCGAGCTCCTGGCCGCGGCGCAGCACCGTGGAGAACGGCGCCCGCGCGGGGACTTCGACGTCGAGCACGGTCGTGGTCATGCGAGCCCCCGGGCGGTGAGGTAGTCGGCGGTGTTCTCGAACGCCCGCTGCGCTTCCGGCGTGTGGGTCCACTCCGGACTGTCCGGAGTGGTCGGCCGGTCGCGCCAGGCGAGGACGCGCAGCGGGCTCACGGTGTAGTCCTCGCGCGGGTCGAGCGGGTGTGCGGTGTTGGCCAGGAGCACGACCACCGGCAGCTCGATCCGCAAGTCCACCGACGCGCCGGGGCCTGCGGAGCCGGTGAACTCGAGCCCGCCCTCCGCGTCGACCCGCACGCCCTGGAAGAACGACAGGCTGGGCGGCAGATCCCGGGGCCCCAGGCCGTTTTTCGCCGCCGCCAGCGTGAACAGGGGCAGCCCGGCCGGCGAGGGCCCCTCGGGTGCGCCGTCGCCGTAGCGCTCGGTGTTGCCGTCCACAGTGGACGTGCCGCACAACGCGTCGTGCCGGCCGCTGGTGTCGGCCACGACAGTCGAGAGCACCCGCGCCTGGTCCGACAGCAGTGCGACGGATTCGCCGAGGTAGGCGTTCCACTGCACCTTCACGGTGTCGGCCACGTTGAGCCGTTCCCACGGCGCGTCGGCGTTGAACAGCAGGAGGTGGGCGCAGGCGTCCCCATCGAGGTCGGTGAGCCGCAGCCGGGTGCCGCGGGCGAGGACCTTGTGCGTGTAGCCGCCGCCGGCCACGGTCTCGGCCCAGGTCAGCGTGGCGGGATCGACGCCGGGCGGTGCCGGTGATCCCGTGGCCGGGATCGTCGGCATGGTGTCGACGACCGTGCCGGCCTGGGCGCGGGCGTGGTCGCGCGCGCCGTACGTGGTTGCCGTGGTGCTCATGGACGTCCTCTCAGACCGCGGGTTCGAGGGCGGGGGCGGTGGACCGGCGCAGCCGCAGCCAGCAGAACCAGCCGATCAGCAGGGCGGCGCCGACGAACTCGACGGGGAACAGCAGCAGCCAGGGCGAACCCGAGCCGGCGAGGTCGTAGATCTCCGCGCGGGGCCAGGCGATGTTGACGATCATCACCACGCCGTAGGCGACCGCGGCGACGTTCACCGGGAGCGCCCAGCGCCCCAGCGAGAACAGGCCCGGCTGGGCTGGGAACCGCCCGCGCAGCCGGCGCACCAGCAGCGGGCCGGTGACCAGCAGGTACGCGAGGTAGACCACGACGACCGAGGTGCCGGTGATCGTGCTGAACAGGGTCGGGTTGCCGACGTTCACCCCGAGCAGCGCGATCGCCAGCGCACCGGAGACGACGGCGGGCCACAGCGGGGTGCCGGTGCGCGGGTTCACGCCGGACAGGCGCGTGGAGAACGGCAGCGCGTTGTCGCGGGCCATCGCGTAGATCAGCCGGATCGTGCCGGTCTGGATGGTGAGCGTGCAGACGATCACGGCGATCGCGACGTCGGCGAGGAAGATCCGGCCGAAGGTGTCGCCGAAGACGGCCGTGATCACGTAGGGCAGGCCGTGCCCGGCGAGTTCGCCGTCGGTGAGGCTCGGCGCGGCCATCAGCGCGGTGAGCACCACGGCGAGGCCGCCGATTCCGGACACCAGCACCGCGCGCAGTACGGCTCGCGGCGCGGCCCGGCGGGCGTCGCGCGTCTCCTCCGCGACCGACGCCGCGGTGTCGAACCCGTACAGCACGTACGCGGCCATCAGTGCCGAAGCGAGCACACCGCCGATCCCGGCCGCGGAGGCGCCGTCGCTCACCGGGACGCTGTGCACCACGACCTGCGGCCCGCGCACGGCGAACAGCGCGAGGCCACCGATGAGCACGACGACGCCGATCAGCTCCGCGGCGACGCCGACGTCGTTGATCCGGGCCATCACGCGCACGCCGGCGGCGTTGACCACCGTGGTGAACACGATCAGCAGCGTGCCGAGCAGCACGGCGTTCGTGGCGCCGGTCGGTGAGGTGACCGACGGGTCGCCGCCGACGAGCTGGAACCCGCTCCACACCGAGGGGAGCACGATCTGCAGCGCGATCGCCGCGGCGGCGAGCGCGACCACGCAGCCGAGCAGCATCATCCAGCCCGCGAGCCAGCCGGCGAACCCACGCGCGAGCTGCTTGGCCCACTGGTAGACGGATCCGGCGAGCGGGTAGCGGGCGGCCAGCTCCGCGAACACGAGCGCGACGAGGACCTGCCCGGCGAGCACGAACGGCCACGACCAGAAGAACAGCGGGCCGCCGAAGGTGTAGCCGAAGCCGAAGAGCTGGAACACGGTGGTGAGGATCGAGACGAAGGAGAAGCCGGCCGCGAAGGCGGAAAAGCCGCCCAGGCTGCGGCGGAGCTCCTGGCGGTAGCCGAACTGGGTGAGGTCGTCGGAGGGGACCGGTGGCGCGGGCATGCGGGGCTCCCGTCTGCTGGCGGGGATTTCGATCGGTTGACCGAAATTAAGCCGCCGGTGGGTCGGTGCCGTCTCGCCCGCGTAAGGCGAGTGTTAACGCGTGTTTCGGGAGGGGGCTGCGGCGCGTAACACGGCTGGGCGCCTGGCAGGATCGGCCGCGTGGACGGGAAGGCGACGGGAGTGGGGCGACCGCGCGCGAGCGGCGCGGCGGCGAGCCGTCAGGACGCGCGCGAAGCGCTGCTCGACGCGGCGGGCGAGCTGTTCACCGGCGCGGGGTACGCGGCGACCACGACCCGCGCGATCGCCGAGCGGGCGGGCCTGCGCCAAGCGTCGCTGTACTACCACTTCCCGGCCAAGGAGGACATCCTCGCCGAGCTGCTGGCGGCCACCGTCCGGCCGTCGCTGGCGGTCGCGGTCGGCCTGGTCTCCTCGCCGGCGCCGGCGAGCGTGCGGTTGTGGGCGCTGGCCTACGCGGACGTCCGGCTGCTGGGCGGGGCGCGGCACAACATCGGCGCGCTGTACCTGCTGCCCGAGGTGTCGTCGCCGAACCTCGCGGGGTTCCGCGCGGAGCGGGCCGAGCTCAAGGCCGCGTACGGCACGCTCGTGGCCGCTGCCCGGCCGGGCGTTTCGGAGATCCGCACGGACCTCGTGTTCGGCCTGGTGGAGAGCACCGCGATCACCCGCCGCGACGATCCCGCGCTCGACGTCGAAGCCCACGCCCGCGAAGCGGCCGACGCCGTCGTCCGCCTGGCGGGCCTCGGCGAACCGGACGACCCGCTGCGGGCGGCGGCCCGCTCGCTGCTGGAGGGGGCTGGTCGGACATAATGCACATTGTGGACAGGTCGTTGCGGTGGTGCCGGTGAAGTTCTTCCGCTCGCGACCCTTCGACGAGGCTGCCGCGCTGCGCGGCTCGGCGGAGTGGTCGCGCGGCCGCGAAGGCGCGCGTGACCTCTTGGAGCGCTTCGCGGTCGCCTCGCGCCTCGGCGAGCTGGGCGAATGGCGTGACGCCGAGCCGGTGTTGCGCGAGCTCGTGCCGCCCATGACCCGCGAGTTCGGCCCGCGCAGCAAGGAGACGCTGAACGTGTGGGTGCAGCTCGCGATGTCGTGGTCCGGGCAGGGCCGCCCCGACGAGGCCGTACCGCTGCTGGCCGAGACCGAGGACGTGTACGAGCGGACCTGGGGTGCCGAGGCCGCCACGATCTGGTGCCGCCGCATGCTCGTCGAGGCCCTGAGCGTCGCCAACCGGATCGACGAGCGCGTCGCCGCGTCGGCCTCCCTGGTCCGCTACTGCGCCTCCGAACTCGGCGACGCCGACCCCCTGACCCGCGAAGTCCGCTTCGGCGACCTCATCGCCCTGTGCGACGCCGACCGCCAGGACGAGGCCCTGCGCGAGCTGGCCGAGCACATCGTGCCGCACTTGAAGAAGCCCTTCGACCTCGACTGGGCCGAAGCCGCCCGCCTCCAGATCAGCGCCGAACAGGGCGACCCCGCCCTCGCCGTGCCACCCTTGCGCGAACTCGCCACCCGGCACCCCCGCCACGGCTTCTTCCGCCAGTCCCTCGCCGACGTCCTGGTCCTGACCGGCGACCACCCCGAGGCGGCCTCCCTGCTGACCACCCTGGTCACCGAGTCGTGGAGCGGCTGGCGCCAGACGCTGCGCAACCGCGGCACCCTGGCCCAGATCCACCCGGACCCGGACGTGGCGGCCTTCCACGCCCGCGCCGTGCTGGCGGCGGTGGCCTGGCCGGTCGGCCACCCGGAAGTGCTTGCGGCGCAAGAGGTCCTGGACCGCCTCGGCTGAAGTCAGGCTGCTGCGGTGCTGGGGTCGCCCGGGGGTCTTGGCCCGGATGTGGCCGATCGGCACGCGGAAGTGCTTGCTGCGCAGAAGGTCCTGGACTGCCTCGGCTGAGCGCGGCAGACTGCTGCGATGCCCAGATCGAGCGGCGGCCGCCCGTGAAGCTGTTTCGCGCCAGGCCCGCGCTCGCGCCGGCCGACGAGGTGACAAGGCTGCGCGCCGCGCTGGCGAAGACCCGTAAACCTGAAAGCCTGGACGGCCTGCGGCGCCGGCATGAGCTGGGATGCGCGCTGATGAAGGCGGGGGACTGGCCGGCCGCTGAGGTGTTGATCGCCGAGCTGGCGCCGGCGCAGGCGCGGGTGGTGGGTGCGGCATCCGAACACGCTGGCCGCCTGGACGAACCTCGCGCTCAGCCTGGCCGAGCAGGGCCGGCCGGACGAGGCCGTGCCGGTGCTGGAGCAGACTGCCGAGGTCTACGAGCGGACGTGGGGCGCGAAGGAGCCCGGCACCTTCCAGACCCGGCTCAACCTCGCGCTGGTGCTCAGCGTGGCCGGGCGCTACGCCGAGGCGCTCGACGTGCTCGAAACCCACCGGCGCTCGTGCGCGGCCGAGGTCGGGCCGGCCCACATGGCGACGCGGGTGGCCGGCTATCGCCAGCTCACGGTGCTGCGTGTGCTCGAACGGTTCGACGAGGCCGAGCGGTTGCTTGCCGAGCTGGCATCGCTGGCCACCACCGATCGCTCGCGCGACAGTGCCGCCGGGGTCGGCCTGCTGATCCGCGCGGAGCGGGGCGATCCGCAGCCGGCCGTCGCGCCGCTGCGCGAGCTCGTCGCCCGGCACGGCACCGGGGGGTTTCGCGAGCTGCTCGCCGCGGTGCTGCTGCGTGCCGGGGAAGCCCGGGAAGCCGCCGAGCTACTGGGTTCGATCCTGGCCGCCCTCCCGGACCACAGGCGCGAGTCCCCCCTGATCCGCGGCTTGCTGGCGCACGCGTACCTGGAGATGGGCGACCTCGACCGCGCGGAGCGGGAAGCCGGAGCCCTCCTCGCCGCCGGGGCTTGGCCGTCGGGCCACCCCACTCCCGTTGCGGCCCAGGTGACTCTCGCGCGTGTCGCCGCGCGCCGAGGGCACCGCGAGGAGGCTCGCCGTGGGCTGGAGGCCGCGGTCGTCGCCCTCAACGCTGCGCTCGGGCCCACCCACTCGCGCACCCTCGAGACCGCCGCGTTGCTCAGCGCAGTGTGATCTGCCGAGCGAAGCGCGAATCCGGCCGCTTCTGCCTGCCGGAGCCGTCAGGCAGAAGCCGTCGTGTGCAGCGCCTTGCTCAGCGCCCCCACCGTCAGCTCCACCTGCCACGGCCGGGCCCCACCGGCCCGCAGCACCGCCGCCACCCCGTCTTCCGACAGGTCGGCCGGCGGGCGCCAGCAGGTACGGCGCACGAGGTCGGGCAGCATGAGGTTCTCCACGGGCAGCCGGCGGTCCTCGGCGATGGCGGCGAGGGCTGCGCGGGCCGCGGAGAGGCGGGCGGCGGCGTCGGGGTCCTTGTCGGCCCAGCGGTTGACCGGGGGTGGGCCGTCGGAGGGCTGGGTGGGGCTGGGGAGCTCGCTCGCGGGTAGCGCCTTGGCCGCCTGCAGGTGCCGCAGCCAGCTGGCCGTGTACTTGCGTTGCACGCGGCCGCTGAAAACCGGCAGGGCCTGGAGCTCCTCGACGGTTTTCGGGTCCGCCGTGACCGCGTTGACGATCGCGCTGTCGGGCAGGATGCGGCTGGGTGCGCGGTCGCGTTTGCGGGCGAGCTCGTCGCGGGCCTGCCACAGCTCGCGCACGGCGGCCAGGCCGCGCGGGCTGCGGATCTTGTGCACGCCCGACGTGCGGCGCCACGGCTCGGCGCGCGGGGCGGGCGGCGGCGCGGTGCGCACGGCCTCGAACTCCTGGCGCGCCCACTCCAGCTTGCCCTGGGCCTCCAGCTCGATTTCGAGCTTGCCCCGCAGCTCGTTGAGCAGCTCGACGTCCAGCGCTGCGTAGTTGAGCCAGTCGACGGGCAGCGGCCGCTTCGACCAGTCGGCGGCGCTGTGGCCCTTCTCGAGTGTGTAGCCGAGCAACAGCTCGACGAGCGTGCCCAGCGCCACGCGCTCGTAGCCCGCCAGCCGGCCGGCCAGCTCGGTGTCGAAGAGGGATTTGGGGTGCAGGTCCAGCTCGGCCAGGCACGGCAGGTCCTGGCTGGCGGCGTGGAGCACCCACTCGGTGTCGTTGAGGACTTCGCGCAGGGGCGCGAGGTCGTCGGCCAGCGCGATCGGGTCGATCAGCACCGTGCCGGAGCCTTCGCGGCGCAGCTGCACGAGGTAGGCCTTGGGCCAGTAGCGGTAGCCGGACGCCCGCTCGGTGTCCACGGCCACGGCGCCGGTTCCCGCGGCGAGCCGCGCGCACGCCTCGGCGAGCGCCGCCGGATCGGTCACCACGGGGGGTGTGCCTTCGGCGGGCTCGCGTAGCAGCACGGGCGTTCCGGCGTCCTCGGTGGTGGTCTCTCCGGTCCGGGCGCCATCCGCCTGTGCACTTCCCATAGCTGACGACCCTACGGGACGGGCGTACCGCGCCTGGTCCGCCCGCCCCGCAGGGCCTCTGTCTGCCTTCGTCAGCGGATCACACCGGCGCGCATAGCCAATGCGACCATCTGTGCCCGGTCACCCGTGCCGAGCTTGCGCCCGATGCGGGAGAGGTGCGACTTCACGGTGAGCGCGGAGAGGGAAAGCTCCTCCCCGATCTCCTTGTTCGACTGTCCGTCGGCGACGAGCTGGAGCACCTCGACCTCACGGGCGGAGAGCTCCCGCGGGGTGTTGTCGGTGCCCGCCACCCGCGTGCCGGTCGCCAGGACCGGGGCCACGCTCGGGTCGGCGTACACGCCGCCTTCCAGGACCCTGCGCACGCCGTCGGTGACAACCACCGGCGACGCGGACTTCAGCAGGTACGCCTGGGCACCGGCCTGGAACGCCGACCGAACCGCGTACGGGTCGTCGGACGATGCGAGCACCACCACGCGCGGCCATCCGTGGCTACGGAGTTCCGTAACCAGCTCGATGCCGCTGCCGTCCGGCAGTCCGAGATCGAGGATCGCCAGGTCGCACGGGCCGGTGGCCTGTGCTCGCGCCCTCGCCTCGGCCACCGTGGCGGCCTCGTGAACCGTGCCCGCACCCATCTGTGCGAGTCGTGCTGCGATTGCCTCCCTCAACAGCGGGTGGTCATCGACCACCAACACGGAAAAAAGCTCTTCCCGCGGGTGCGGAACCATGCTCGCCGGCAAAGCACCGGCTGGCGTGGATCGAACGGCCTGAGATAAGCCGACGGTAGCCACGTCACTACCTCCCTGGAGTCGGTCGTGCCCCCCGACCGGCACCGGGACCTTCGGCCGTTCAGCCGCGCCAGCTTTAGACCGAAAGTGGTGTCGTCGAAGGCACTGTAGCCGCCCGGAGGCCATTACGGGGGGATCGAATGGGTATCTATCTGAAACGACTCGTCACTCAGGGCGTTCACCGTCACACGATCGGGCTAGTGCTGAGCCCGTTGTTAACGGAACGGCTTCCGGAGGCGATGCAACAGAATTACCGAACCCCAAACGCCCGTGCAGGTGGGCCGTGCACCTGCGGGTGCTTCCGCCCGGACGTCTCGTGAGCAGTCCACCAGACGTCGGAAATCGGCCTCCGCCGGGGCAAGATCAACTTTCTTCACGTTTGCACAGAGTGGTTTCGCGGGGGTCTCCGCGGGACCCGCCGGGGTGCCCTGGGGGCTTCGGGCGGCTTTGCGGGCGTGATCAGGGCATGACAGCCCGTGATCACGGGGTCTTCACGAACGTGGGCATCCGTGCGTGCTAGCGCGTGCGGTCCCAGGTGGACGGACGTGAACGGCGCTCAGAATCGCGTTCGGTCGGCCGCCGGTGTCGACGGTTGTCCAGACCACGCCGGGCGCTCCTGGACGTTCTGAGGGCGCGCGAGAGCCCCGGACGGGCGGCCCGTCCGGGTGAACTTCGGGGGATCAGGAGCTCTGGCGCTGTTCGAACAGCGTGACGCCCACCGGCGGCAGCCCCACGACGCTCGCCATCACCTGGCAGAACGCGTAGCCGTGGGCGCGCAGCGCGGCGTCCGTGGGCGTCCAGGACGCCCGCAGCTCGAGGTCGTCGGTGCGCGTGGGCCCGGAGATGTCGCCGAACCGCGCCGAAGAGGTCTCGGTGACCGTGCCGCCCAGCGCCGTCCACGAGGCGCCGGACGCTTCGAGCGCGTCGGTGAGCCACGACCAGCCGACGGCCGGCAGGAACGGATCGGTGGCCAGCTCGCGGTCGAGCTCGGCCCGCACGTACATGACCAGCCGCAGGACGCCGTCCCAGCCTTCCTGCCCGTCGGGGTCGTGCAGCAGCACCAGCCGCCCCGACGCCAGCACGTCCGCCGGTCCGGCCACCTCACAACTCACCGCGAACGACCACGGCGCCAGCCGCTGCGGCGCCCGCATGGTCTCCAACCGCACCTCGGGACGCGGCCGCACGGACTTCAGCGCCGCGACGGCTTCGCGGAACAGCTCGGGCACTGGCGTCATCGCGGTCACCCAACGACTGTAGGGCGGCGACGCCCCGTTGCGGACGCAGGCGCGCCGAGGGACGCCCCGACCGGCCCCGCCACCCACCGGCGCGGCTGCCGGCCCGGGCGAACCGGACGCGGAGGCTTGATCAGGCCTGCTGTGGCGGCGGTGCTGGTCGAGGCTTCGGCGGTTGCGCCGACGTGGCGGGCGCCGGGGCCACCGAGCGCCCGGGCGGCAGACCCAGCGGGCTTGAGTCGCTGTCCGTCGAGGGGGAAGAGGGGGAGTGGATCTGGCGCGGTCGGAACGGAGCTGGGCGATCGGATCCGAAGTGATGGGCCCCGAGATCACCGCGACGGCCGCCCACGGGCCCGCCGAATCGGACCTCTCGGGCCACTCCACCCCACCCGGTGCCCACGAGATCGGAATCGCCGGTACCTCCGGCCACTACCCGTGGCCTACGCGAGTGGTCTCCGCGACCGGGTGGGACGATGGGCTTCGTGCCTGAGCTTTCGTCTGTGTCTGAGTCCGCCGCGTCCGAAACCGCCCCGTCGAGCCCCTCCGCGCGGCGGGTGCTGGCGGAGTCGCCGTTCCTGGCGGCGGCGCGCGGGGAGAAGCCCGTGCGCACGCCCGTGTGGTTCATGCGCCAGGCCGGGCGGTCGCTGCCGGAGTACCGGAAGCTGCGCGAGGGCGTCCCGATGCTCGACGCGTGTTTCGACCCCGAGATGCTCGCCGAGATCACGCTGCAGCCGGTGCGCCGGCACGGTGTGGACGCGGCGATCCTGTTCAGCGACATCGTGGTGCCGCTGAAGGCGGCGGGGCTGGACATCGACATCGTGCCCGGCACGGGGCCCGTGGTGGCCGAGCCGGTGCGCGACCTCAAGGCAGTGCGAGCGATCCCGCTGCTGGAGGCCGAGCAGGTCGCGCGCGTGGCCGAGGGTGTGGGGCTGCTGGTGGAACGCCTGGGCGACACGCCGTTGATCGGCTTCGCCGGGGCGCCCTTCACACTGGCCAGCTACCTGATCGAGGGCGGCCCGAGCCGCAACCACGAGCACACCAAGGCGCTCATGCACGGCGAACCCGAGCTCTGGCACGAGCTCGCCGGCCGCCTCGCCGACATCGCGCTCACGTTCCTGCGCGCGCAGCTCGACGCGGGCGCCGACGCCATCCAGCTGTTCGACTCGTGGGCCGGCGCGCTGTCCGAGCGCGACTACCGCGAGTTCGTCCAGCCGCACTCGGCGAAGGTGCTGGCCGGCGTCGCGGACTACGGCGTGCCGCGGATCCACTTCGGCGTCGGCACGGGCGAGCTGCTCGTGGAGATGCGCGACGCGGGCGCCGACGTCGTCGGGGTCGACTGGCGCGTGCCGCTCGACGAGGCCGTGCGCCGGCTCGGCGGCAAGGCCGTGGTGCAGGGCAACCTCGACCCGGCGCTGCTCTACGCGGGCTGGCCCGTGATCGAGGCCGAGGTCCGCCGGATCGTCGACGAGGGCCGCGCGGCCGACGGGCACATCTTCAACCTCGGCCACGGCGTGCTGCCGAGCGTCGAGCCCGAGGTGCTCACCCGCGTCGTCGAGCTGGTGCATTCGCTGTGAAGCACGTCGCCGTCGTCGGCGGCGGCATCTCCGGCCTGACCGCGGCCTACCGCCTGCGGACGCTGCTCGGCGACGCCGTCGCGATCACCGTCTTCGAAGCCACCCCCGCGGTCGGCGGCAAGCTCCGCACGGCCGAGGTCGGCGGCGTGCCCTACGACGTCGGCGCCGAGGCCTTCCTCGCCCGCCGGCCCGAGGTCACGGCGCTGGTCGCCGAGGTCGGGCTGGGCGAGCACCTGGTGCACCCGACGAAGGCGCGCGCCAAGATCCACGCCGGCGGCACCGTCACCGGCCTCCCGCCCGGCACGGTCATGGGCGTCCCCGCCTCCGCCGACGCCGTGGCCGGCGTGCTCTCGGAAGACGGCCGCCTCGCCGTCGAGAAGGAACGCTCGCTCGGCCCCGTCGAGCTCACCGCCGCCGACACCCCGCTGGGCCCGCTGCTGCGCGCCCGCTTCGGCGACGAGCTCGTCGACCGGCTCGTCGACCCGCTGCTCGGCGGCGTCTACGCGGGCGGTGCCGACGGCCTCGGCCTGCGCGCGACCATGCCCGGCCTGGCCAAGGCCGTCGCCGACGGCGCCGGCTCGCTCACCGACGCCGCGGCCTCCCTGCTGCCGAAGACCCCCGGCACCGCGCCCGTGTTCGGCACGCTGACGGGCGGCCTGACCACGTTGCTGGACCGGCTGCAGACGCTGTCGAAAGCAACAGTGCGCACCTCCGCCACCGTCCGCGCGCTAACCCGCACCGCGGACGGCTGGCGCCTCGATGTCGGCGCTGCCGCCCCGGCCCACGCCCCCGACGACACCCCGGTCGACGTCGACGCCGTCGTCCTCGCCGTGCCCGCGCCCGCCGCGCGCAAGCTGCTCGCCGACGTCGCCCCGGCCGCGTCGCAGGCGTTCGGCGAGGTCGAGCTGGCCTCGATGGCCGTGGTCGCGCTCGCGCTGCCGCCCGGCACCGAACTGCCCGACGCGTCGGGGATCCTCATCGGCGCGGGCGAGAAGGACGCCGAGGGCGTGCCCTACGCGTCGAAGGCCTTCACCTTCTCCGCCAACAAGTGGGCCCACTACGGCGCCGCCGGACCGGTGCTCGTCCGCGGCTCCGTCGGCCGCTTCCGCGAACCGGGCGCGCTGAACGGCGACGACGAAGCCCTGGTGCACGCCGTCCGCGACGACCTCGCCCGCCTCACCGGCGTCACCGCCGAACCGCTCGACACGCTGGTCACCCGCTGGGGCGGCGGCCTGCCGCAGTACGGCGCCGGGCACCTCGAGCGCGTGACACGCATCGAAACCGCCGTCGACGAGCTCCCCGGCCTCGCCGTGGCGGGCGCGACGCTGCACGGCGTCGGCCTGCCCGCGTGCGTCGCCACCGCCGATGCCGCCGCGAAGCGGATCGCGGCGAGCTTCACAGTGTGACGTGACGGAGGCGCTTGGCGCCCGAAAGCCGTGCGGTGCGAGGATGGAGGCATGGCGCGGCTGAACTACAACGAGCTCAACGACACCATCCGCTACACCGCCTGGTCGGTCTTCCGGGTCGAGCCCGGCCGGCTCGGCGAGGACCGCGGCACCGCGGGCCAGGAGACGGCGGAGTTCCTCGACGGGCTCGCCGACAAGGGTGTGGTGGTGCGCGGGGTCTACGACCTGTCCGTGCTCCGGGCCGACGCCGACTACCTGGTCTGGTGGCACGCCGAGGAGATCGAGCAGGTCCAGGCCGCCTACAACGGCTTCCGGCGCACACCGCTGGGCCGCGCGTCGACCCCGGTGTGGAGCCAGGTCGCGCTGCACCGCCCGGCGGAGTTCAACAAGAGCCACATCCCGGCGTTCCTCGCCGGTGAGGAAGCGCGAAAGTACATCTGCGTGTACCCGTTCGTCCGCTCCTACGAGTGGTACCTGCTGCCGGACGAGGATCGGCGCAAGATGCTCGCCGACCACGGCAAGGAAGCCCGCGACTACCCCGACGTGCGCGCCAACACCGTGGCGTCGTTCGCGCTCGGCGACTACGAGTGGATCCTCGCGTTCGAGGCCGACGAGCTGCACCGCATCGTCGACCTGATGCGCCACCTGCGTGGCACGGAGGCCCGCCGCCACGTGCGCGAGGAGATCCCGTTCTACACCGGCACGCGCGTGGCGCCCGCCGAGCTCGTCGCGGCACTGCCGTAACCGCCGTGCAGGACGTGCTGGCCGGGGTGTGGCGGACGCTCACCGGCGAATCCCTCCCGCCCGTGTCCCTGACCGGCGACGAATCCTTGCTGCCCGGCACTTTCCGGGTCGAGGCCGCCGCGACGGCGGGCATCGCGGCCGCCACGCTGGCGGCCGGTGAGCTGCTGCGGCTGCGCGGCATCGACCCGGGCACGGTCTCCGTCGACACGCGCCACGCCGCGGCCGCCGTGCGCAGCGAGATGTTCCTGCGGGTGAACGGCGAGCTGCCGCCGAGCCCGTGGGGACCGATCGCCGGCGACTACCTCGCGTCCGACGGCTGGGTCAAGCTCCACGCGAACTACCCCCGCCACGAGGCCGCCATTTGCTGGTCGCTCGGCGTGCCCGCGCAGCGCGACGCCGTGGCGAAGACCGTGGCCGCGAAGACGGCCGCCGAGGTCGAGTCGGCAGTGGTGACGGCGGGCGGCGCGGCCGCGCTCATGCGCTCCCGCGACGAGTGGCTCGCGCACCCGCAGGGCCAGGCCGTCGCGGGCCTGCCCCTCGCCGAGATCCGGCAGAGCGGCGACGCGCCGAAGAACACGCTCTTCGACTCCGACCGGCCGCTGGGCGGGGTGCGCGTGCTGGAGCTGACGCACGTGCTGGCCGGGCCGGTCGCCGGCCGCGTGCTCGCGGCCCACGGCGCGAACGTGCTCCACGTCGGCGCCGCGCACCTGCCGCGCATCCCGGCGCTCACGATGGACACCGGCCACGGCAAGCGTTCGGGGTTCGTCGCGCTCGACACCGAGGGCGGCCGCGCGCGGCTGAAGAAGCTCATCGCGCGGGCCGACGTGGTGCTGCAGTCGTTCCGTCCCGGCGCGCTGGAGCGAATCGGATTCGGTCCGGAGGAGATGGCCGAGCTGCGCCCGGGTCTCGTCACGGCCGACTTGTCGGCCTACGGCTGGGCCGGCCCGTGGGCCCGCCGCCGCGGCTTCGACAGCCTGGTGCAGATGGCTTCGGGCATCGCCGAGGAAGGCGCTCGCGTCGCCGGCACCGACCGCCCGACGCCGCTGCCCGCGCAGGCACTCGACCACACCACGGGCTGGCTCGCCGCCGCGGCGATCATGACGGCGGTGCGCCGCACGGTCGTGGAGGGCGGCAGCTGGAACGTCCGGCTGTCGCTCGCGAGTACGGGCCGGTGGCTGGATTCCTTGGGCCGCAAGGAACCGGGATCGTCCGAAGTGGACTACAGCGACCTCGTCGAGGAAGTCGACAGCGACTTCGGCAAGCTCACGCGCGTGAAGATGGCCGGCGATCTGCCGGGCGCCCAGTCGCACTGGGACCACGCGTCGCACCTGCCGGGCGCCGACAGCGCGGTGTGGCACCCGGTCAACTCCTGAACCAGCGCCGCCGCCTCGCGGGTTCCCGGTCGGCGACCCAGGCGGCGAACGCGTCGGCGTACTCGCGCGCCCGGATCGCGTCCGTCTTCGGGTGCGCGGCGGCATAGGCGGCGAAGAGCGGGCCGAAGCGCTCGCCCAGGCGTTCGGCCACGTCGGGTCGCAGATACGCGATGAGCCGGCGCCGTTTGGCGAGCAGCACGTCGGCTTCGACGCGCAGCCGGTCGGGCGCGAAGCCCGGCGGGGGAGGGGCGCCCGTGAGCAGCGCGTCGAGCAACGCCGCCTGCCGCGCAGCGAGCTCTTCGCGGCTCACGCCGTCACCGTCGCGCGCAGGGCCGCGAGCTCGGCGGCCAGCTCGGTGTCGGTGGGGTAGTCGTCGTCGCGCTCCAGCAGCACGCCCGGCGGGTCGGTGCGGCGGCGCAGCTCGGCGAGCAGGTCGAGCACCTCGGGCAGCACCGGGTGTGCGTGCGTGTCGTGGTAGACGCCGTCGCGCTCGACCCCGCCGGCCATGTGCACGTAGGCCAGGCGCTCCCAGGGGATTCCGTCGAGGAACGCCACCGGGTCGGTGCCGACGTTGCGCGCGTTGGCGTACAGGTTCGCCACGTCGACGATCAGCAGGCAGCCCGTGCGCTCGGTCAGCTCGGTGAGGAACTGCTCCTCCGACAACGTGTTCTCCGGCCATTCCAGCACGGCCGCGATGTTCTCCAGTGCCAACGGGAAGTCCACAATGGACTGCGCAAGGCGGACGTTGGCCACGAGCACGTCGAGCGCTTCGCGCGTGCGGGGCAGCGGCATGAGGTGCCCGGAGTCGAGCCCGCCCGCGCGGACGAAGCACACGTGGTCGCTCGCGAGCGGCGCGTCGAGCGCCCGGGCCAGCTCGGCGAGGTGCTCGACGCGCTGGGTGTCCAGCGGCTCGGCCCCACCGAGAGAGAGCGACACGGCGTGCGGGAGCACGGGCATGCCGCGCTCCCGCAACGCCAGCAGGCTCTCGGGCAGGTGCGGCGCGTGGAGGTTCTCGGCGACGACCTCGACCCAGTCGACGCCCGGCAGCCGCGCGATCGACAGGTCCAGCTCGGCCCGCCAGCCGATGCCGACACCCAGCCGGTCAACCACCGCAACCCCCGCCACCGCACGAAGAACCGCAGGAGGACCCGCTGCTGCACGAAGACCCGCTGCTGCACGACGAGCCGCTGCTGCAGGAAGAACCACCGCCCGACGAACCACCGCCGGCCCCGGCGAACGGCTGGAACGGTGGGATCAGCGCCGCGCTCAGCTCGTCGTCCGGGTACATCGCGAGCCCGCCGAGCGCCACCGCGCCGGCCGCCCCGGCGAGCAGCACGGCCGGCTGAGCCGGGCCCTGGCTCGCGGAACGGGCGCGAGCCAGAGCCCCTTGGCCCCTCGGCGTGATCCGCACGCGCCTGCGGCCGCGGATGACGGAGGCGACGATCGTCAGCACGAGGGCCACCACGAGCAACAGGAAGAACCAGCCGACGGGCCGGTCGTTCGCCGCGCCCGTCACGAACCGCACGGCGCCGACCGCCAGGAGGACCAGGTAGGCCAGCAAGACCGCGGTGTGGAACGGCTGCGCTTCAGTGCCGGAGGTCAGCAGGCCGGCGCGCTGCATCTCGGCCTCGAGGTCGCTCATCGCCTTCGACCGCGTGGCCCTGGCCCGCAGGCTGCGCGTGGTGCCGCCGGTGACGCCCTTGGCACCTTCGTGCACCGAGCGTTCGATCTTGTGCCACGGGCGTTTGCCCGCCGCCGTCGCGAGCCCCTCGCTGTTCACGCGCAGCAGCCCGCGGTCCACCAGCGCCGCGATCGCCGTGTCGGCCACGCGCTCGGGCCCGCCGGCGAGGTACGCGAGGTGGTAGACGTCCGGTAGGTCCCCTCCGCCCTCGACACCTCGCGGGCGCGCCACCCGCGGCCACCCCACCTGCACCACGACCACCACCGCCAGCGCGATCCCGTACCACGCCAGGAACTGCGGTCCCGAAATCCCCCACGTCCCGCCCACGGCCCACCTCCCTCGCAATCGCCGGACGCTACCCACCCCGTCCCACCGGTCGGGTCGGCACAACTGACGCCGTCCGCAACGCCGTGGTTCCGGTCAGCAGCTGCCGGAGCCGCCGCCGCATCCCCATCCGACACAGCTCGAACCATTGCCACAGCTCGACCCGGGGTAAAGCTGCCGCTGCTGAGAAAGACGCCACCCTGGTATTCGGGTGACCATGCCGGGTTGTCTCGAATCAGCCGTCGGCGGTGGGTCTGTCGCGGGCGGCGTGGTTCCGTTCAGCAAGTGCCGGAGCCGCCGCCACATCCCGAACCACCGCCACCGCACCCCGATCCGCCACCGCAGCTCGACCCGCCACCGCAGCTCGACCCGAGATAGAACCCGCCGCCGAGAAAGGCGCCGCCGCCGCGAGAGGTGCCTCCTTGGTACCCGGGGTGACCGCGCCGGGTTGCCCCGACTCGGCTGAAGACGGCCCGCGTCTCGCGGTCCGGGTGGTTGGCCAGCCCGCCGACCGCCACGGCGCCCGCGGCTCCCGTCACGAGGCTGCGATCCGCCCAGGCCGCACGCACCGCTTCGTAACCCGCGTTGGTGCGACCGGCCGGCTGCCACGAGCAGATGAGAGCAACGACCCCGAGCACCGAGATGAGGACCACGGCCGCGGCGACGAACCAGCTCGTGGACGCCACACCCACGACCAGGCCCCCGACCGCGAACACGGCTTCCGCGGCGGCCACCGACCACCACCCGCGGCGCCGCTGGGCGGCGTCGACCACGAGTCCCCGCGCCGCGAGGTCGCCGGCGAGCGCGGCCATCGCGTCGGTCGTGACCAGCCGCCCGATGACGTCGGGGAAGGTCGGTGCGCCGGCACCGACGAGCTCGGCCGTGGCCACGCCCAGCGCGTCGACGGGCGCCAGCGGGGTGCGGTGGAGCCGCCCGTTGCTGTCGAGCCGCAGCTGTTCGCGTTCGATCATCGCCGCCACCACGGTTTCACCGGTGCGGTTCGGGCCGGCGGTGAGGAATGCGATCTCCGCGAGGGAGCCGAGGCCGGTCGCGCTGCGGGAGCCGGCCCGGATTCGCCGGTCGTGGCGGAGTCCGCCGAGGAACGCGAATATGCCGAGCAGTGTCAAGGCGATGGTGGCGATGAGTGTCATGGCGCCTCCCCGGTGCGTCGTGTTTCGTAGCACGCGCAGGAAGACACCGTGGTTGCCCCGGGTTTCCCTAAGCCTTCCTCAAGAAAAAAGCGCCCTCCCGGTGGGGGAGGGCGCTTTTCGGTGATCGTCGGTGTTACTCGGTCTCGGGGACGAGCTTCAGCGAGATCGAGTTGATGCAGTAGCGCTGGTCGGTCGGGGTGTCGTAGCCCTCGCCCTCGAAGACGTGGCCGAGGTGGCTGTGGCACGAGGCGCAGAGCACCTCGATGCGCTTCATGCCGAGCGTGCGGTCTTCGCGCAGCAGCACGGCGTCGGAGTCCGCCGGGTCGAAGAACGACGGCCAGCCGCAGTGGCTTTCGAACTTCGTGTCGCTGCGGAACAGTTCGGCACCGCAAGCCCGGCACTCGTACGCGCCGGTGGTCTTGGTGTCGGTGTACTCGCCGACGAACGGCCGCTCGGTGCCGGCCTGGCGAAGCACCGCGTACTCCTCGGGGCTGAGCTGCTCGCGCCACTCCTGCTCGGACTTCACCACACGGGGCGTGGTGCCGACGACGGGTTTCATACCTTTCACTTCGTCCACGTTACCCCGCCAGGAAAGCGATCGCGTGGGTCACGATCTGCCATGCGGTCACGATCACCCCGAGCACGATCAACGCCGCGATGAGCGCCGAAACCCAGTACCGCAGCCCACCCGCGCGGCTGCTGGAATCGGCGAAGTCGGAGACCTGGTCGAGGCACGCTTCGACGGTGAACGTCGGGCCCGTGCGCTCCATCCGGTCGAGGTGCGCGGCGAACGCGCGCGCCTCCGGGTCGTACGGATCCAGCCCGACGAGATCCTCGTGGAACCGAGGATTCCAGCCTGGCTGTACAGCTCCGCTCTCGGCCATGGCTCCACGGTAGGCCATCACCCCTGCTCACCACACTCCCCGCGCGGCGAGTCTCACTGCTTCGCAACAGTGACGTAGCTCCAGGTGACGGCGGGTGGGGGAGCGGCTACTGGCTCGCTCCGCCGTCCGGCCGGGTGTCGCCGTTGAGCATCAGCCCACCGCCCTGCACCGCGATCACCTGCACGACCTTCGACACGGTGCCGCCGTCCGTCGTCAGGCTGATCTGGATGTCGACCGAGCCGTCCGGGTTGTTGCGCTTCAGGTAGGCCGACGCGCCCCCGAAACGCTTGAGCGAGTGCTGGCTCCAGTACGAGGTGAAGGCGTCGACGCTGCCGTACGGCGCCTGCGCGGCGGAGGTCAGCATGCCCCACGCCGCCCCCGGATTGTCACCGACCGCCGTGTAGAACTGCACGACGGCGTTGCCCGCGGGTTGCCACTGAACGTTGCCGTTCGACGCGACCGGCGGGGGCGCCGAGCTGCTCGACGGCGCGCTGGAACTCGGCGCGGGCGCCGAACTCGACTGCTGGGGCTGCTGGCCCGCCTGCGAGGACGTGCCCTTGCCCCCGCCATCGCCGCCGGAGCTCAGCACCAGGAACACCACGACCGCGATCACCACCACGGCCGCCGCGCCACCTGCGAGCAGGGCGAACTTGCGCTTGTTGTCGGCAGGCGGCGGCGTGCTCGACGCGTTGCGGTAGTTCGGCGCCGCGGCCGTCGGGGCCGGGCGGGGCTGCTGCTGCGTGGGCCGGACCGGGGGTGCGGGCTGGGGCCGCGGCGGGGTGTTGGGCGGTGCGGCGGGTGAGCGCATCGGCATGAACGCCGCCGTCGGGGTGCGGGGCGGGTTCGACGGGGCCTTCTGCGTGGGCACCGGCGCGCTGGGCTTCGGGCCGTCGACGCGCTGCCAGGGCGGGCGGGAGCCGCCGCGGTCGAGGCGTTCGGTGGGGCCGGACGACAGGAGTTCCGGGCCCACGGCGGGTTCGCCCGCTGCGAGCTTCGCCAGGCCTTCGCGGGCCTCGGCCATGCTGGGGCGCTCGCCGGGCTCGCTGCGCAGCAGGCTCATCAGCAGTGCGGTGGCCGGGCCGGCCTGGGTCGGCGGGTTGATCTGGCCGTTGGCGGCCGCGTAGAGCAGCGCGAGCTGGTTGGTGGTGTTGCCGTAAGGCGTCTGGCCCTCGATGGCCTGGTAGAGCGTCGCGCCGAGGGCGAACACGTCGGAGCTGGGCACCGGGTCGGCGCCGCGGGCCAGCTCGGGGGCGAGGTACGCGGGCGTGCCGCCGATGAGGCCGGTCTGCGTGAGCGTCATGTCGCCGGCCGCGCGCGAGATGCCGAAGTCGGTGATCTTCGCAGTGCCGGTCTCGTCGATGAGGATGTTGCCGGGCTTCACGTCGCGGTGGACGATCCCGGAGCGGTGCGCGGCGACGAGCGCGGCGGCCACCTGCTCCCCGATCCGCGCGACCTGGCCGACGGGCAGCGTGCCCTGCTCGGCCAGCACGGCCGAGAGGCTCGGGCCGTCGAGGAACTCCATCACCAGGCAGGGATCGCCGCCGTGTTCGGCGATGTCGAACACCACGATCGCGTTCGGGTGCTGGAAGCGGGCCGCGTTCTTGGCCTCGCGCATGGCGCGCTGGCGCATGTTGTCGCGTTCGGCCTCGGAGACGCCCGGCTGGGGGAGGATCTGCTTGATCGCCACCGACCGTTCCAGGCGCACGTCGACGGCGCGCCACACCACACCCATGGCACCGCTACCAATGTGCTCGACGAGGCGGTAGTGCCCCGCGATCAGCTGACCGGTGTCGATGGCGACCGCTCCTGACGAAATCCCGGTGATCGTGGCCTTACTCAGCGCGGATACCCCTCGCGCACCCGAACGAGTGTAGCGGTCGGGTGGATGTTGCCGCCGTCAGCCAGCCGGTGCGGAGGCGGCGGGCTCTTCCTCCTCGACGGCGGGAGTGCGCTTCTTCAGCACCCTGACCAGGCCGACGGCTCCGGCAACGGCGAAAACGGCGTAACAAGCCAGGAGCGCGGGCGGCGTGTCGCCGGTCAGCGCGTCGGCCAGCACCACCACCGCGACCGTGCCGGGGACGCTCCCCAGCAGCGTGCCGACCAGGTACGGCACCGGTTTGACCGTCGAAACCCCGCACAGGTAGCTCAGCGGCGCGAAGGGGACCACGGGGATCAGCCGCAGCGAGGTGATCGCGAGCACACCGCCGCCGGACAGCCGTTCGTTCACGATGCGCACGGGTGCGCGGTGCAGGTGGCGCGGCACGAGGTCGCGGCCCAGCAGCCGCGCGAGCCCGAAAGACAGGCCCGCTGCGATCGTCGTCGCCACCAGGCCGATCGCGATCCCCGCGACGCTGCCGACGAGCAGCCCCGCCGCGAGGTTGAACACGGTGCGCGGAATGGGCGCCACGGTGAGCAACGAATACGCGACCAGCAGCACCAGTGGCGTCGCGGGACCGGTCGCCTGCGCCCAGTGGCGCAGGTCCGCCGGGCCGGGGATCGGCAGGAACACCGCGGCCGCCGCGAGGAGGGCGAGCACGACGAGCGCGAGGATCAGCTTGGTTCTGCCGGACACGCTTTCCACGGTAGGGCACGGCGTGATCGGCGGGCGATCGGCGTGGATCCGGCTACGGTGGGCCCATGCCCAAGAACGGCGATCCGGTCGAGTACCAGGTGGGGGAGCGCACCGTCAGGGTCACGAGCCCGGACAAGGTGTACTTCCCGGAGCGCGGCATCACGAAGCGGCAGGTGGTGGAGCACTACCTCGCCGTGGGCGAGCCGCTGCTGCGGGCGATCGGCGAGCGGCCCACCACGCTCAAACGCTACGTCGACGGCGTGGCGGGCGAGTGGTTCTACGCCAAACGCGTGCCCAAGGGTGCGCCCGAATGGGTCCAGACCGCGCGGATCACGTTCCCGTCCGGGCGCACGGCCGACGAGGTCTGCCCGACCGAGCCGGCCGTGTTCGCGTGGGCGGCGAACCTCGGCACGTTCGACTTCCACCCGTGGCCCGTCCGGCGGTCCGATGTGGACCATCCGGACGAGCTGCGCATCGACGTCGACCCGCCGGACTCGGCCGGCTTCGACGACGCCGTCGCGGTGGCGCGCGTGGTCCGCGAGGTGCTGGCCGACGCCGGGCTCACCGGCTACCCCAAGACGTCCGGCGGCCGCGGGGTCCACGTCCTCGTGCGCATCCGGCCGGAGTGGGACTTCATCGCCGTGCGCCACGCGGTGATCGCGCTCGGGCGCGAGGTCGAACGCCGCATCCCGGACAAGGCCACCGTTTCCTGGTGGAAGGAGGAACGCGGCGGCCGCGTGTTCCTCGACTACAACCAGGCGGCGCGCGACCGCACCGTCGCGTCCACGTGGTCGGTCCGCGGCACGCAGCGCGCGACCGTGTCCACGCCCCTGACCTGGGCGATGCTCGACGACGTGCACCCGGACGACTTCGACGTGCTCACCGTCCCGGCGTTCCTGGCCGAGCACGGCGACCTCCACGCGCCGATGGACGAAACGGCGTTCGGCCTCGAAACCCTCCTGGAGTGGTACGACCGCGACGATCGCGACCTCGGCGGCGCGGAGCTGCCGTACCCGCCGGACTATCCCAAAATGCCGGGCGAGCCCAAGCGCGTGCAGCCGAGCAAGGCGCGGTCCGACACCGAGTGATCGCCTCGTCGCCGCGGGTGCTCACCGTCCGTGATCAACTTCGGCGAACACGAAAAATTCCCACCTTTACGGCTGCGTAACGTTCCCGCAGGTCAGACTGGGAGTGGAGTAGCGTGCTGCGGGCTCGGGATACCCCCGGTGACGGATCCGGCGCGTAACGCCCCGGCGCCGCGTGGCGACTATCCCGCGCCGGAGGAGCCCGGCTCGAGGAGGGAGGCCTTTCGTGGACGACCTGATCGCGTTCCTCGCCGCGCGGGTGGGTCAGCGGCAGGCGCTGATCATGCAGGCGGTGCAGAAGGCGAAAACCGGCGAGGCGCTCAACCGCGGCGAGACGAAGGTCGCGGTCGAACAGCGCGTGCGCGCCCTGGGCGACACCGAGCTCGACGTCGTGAACCAGATGATCAACGAGGTCGAGGTCACGCGCCGCATCATGCTCGCCCACCGCACCACCGTGTCCGAAAAGGTCCCCGGTTTTCCTTTGTACGGCAGCGAATACTGGTGCGAGACCTGCCACGTCCCGGCCGACGAGGCGGGGTCGAACTAGTGCCTGACGCTGCGGCTGCTCGCCCTGCCGTACGCGGACCACCCGGACTACAGCGAACGCTGGCGCCCGTAGCCCGTCACACCGGGGAATCCGCGGCCACGCGCCCGTGTTGATCCAGGCGTGACGTTCCGGATCTCCGTGCTCGACCGGTCGCCCGCCAGTCGCGGGCGGGGCAGTGCGCAGGCGCTGCGGGACACCGTCGCGTTCGCGCGGGACATCGAGGGGCTGGGGTATCACCGGTTCTGGGTGTCGGAGCACCACAGCGTGCCCGGGGTGGCCGGGTCGGCGCCGACGGTGCTGGCGGCGGCGGTCGCGTCGGTGACGTCGCGGATCCGCGTGGGCACGGGCGGCGTGATGTTGCCGAACCACCGGCCGCTGGTGGTGGCGGAGCAGTTCGGGGTGCTGGAGTCGCTGTTCCCGGGCCGGATCGATCTGGGGCTGGGCCGGTCGGTGGGCTTCACCGACGGCGTGCGGCAGGCGCTCGGCCAGGGGCGCGAGGCGGCCGAGGACTTCGGCGCCCAGGTGCGAGAGCTGCTCGCCTTCTTCAGCGGCGACCAGACGGCCTACCCCGGCGTGCACGCGATCCCGGCCGAAGGGCTGAGCCTGCCCACGTTCCTGCTGGCCACCGGCTCCGGCGCCGGCCTCGCCGCGGAGCTGGGTCTGCCGCTGGTGATCGCGCCGGCGCGCGGGCAGCGGGCAATGGTCGAGGCCATCCACCGGTACCGCGACACCTTCACCGGGGCCCAGCCGTATGTCGTCGTATCGACATCGGTCGCCGTCGCCGATACCCACGAAGCGGCGAGCCGGCTGCTGGTGCCCGAGGCGTGGTCGACGGTGTACTCGCGCAGCCACGGCGTCTTCCCGGCGCTCTCGCCCGTCGACGAGATCCTGGCCCTGCCCAAGACCGACCGCGAACGCACGCGCCTCGACGACATCGTCGCGAGCCAGATCGGCGGCACCCCCGCCGAGGTGACCGACCGGCTCGGCGAACTGGTCGAGGCCACCGGTGCCCACGAGCTCCTGGTCAGCACGAGCACCTACGACCAGTCCGCCCGCGTCGAGTCGTTCGCCGCGCTCGCGGAGCTGGCCGGGCTTTCGGTCTCGGCCTAAAACCGGTTACGCGCTGCGGACCTCACTGCTACGGTGAACGCATGACTGCCGGGTCGGCCGAGAGCCGTGAGCAGACGGGGTACCCGGCCTTGCCGTGACCCCCCGGCGGGCCCGTGGCCCGCCCCTCCCCAGCGAACTCCGAGGACATTCCTGCGGTTCGCGAAGGGAGGTGAAATCGTTTGTCCACATCGGAATCCAGCACGGCGGAAACCGCTTGGCGCGCTTGGCTGTCCGAGCACGCAACGGGCGGAGTGCTCGACGGCGTGGTCGTGCAGCAGCTGCCGTTCGGTGCGTTCGTCGAGGTGGCGCCCGGCATCCAGGGCCTGCTCGTGACCGACCGCGGCGCGGCTCCTGAAGTCGGCGCCCGCCTGTCGGTGCGCATCGAGCAGATCGACGTCGAACGCCGCCGGTTCAGCCTCGCCACGGCGTGATGCGCGGGGGTTGGGGCAGAAGCGCTGCTGCCCCAACCCTCAGCTCACCACGGCCACAATCGTGCGCGCGACCTCGGCCGGCGGCGTGCCCAGCACTGTGCCCGATTTCCCAAGTCACGACGGGGTTTTCTCATCCGCGCCGAGGTGATCGAGCCGCCACTGCCGAACACCCGGCCCCAGGCGCCGCGCGGTCGTGGTCTTGCCGGAGCCGAGCGTGCCGTTCAGCCGGCCGATCATCCCAGCGCCACCGGGGCGAACCCCGCCGGAGCGGGCAGCCGTCCGGTCGCGAGCAGCAGTGCCTCCCGGTCGTCCCTCGACGGCAGCGGCCGCCCGGCAACGCCCTCCACGATCGCCCGCGTCGCCGCGAGTGTCGACGCAGGCGGACCGTCCACACCGGACACGTGCAGGGTCAGGTCCAGGTGGTGCAGCGTCGCTTCGACCACATACGTCGTGAGGAAGTCCGCGACCGTCAGCACCTGGTCGCGAGTTTCCACGCGGGCGGCGGGATCCGCGGCCGCCGCGGCCCGCCCCGCGGCGACGGCCAGGTCGTCGAAGTGGTGCTTCACCGAGGCCGGCCCGGAGTACGCCGCGGCGCCGCGGCGGACGAACGCCGACTCCGCTTCGGTGCCGTCACCCGGTTCCCCGGGCTCCCAGTAGGTGACGGCGTCGCGCGTCGCGGGCGCGTCGGTGGTCGTCACGAGCGTGATGAGGATGTCCTGCGCCCCGATGATCAGGTGGAACACGAGGTCCTGCACCAGCCATCCGGCGCAGCCGGACGGCGCGACCCACTGCGCGTCGTCGAGGGAGTGGACGGCTTCCTGCAGGGCGCCCCAGGCCCGGGGGAAAAGATCCATGCCGCACCCTAGCGAGGCCGCACTCCGGCCCGCACAAGGTTTCTACCGCGTTTCTACAGCCGAAGCTGCAGCTGCGTGAGCAGCCGCTGGGCCGGATCCCCGAGATCGACGCCGGACACCTCCGCGGCCCGCCGCACGCGGTATCGCACGGTGTTCGGGTGGATGTTCAGCGCCTTCGCCGCCGCGCGGGCGTCCCCGAACGCATCGAGGTACGTCAGCACCGCCGGCACGAGGATCCCGCCGTGGTCGGCGTCGTGCGCCAGCAGCTCGGTGAGCCGCGGATCGCGGATGCGGGGCTGGTCCGCGAGGTACGCCAGCACCTCCGACAGCAGCACGTCGGCGCGGACGTCCGCCAGCGACGCGACGGCCTCAGGCCAGCGACCACGCGCCATCGCCAGCAGCACCCGGTCCGCATCGCCCCGCGAAGCCGCGGCGTCGGACAACCGGGGGACCACCCCGCCGAGCGCCGCGCGCACCGGCACGTCGAGGTGCCGCTCCGCCGCCGTCACGATTTCCTTGGCCAGAGCCAGAACCGCCGCGTCCGAATGCTCCGGCAGATCCGGCAGCAACGCGTAGACGCGTCCGCCCAGCACGCTCACCAGGGCACTGCGCCGGTACGCGGCGGTGTGCACCGCGATCAGGTGCACCAGCTCCGCGCGCCGCAGCAGCCGGTCCGACGCGGCGGGACCGGTCGACGACAGCGCGAAAGTCAGCACCTGGGCGGGCCGCGCGGGGTCGGCGCCGATGTCGTCGGCCACCGACTCGGCGTCGACGCGGCCCTCCAGCAGACCGGCCAGCAGATCTTCCCGCAGCCGCAGCTGGGGGCTGGGCAGCGTGCGAGCGCGGATGAGCTGCGGCGCCAGCGTGCGGCTCGCGCCGAGCAGCGCCACCTCGGCCTGTTCGGTCAGCGGCGTGGCGCCCTCCTGCACCCAGATCGTGCCCAGCGGCTGCGACCCCGCGTGGATGCCGGCCGCGATGCGCCGGCGGATGCCCAGCTCCGGCCGTTCGTCGATCCGCACGATGCCCTCGCCCGCGCGCAGCCGCTGGTAGACGCCCCATTCCCGCAGCATCGCCAGGTACCGCTCGGGTCCCTCGCGGCCGAGGATCGACAGCCGGCGCAGCTCGTCGACCTCGTCCGACGAGCGCGAGTACGCCAGCACGCGGCTCGCGGTGTCCTCGATGCTGACCAGCCCGCCGGTGAGGGTCGCGACGGTCTGGGCCAGGGCGAACAGGTCGCCCAGCACCTCGCCGGTCTCCGCCTCGCCGCCGGCGCGGGCCGCGTCGACGACCCCGCGTGCCAGCGCCTCCACCTGCTCCCACCGCGCCTCGGCCCCCACCGTGAGCAGCGCGACCCCCGCGTCGGCCGCCACGTCCGTGCCGCCTTCGCCCTTCACCGCCACCGCCGCCGCGCCGCCGCGCCCGGCCGCCCGGATGGCCGCGGCCGCCGCCCGGCCGCGCGCGCCGATCACCAGCACGAGGTCACCCGGGTGCGCCTCCGGCGGGTCTTCGGGGTCGAGGATCACCACGTCGTCGACCCGCACGCCCAGCCCTTGCGGCGCCACCAGCACGCGCACGAGCGGCTCGCCCAGTGTCGCTAGCACGTGGCGCAACGAGGTGGCGGGAAGGCCGTCGGACGCTTCGGCGGTCACCGGATCACCTTCATCCGATCGGACAAGTTCATCACCACGATTCTAGCCGGTCGGACAAACCTGCCGGCGCTTCCCGGAGTTACGGTTCGGGCATCTCAAGCAGTAGTGCACGTGAAAGACCCGAGGGAGCCGCCGTGGACGCCGTGACCCAGACACCCGCCCCGAAGAACGAGCCGGTGTACACCTACGCACCGGGCAGCGCCGAGCGCGCCGAGCTGGAAGGGGCGCTGAAGAAACTGGGTCAGGCCGGTCCGGTCGACCTGACCGTGACCGTCGGCGGCGAGCAGCGCGCCGGGGGCGGCGAGAAGATCGACGTCGTCGAGCCGCACAACCACGGCCACGTCCTCGGCACCATCTCCAGCGCCTCCCAGCAGGACACGAAGGACGCGATCGCGGCCGCCGGCAAGGCCGCGCCGGAGTGGCGCGCGCTGTCCTTCGACGACCGCGCCGCCGTGCTGCTGCGTGCCGCCGACCTGCTCACCGGCCCGTGGCGCGCCACGCTCAACGCCGCCACCATGCTCGGCCAGTCGAAGACCGCGACGCAGGCCGAGATCGACTCCGCGTGCGAGCTGGCCGACTTCTGGCGCTTCAACGTCGAGTTCGGCCGTCGCATCCTCGCCGAGCAGCCCGCCAGCTCGCCCGGCGTGTGGAACCGCATGGAGCACCGCCCGCTCGAGGGCTTCGTCTACGCGATCACGCCGTTCAACTTCACCGCGATCTCCGGCAACCTGCCCACCGCGCCCGCGCTGATGGGCAACACCGTGCTGTGGAAGCCGTCGCCGACGCAAAGCTTCGCCGCGCACCTGACGATGCGGCTGCTCGAAGAGGCCGGCATGCCGCCGGGCGTGATCAACCTGCTCCCGGGCGACGGCAAGGCCGTGTCCGAGGTGGCGCTCACACACCGCGACCTCGCGGGCATCCACTTCACCGGCTCCACCGCGACGTTCCAGCACCTGTGGGGCACGGTCGGCGCGAACATCGCCGGCTACCGCAGCTACCCGCGGCTCGTGGGCGAGACCGGCGGCAAGGACTTCGTGCTCGCGCACCCGTCGGCCGACCTCGACGTGCTGCGCACCGCGCTGGTCCGCGGCGCCTTCGAGTACCAGGGCCAGAAGTGCTCCGCGGCTTCGCGTGCGTACGTGCCGCGCAGCCTGTGGGAGCAGCTGAAGGACGGCCTGGTCAGCGAGACCGAGGCCATCACCTACGGCGACGTCAGCGACCTGTCGCACTTCGGTGGCGCCGTGATCGACCGCCGCGCGTTCGACAAGCACGCGTCGCTGTTCGAGCGCGTGAAGGGCGACGCCGAGGTCGAGATCCTCACCGGCGGCACCGCCGACGACAGCGTGGGCTACTTCGTGCAGCCGACCATCCTCGTGTCGGGCAACCCGAAGCACGAGATCTTCAGCACCGAGTACTTCGGCCCGATCCTGTCCGTCCACGTGTACGAGGACGCGCAGTTCGACGAGCTGCTGAAGGTCATCGACGAGACCGCGGCCTACGCGCTCACCGGTTCCGTGATCGCCAACGACCGCGCTGCCGTCGCCAAGGCCTCGCAGGCGCTGCGCTACACGGCGGGCAACTTCTACGTCAACGACAAGCCGACCGGTGCCGTCGTCGGGCAGCAGCCGTTCGGCGGGGCCCGCGCTTCGGGCACCAACGACAAGGCCGGTTCGATCTTCAACCTGCTCCGCTGGACGAGCCCGCGCTCGATCAAGGAGACGTTCGTGCCGCCGACCACCGTGCGCTACCCGCACCAGGGCTGAGGGAGAGACCGCCATGTTGCGTGCCCCGTTGCTCGCCGCCGCCCGATCGAAGCGGATGCGCGCGTTGATCGAAGCCGTGCCCGCGACGCGATCCGTCGTGCGCCGCTTCGTCTCCGGGTCCACGACCGCCGACGCCGTGCGCGCCGCGCGCGAGCTGGCCGCCGACGGCCGGTCGATCACCATCGACCACCTCGGCGAGGACACGACCGACGCCACCCAGGCGGCCGGCACCGTGCGGGCGTACGAGGAACTGCTCTCGGCACTCGCCGAGCAGGGCCTCGCCGCCGGCGCGGACGTCTCGGTGAAGCTCTCGGCCGTCGGGCAGTTCCTGCCCGGCGACGGCGAGGGCGTGGCGCTGGAGAACGCACGCAAGATCTGCGCGGCGGCCGAGGCCGTCGGCGCGACGGTGACGCTCGACATGGAGGACCACACCACCACGGACTCGACGCTCGCGATCCTGCGTGAGCTGCGCGGCGAGTACCCGTGGGTGGGGGCGGTGCTGCAGGCGTATCTGCGGCGCACCGAGCAGGACTGCCGTGAGCTGTCCGGCGCGGGGTCGCGGGTGCGGCTGTGCAAGGGCGCGTATGCGGAGCCTTCGTCGGTGGCGTTCGAGGACAAGGCCGAGGTCGACCAGTCCTACGTGCGCTGCCTGCGCGTGCTGATGGCGGGCGAGGGCTACCCGATGGTGGCCTCGCACGACCCGCGGATGATCGCCATCGCGAAGCGCTTGGCCGCCGACAACGGCCGCAAGCCCGGCGACCACGAGTTCCAGATGCTCTACGGCATCCGCCCGGAGGAGCAGAAGAACCTCGCGGCCGAGGGCCGCACGATGCGCGTGTACGTGCCGTGCGGCGACGAGTGGTACGGCTACTTCATGCGCCGGCTCGCCGAGCGTCCGGCCAACCTGGCGTTCTTCCTGCGGGGGCTCGTCACCCGGTCCTGAGAACCTGCGAAGGCCCCCTCGACCACGTCATCCGTGGTTGAGGGGGCCTTCGTCGTCGGTCCTGCCCCTGCTCGGGGTCGGTGCGTCAGGCCTGCTCCTGGGCGGCCTGCTCGGCGGCCTTCTTGACCTCGTCCATGTCGACCTCACGGGCCTGGCGGATGAGGTCCTCCAGCGCCGACTCCGGCAGCGCGCCCGGCTGCGCGTAGATCAGCGTCTTGTCGCGGATCACGGCGAGCGTCGGGATGGACCGGATGTCGAACGCGGCGGCGAGCTGCTGCTCGGCCTCCGTGTCGACCTTGGCGAAGACGATGTCGGAGTGCTTCTCCGACGACTTGTCGTACACCGGCGCGAACTGGCGACACGGCCCGCACCAGCTCGCCCAGAAGTCGATCAGGACGAAGTCGTTGTCGGTCACGGTCTGGTCGAAGTTGGCGGTGGTCAGCTCAACGGTGCTCATGGTGGCTTCAACGGACGGCGCCGGGCGGGAATTCCCCGGCGCCGGGTAGCGTCATGGGCCGGAAGTACGAGGTGAGGAGGACCACCCATGGCGAACGGCGAGATCCTGGGCCGCATCGACGAGCTCATCGCGGAGGAGCACCAGCTGCGGTCGCAATCGGTCGGCACCGGGCTGTCCGGGGATGACCAGGCGAAGCTGACGAAGGTCGAGCAGGAGCTCGATCAGTGCTGGGACCTGTTGAGGCAGCGGCGCGCTCGGGCGGAGTTCCATGAGAACCCGGATGAGGCGAAGGTGCGGTCTGTGGGTGAGGTTGAGGGGTATCGGCAGTAGGGGCTTTTGGGTTGTTCGGCTCGGCGTGCTGCGCACACCATTGCCGGATATAGGGGTGGGTGGTGGGCACCCCGATTTTTGATTGTCACTACGGTCTGGGTCGGTTTGTCAAGGCGGGAAAGCGTG
Source organism: Amycolatopsis sp. NPDC047767 (assembly GCF_040704195.1). Classification (NCBI taxonomy): domain Bacteria; kingdom Bacillati; phylum Actinomycetota; class Actinomycetes; order Pseudonocardiales; family Pseudonocardiaceae; genus Amycolatopsis; species Amycolatopsis sp. NPDC047767. The sequence continues at coordinate 79,232 of NZ_JBEYSJ010000043.1, forward strand.
CCCACCCGCACGGACGCGTTCACGGCCGGGTCGAGGAAGTCGATGCCGTACGCCGTC
>NZ_JBEYSJ010000044.1:0-76130 GCF_040704195.1 Amycolatopsis sp. NPDC047767
GCGACCTCCCCACGGGTTGACAGGGCTGGTTCCCAAGCACCCATGGTGGCGTTCGGTGCACTGAGCGCACCGAACGCCGCATGGGGTGCGTCGAACGCAACCAACGCCGCATCGGGGCGGGGGCGGCTACTTGTCGCTCGGGCCCATCACCTGGACTTCGCACCCCTGCTCGATCTTGTCCGAGTTCGGCGGCTGGTTGTTGCTCGTGTAGTGCCACGGGGACTCGTCGTCGTCCGGGTCTTCGGCGACGTGCATGCCTTGCGACGTCATGCAAGAGACCCGGCGGTGCAGGTTGTCCTTGTACGCCGGGTTCGCCGGGTCCTCGCCCCACGGCAGCAGGGGCAGCTTGGACCGGCACGCGTCGCCGGCGGCCTGGTGGTCGTTGGACCACTGTTCGGCGCCCGCGATGCTGTGGGGCTGCTGGTCGACGTCCGCGTCGTGGTCCTTCATGCAGGTGCGCCACGGTTCGATGAGCCGCTGGGAGTCCTCCGGCGACTCGTCGACGCGGTGGCGGGGGCGGCCGCTGTCGGCGTCCGTCGAAGCAGGCGCCGAGGAGGGCGCCGAAACCGAAGGCGTACCCAGCGAAGCGACCTGAGGGCTGGGATCAGCCGGCGACGAACACGCCGCCAGCACCAGCACCAACCCCGCGAGCCAGACCACTTTGGACATTCGAAGCCCCCTCATGTCGTTGCCAGCGCCTGCGTCGGCGTGAGCCGCGACGCGCGGATCGACGGGTGGATCCCCGCCAGCGCCCCCACCACCAGCGCGCCCGCCACGCCGCCGGCCACGGACAGCGGCGGGATGACCGGCGGCCACCCTTGGTACGTCGTGTAAAGCAGCGTCACGACGATCCCCAGCACCGTCCCCGCCAAACCGCCGAGACCTGACAGCGCCACGGCCTCCGTGAGGAACTGCCCGCGGATCTGCCCCTGCGTCGCCCCCAACGCGCGGCGCAGGCCGATTTCGCGGCGGCGTTCCAGCACCGAGATGAACATCGTGTTGGCCACGCCGACCCCACCGACCAGCAGCGCGACACCCGCCAGCCCGAGGAACAACGCGGAGAACGTCGTCTGGCTCGCCTGCTTCGCCGCCAACGCATCCGACGGCCGGCTCACCGACACCAGCCCTGGTAGCTGCGGGTACAACGTCGCGGGCAAAACCGCGCGTACGTCGGGAATCGCGTCCTCGCGGGCCTTCACGTAGATCACCGTCGGGTGACCGTCGAAGCCGAGGAACTGCTTCGCCGAGCCCCAGCCCACGAGCACCGCGCGCTCGATGTCCGGTGCGAGCGGCATCGGCGCCAGCACCCCCGTCACGGTGTACCACTGCTTGCCGATCATCACGATCGGCGCGGGCCGCCCGGGCGTCACCGCGGGGATTCCGAGCCGCGAAGCCGCGACGTAGCCGAGCACGACCGCGGGCAGGTTTTGCGTTGCCGCGTCGAGGAACTTGCCGCTCTGCACGGTGCCGTTGAGCGCGGACAGCAGGTCCGGGCTGCTCGCCAGCACGGCGAGACCCGAGCCGTCCAGCGGGTCGGTCAGATCGGAACGCCGCACGGTCTGGTGCGTGTTCGCGACGGCCGCCGCCGTCGTCACCGGGCCGATCCGGGCGACGCTGCCGACGGACGACTCCGGCAGCAGCACCGGCGGCGTCTGGTTCGGCTGCGGTTCGGCGCGCAGCATGTTCGTGCCCAGCGCCGTCAGCTTGTCCAGCAACGCGGCCTGACTGGAGGCGGGAATGCCGGTGACCACGATCATCGTGGCGATGCCGAGTGAAATCCCGAGCGCCGACAGGGTCGCGCGCAGCCGCCGGGTGCTGATGCCGAGCAGGCCGAGCCGCAGGACGTCGCGCAGGCCCAGGCGCACCGGGCGCGTGTCGAGTGCGGTGCTCACGCGGCACTCACCACGAGGTCCTGCACGATCCGGCCGTCGCGGAACTCGATGCGCCGCGGCAGGCTCGCCGCGATGTCGCGGTCGTGCGTGATGATCGCGATGGTCGTTCCTTCGGCGTTGAGGCCGTGGAGCAGCTCCAGCACGGCGCGGCCGTTGGCGGTGTCGAGCGCGCCCGTCGGCTCGTCGGCGAGCACGAGCGCGGGGTCGTTCACCACGGCCCGCGCGATGGCGACCCGCTGGCGTTCACCACCGGAGAGCTCGTGCGGCCGGTGGTCCACGCGGTGCGCGAGCCCGACCCGCCCGAGCGCCTCCAAAGCCAGCGGACGACGTTGCCTGCGCGGCACCCCCGCGTACAGCAGGCCGGTGGCCACGTTCTCCGCCGCGCTGAGGCCGTCGGTGAGGTGGAACTGCTGGAACACGAACCCGAGCCACCGCCCGCGCAGCGCGGACAGCCGCCGGTCGCTCAGCTGCGTCACGTCCTGGCCGCCGAGCTCGACGGTGCCGGAAGTCGGCAGGTCGAGCGTGCCGACGATGTTCAGCAGCGTCGACTTGCCCGAACCGGACGGTCCCACGATCGCCAGCAGCTCGCCCTCGGCGACGGCGAGCGACACGTCGTCGAGCGCCTTCACGCCCCCGGGGTAGTGCTTGCTCACCCCGCGCAGGGCCAGCACCGGCGTCACGAGGTCGTCACCACCCGCAGGCCCTCGGTGATGCCCGGGCCGCTGATCTCCACCTGGTCGCGGGCGAACATGCCCGTCTTCACCGGCACGAGCTTCCCGCCCTGCAGCTGCACGGCGTACCCGCCTTCGCGCAACGCGACCAGCGCGCCGAGCGGAACGGCCAGCACCCCGGCGTGGGTCTCCGTGGCCACCTCGACCTGCACCGAAGCCGAGTCGAGGTCGGCGACGTCGGACGCGTTCACGGGCACCACGGTCACGTTGATCTTCGGCGGCCCCTGGGTCGGGTCGCCGCCCGACGCGTCGCCACCGGTCACGGCGGTGCTGACCGAAGACACCTTCGCCGGGATCTCCTTGCCGTCGGGGCGCACCATCATCACGGCCATGCCGGTCTTGACCGAGCCGACCTCCGCCGCGTCGACGGGCGCGACCACGACCTTGGTCGTCGGCGTCGTGGTGAGCAGCGGGCCCGCGGCGGGGTCGCCGAGCTGGGCCGTCACGCTGTTCACGCGCGCCTCGCCGGGCAGCACCACGACCTGGCCGACGTCGAGCGTGCCCGTGTCTGGCAGGCCGGCTTTCTTCTCCCACTTCTTCAACGCGTCGGCGAACGTGAACTTCGCCTTCTGCAGGTCCTTCGCGCGAGCGCCGACGGAGTAGCCGAGGCGGGCGAGGTTGTCGGCCACCGTGGCGACGTCGGGGCCGGTCAGGTCGGGGTTGTCGAGCTTGCGGAACAGCGGGGTGTCGCCGAAGAACACCGGCACATCCACGCCGTTCACGGAGTACAGCGGCTTCCCGCGCTGGGCCACGGTGCCGATGTCCGGCAGCTGCGTGACCACGCCGGCACCCGCGCCCTTGAGCGGCTCCGGCGTGCCGAAGCCGAGGGTGCCGGTGAACGTCCGCGTGTTCGACAGATCGGTCTTGGCCACTGCCACGGTGGTCACGGCCGGTGGGGGAGCCGCGGCTTCCGCCGTGCCGCGGCCGTGGTCGATGGCCACGTACGCGGCGACGCCGAGCAGCACCACCACGGCGGCCGAGGCTGAGACGGCGATCGTGCGCCGCCGGGACTTACCGGCCACTGACGGCCTCCATCATCGCTTCTCCGATTTCGCTCACCCGGCGCGTCCGAAGTGGACTGAGCCGGCGGGTCCGGAGGCCACTATCGCGGCGAATTGTCAGGAAGCCGTCAGGAAGCGGTGCTGATCCGGTGTTCCCGCGGCGCTGGGTCGCCCGCACCGGCGGAGATCCTTATGCTCGCAGCATGTGCGCAGACATCGTGCTCGCGGAGGACGACCCGAAGCAAGCGGAGCTCGTCCGCCGCTACCTCGAGCGGGAACGCCACTCGGTGGTGGTCGTGCCCGACGGCCGCGAGACGCTCGACCTCGTCCGCCGCCGCCCGCCGGACCTGCTCGTGCTCGACGTCATGCTGCCCGGCATGGACGGGCTCGAGGTGTGCCGGATCCTGCGCGCCGAGTCCGACGTGCCCGTGCTGATGCTGACCGCACGGTCCACAGAGGACGATCTGCTGCGTGGCCTGGATCTCGGGGCGGACGACTACATCACCAAGCCGTACAGCCCGCGCGAACTGATGGCCCGCGTGCGGACTTTGTTGCGCCGCACCAAAAGCGTCGTACCCTCGGGTGGTCCGCTGTGCGTCGGCGCGCTGACGGTGGACGTCGGCCGGCACGAGGTGGCGGTGTCGGGGCAGCTGGTCGAGACCACGCCCGGCGAGTTCCGGCTGCTCGAGGTGATGGCCGCGCACCCGGACCAGGTCTTCACGCGCGGGCAGCTGCTGGAGCACCTGCACGGCTTCGACCGCTACATCACCCAGCGCGCGATCGACGTCCACGTGATGAACCTGCGCAAGAAGATCGAGACGGCGCCGCGCAAGCCCAAGCGGCTGCTGACCGTGTACGGCGTCGGCTACAAGCTCACGGCGGGACCGCCTGATGCGGCGTAGCCTGCTCGTCCGGCTGATCGCGGTGTCGGCGCTGGTCGCGGTGTGCGCGATCGCGGCCACGGCGTGGCTGGCCGCGCGCACCACCACGGGAGCGATCCGTCAGGAGCAGGGCCAAGTCTTCGCCGACGACGGCACCATTTACCAGGGCCTGCTCGGCTACGCGGCCACGCACCCGAACTGGGACGGCGTCGGCAAGGTCGTGCGCAGCTACGCGGAAGCCACCGGCCGGCGTGTGGTGCTGGCGACGCCCAAGGGCCAGGTGATCGCGAGCTCCGACGCCGATCCGGGCCGGTTGCCGCCGCAGCCGTCGGTGGTGATCGACCCGTTGTCGGTCGACCCAGGGCTGGGCGTGCAGTCCACCCCGGACCGGATCGATCCCGAGGCGGTGGGCCCGTATGCCTTGCCGCAGAACGAAAAAACGGATCTTTCGGCCATCGCGCAGCGGGTGCTCCGGTGTGTGCAGGAGCGCGGGAGCCTCGGCAGCATCGAGAGATCGCCCGCTGGGCACCCGCGTGTGGTGGCCCAGGACCCGTTCGCGCTGTCGCGGTGCAACGGCGCGACCCTGGAGCAGCCCACCGACACCGAGCAGGCGGCGCTCGACAAGCTGTCGGATCTCGTGAACGCCTGCCTCGGCCGCAGCGACCAGAGCGCGCCGGCGGCGCAGCTGTCGCTGTCGTGGACGTTCATCGGGCCCGAGACCGGCGCGACGGACACCGTCACACAGAACTGCGTGACCTCCGCGCGTCGCGAGCAGCTGACGCCCTACGTCGCGCCCGCGGCGTGGCTCTACATCACCGAAAAGGGCAGTGACCAGCCGCCGAGCGGATTCACGCTGTCGGCGGACAACCAGGTGCGCCTGGCCGAGGTGGCGGGCGCGATCCTCGTGCTCACGGTCGTGGCCACCGGGCTCGCGTCGATCCGGCTCATCCGGCCGCTGCACGCGCTCACGGGCGCGGCCCAGCGCATGGAGGCGGGCGAGGCCGGTGCGCGCGTGAAGGTGAAGGGCAAGGACGAGATCGCGCGGCTGGCGCGGGCGTTCAACGACATGTCGGAGGCGCGCGAGAAGCTGGAGACCGCGCGCAAGGCCATGGTCAGCGACATCGCACACGAGCTGCGCACGCCGCTGTCCAACATCCGCGGCTGGCTGGAGGCGACACAGGACGGCGTGAGCCGCCTCGACGACGAGCTCGTCGCGTCGCTGCTCGAAGAGGCGCTGCACCTGCAGCACATCGTCGACGACCTGCAGGACCTCGCCCTCGCCGACGCCGGAGCCCTGCGCGTGCACCCCGAGCCCATCGACGCCAACTCCCTGCTCACCCAGCTCGCCGCGGCCCACACCGCCCGCGCCGACGCGGCGGGCGTCCGGCTGGTCGTGCAGCCGATGGCCGACCCGGCCGTCACAGCGGACCCGGTGCGCCTGCGGCAGGCCATCGACAACTTCGTGTCCAACGCCGTCCGCCACACCCCTCACGGCGGCACCGTCACGGTGAGCGCCGCCCGCGTCGACGCGGACGTCGTGTTCTCCGTCGCCGACACCGGCATCGGCATCGCCGCCGACGACCTGCCGCACGTCTTCGACCGTTTCTGGCGCGCCGACAAGGCCCGCACCCGCGGCGCGAGCGGCGGCAGCGGCCTGGGGCTCGCCATCGTCCGCAACCTGGCGGCAGCCCACGGCGGGACGGTCTCTGTGGAGAGCACGCTGGGTGAGGGGTCGACGTTCACGCTGCGCTTCCCCGCCGCCGGCCCGCCAGAGTGAACCCCTCGCCCGGGCGGCTGGTGCGCGTCAGGCAGCTCAGGCAGCGATGCCGAGGTCGCGGATCAGCTTCGCGACGTGACCGGTCGCGCGGACGTTGTAGAAGGCGTGCGCGATCTTGCCGTCCGCGTCGACGATGAAGGTGGAGCGGATGACGCCCTGGTAGACGCGGCCGTAGTTCTTCTTCTCACCGAAGGCGCCCCACGCGGTGAGGACGTGCTTGTCCTCGTCGGAGAGCAGGGGGAAGGTCAGCTGCTCGTTCTCGACGAACTTCGCGAGCTTCGCCGGCTTGTCCGGGGAGATGCCGAGGACCTGGTAGCCGGCGTCGTTGAGCTGGGCGAGGCTGTCGCGGAAGTCGCAGGCCTGCTTGGTGCAGCCGGGCGTGCCGGCGTTCGGGTAGAAGTACACGACGACGGACTGGCCGCGGAAGTCACTGAGGGAGACGCTCTTGCCCGTGCTGTCGGGCAGGGTGAAGTCGGGGGCGGCGTCGCCGGGGGAGAGTCGCTGCTCGGTCATGAACGCAGCGTACTGTGCCGATCGTTGCCAATCCGACCACAGCCACGGCCGAATGGCCTCGTGGCAACGGTTACGTGCCACGTGGGCGCCAGGCGGCTTTTGGCCGGGTTGGTGATCAGACGGCGCCGCAGTACGTGGCCACGGCGGGCTCGCTCGCGCTGGGTCGCAGCTGCACCGTGAGCTGCGTGGTGCGGTCGGGCACGGCGAACGCGAGCGTCAGCTGCGCCGAGCGGCCCTGCTGCAGGTCTTTGCCCGCGTCGGTGATGCCGCCGAGGCCCTGGGTGGCGTCGACGACCTGTTTGGTCGGGCGTCCGTTGATCATCGCGACGACCGTGAGGCCGGACAAGCGGTACGAATCCGCGCCGTTGTTGGTGATCTCGATGCCGAACGACGCCGCGCGCGAGCTGCGCGGGTACGCCGCGGGGCTGGGCTGGAACGACTGCGGGGCGGACACCGAGATCGTGAGGCCGCTGGCGAACCGGTGTTCCGCGCCGAACTGCAGGTCACGCGGAGTCTGCGCGGCCGCGGCCTTCGCGGGGGCGCCGCCACCGCCGAGCGCCGCCGTGCCTTCCTGCGCGTCGACCCCGCAGGCCGCCACCGCCATCAGCAAACAGGCGGAGAGCAACAGCTGGGGGGTGCGCGCGGGCGCCATCTCGGTTTACTCCAGTCGGGGCGGGGTCTCGGGCCGTTCGGCGTAGTGACCGAAGTCGACCCGCTCCACTGTCCCTGCATGTGCACGTGCGCGCGCACGAAGACGCGGACCTGGTGTACAGCCGTGGCCGATCCGTGACCGAAAGGGCACTCCGGGTGACAGTCGTCACCGATGTGCCACTTAAACGGCGAAGGCGAACAAGAGGATGAAGATCGCCACGCCGGCGCCCCACGCGACCATGAGCCACCCGAAGTCACGCACCGGGTCGACCGCGCGGCTCTCCTCGCCGGGGATGTACACGCCGCGGTTTTCGAACCAGTCCGTCCACTTGCGCAGCAGGCGCAACGGATTGAGTGACGGCACGACTCACCTCCCGGATCGGCTTCGCTCCTGCCAGCCTACGGGGGACCCGTCCACCCGGTGAAGGAGCGTTCGAGCGTGCGGAAAAGCGTGATCCTGCTGGCACTCACGACCGTGTTCGGCCTCGCGGCCGCCGTCCCGGCCGCCGCCGCTGCGCCACCGCCGGGCACGGCGCCGCTCGACCACCCGGTGTGGGTGTGCCTGCCGGGGATGGCCGCGAACCCGTGCAACCAGAACCTGGCGGGTGACCCGCAGATCGCGACGCCCGGCGGCAGCTTCACGGCCGGCTACCCCGCGTCGCCCGGCCGGGTGACGTTCGACACCACTCGGGTGGAGCCCGGTGCGAGTGTGGTGGAACCGTTCGAGCCGCCGGCGGCCCCTCCGGTGGACTGTTTTTACGTCTACCCGACCGTCGACTTGCTCTCGAACCCGGCGCTGCAGATCGGCTCGCTGCCACCCGGCCCGGACGACGCCGCGGCCGCCGTCACCTACGCCCAGGTGGGTCCGCTGCTCAGCCACTGCCGCATGTTCGTGCCCGAGTACCGGCAGGCCCCGCTGGCCGCGCACATCGTCGGCGTGCTCACCGGCACGGACCCCGACTACGCGCTGGGCCTCGAAGACGTCGAACAGGCGTGGGACACCTACTGGCGCGACTACAACATCGACCCGGTCACGCACCGTCGCCGCGGGGTGGTCGTGATCGGCCACTCGCAGGGAGCCGCCGACGCGGCCTCGCTCCTGCGCGACCGCGTGGACGGCCACCCCGACGTACAGCCTTCGTTGGTGAGCGCGCTGCTTCTCGGCGGCAACGTCCAGGTCCCCACCGACCGCCCCTCCGGCGGCGGCTCCGACCCGGACGCGGCTTTCCAGCACCTGCCGGTGTGCTCGCGCGCGTCGGCTGCCGTGCCGGCGCCGGTCGGCTGCGTGGCCGGTTACTCGTCGTACAAGCAACCCGCGGGAACGGTCCCGCCGCCCGGCTCCACCTTCGGCCTCTCCTCGACGCCCGGCCACCGCATCCTCTGCACCAACCCCGCCGCCCTGCTCGCCGGCACCGCTCCCGACGCGACCACCCCACTCGACACCCGGCTCCCGACCCGGACTTTGGTGCAGGGCAACGCTCTTCTCCCCAACGGCCACCTCACCGCCGTCCTCCTCGGCGCCTCTCTGCCGACGTTCCCCACCGGCTTTGCCCGCTACCCCGGCGAGTTCTCCGGAGCCTGCACCTTCCGCCCCGTCCCCGGCGGCACCGCCTCCTGGCTCCAACTCACCGGCGGCGACACCCTGGTCGGCCCCCCGTCCAGCGGCGGCCTCGGCCTCCACGTCGACGACTTCTCCCTGACGTTGGGCAACTTGACGGCTTTGGTCGACGCGCAGACGGCACAGTGGGAGGCCGGCGCTCGGTGACACTTCGCCCGGGCCCACGGCAGGGTGCGTCCGGCCACGAGAGGTTCGGTCTCTCTCGGTGGAGTTCCCGCCTTCGAGCCGATGGGCGACGTCGGTGAGACGTGGCCGCGTGGCTAGGCGAAGTCGGCCAGGCGGGACGCGATTCGGGGCAGGTCGAGGTTGCCCTGGACGACGTCGTGGACAAAGGGTTCGGCGGCGTCCTCGTCGAGGGGCGTGCGGAGGGGTTTGTCGTTGAGGCCGAGGAAGAACCAGGTGGCGGTCCAGGCGAGGCGTTTGTTGCCGTCGATGAGGGGGTGGCCGCGGCCGAGCGACTCCATGAGGGCGGCCGCCTTCTCCCACACGCCGGGGTAGGCGTCCTCGCCGAACACCGACGTGCGCGGGCGCGCTGCGGCGGCCGCCAGGATGCCCGTGTCGCGCACCGCGAGCTCGCCGCGCACCACCCGCCGCGCGACGACCATCAGGTCGTGGATCGTCAGGTACTCGGTCATCGCGCCAGCCGCTCGTTGAGGCCCGCGCTCGCGTCCAGCACGTGGTCGAGCACCGTCGCACGCTGCTGCGCGCGCGACGTCACGGCGGCCATCAGCGTCTCCCGCACGTACTCCTGCAGGCTCCGCCCCTCGGCGGCCGCCTGCCGCTCGATCTCGCGCACCTCGCCGTCACTGAACTCGACCGGCAACACCTGACCCATGCCTGGAACCTTAAGGCCTCACCCCGCCCGGCGAACCCCGGTTTTTCCGCCCCCGCCCGGACGCCGCTCAGCGCGACGCCGGCGGATACGGCCCGGGCGGCGGGTACTGCTGCTGCGGTGCTGCTGGCGCGCCGGACCCCGGCACCTGCGGTCCTGGCGGCACCGAGCCGACCCACTCCGGACCGGGTGGCACGAACCCCTGTGATGCCGGCCCGGCCGGCATTGCGCCGCCCGGCCAGGCTTGCCCACCTCCACCGGCGCCGGGCCATTGCTGTCCTGGAACGGAGCCCGGCATTGCGCCTTCAGGGACCTGCCCCGGTATCGCGCTGCCCGGCCACGCTTGCCGCGCACCGCCGGGGCCGGGCCATTGCTGTCCAGGAGCGGAGCCCGGCATTGCGGCTCCGGGAATCTGTCCCGGGACCGCGCTCGGCCACGCATACCCGGCACCAGCGGCGCCCGGCCACTGTTGCCCAGGAACCGGCCCGGCCATCGCCTGCCCGGGAACCCCTTGCCACTGTTGCCCAACAACCGGCCCGGCCATCGTCTGCCCCGGAACCCCTTGCCACTGCTGGCCAGGAACCGCCCCCGGCATCCCCGCGCCCGGCCAACCTGCCGGACCGCCGCCGTACCCCGGCTGCCAGCCCGGCCCGCCGGCGAAGCGTGGCATGACCTCCGGCAGAGTCACCGCCACGGCGGGCACCCACAGCAGCACCGCGATCACCGCGGCCAACCCGGCCGGCAGGAACACGTCGTCGAAGGCACTTGCCCGCCGGATCCCCAGGATCCGCATCGAGCCGGGTACCGCGAGGACCACCTGCACGACCGCGCCCAGCATCAACACCCGCGCCACCCGTGGCCGGCGCGCGGCCAGTAGCGCCGCGCCCAGAAGCACGCCGAGGCCGAGCAAAGCGATCACCAGGTGGAAATAGGGCCCGGGGTTTAAATCAAAGTTGTAGCTCAGCTCCGCGATCTCGTTCCACACCAGCAGCACTTCGCACACCCCGGCAACACCTGCGAGCACGAAAGCCAGCACGCGCCCCTGCGGCATCGGTGACTCAACCACGCCCGATCCCCCTCCGTCATCAACCGGACACACACAGCATAGAGGTCGCCCCCGACAATCCAATGTGATCACGAAGCGGCCGCGGCGACGTCATCGCCGACGTAGCGAAATCCCGGAGAACGACCGAGCCAAAGGACCACCAGCGGCTGATCACCGCCGTCAACCGACACCGGCACCTCCACGGAGACGACCGACCCGGCCCCACAGTCCGAAAAGGACCCGCGGTCCGCACTCACGCCGGAGTCGGCCGCGTCACCCGCTTGCTCTCCTCCAACAGCAGGTCCAGCAGCGGGTTCGAATTCTCCCGCAGCCAGATCAGCGCCAGCCCCAACGGCGCCGCGTCCTCCAGGGGCAGCCACACCAGCCGCGGGTACGGGAAGTACGCGGCCGTCGACGCCGGCGCGATCCACGAGCCGCGCCCGGCCGCCACGTGGTGCAGGCACTCCTCCGGCGTGCGGCCCTGCGGCCCGTAGACCGCGCGGGTGCCGTCCGGCCGCGGGTCGATGAACCAGAACTTCACCACCGCCTCGGGCATCCCGTCGCGCGGTCCGACGATCGGTTCGCACACCAGATCCGCCACCTTCAGCGACGTCCGCGTGGCCAGCGGGTGCCCGGGCGGCAGCGCGACCCAGCGCGGCTCGTCGAGCAGCCAGTGCGCGACGAACCGGCGGTCGTCGCCGATGGGGAGCCACAGGAACGCGGCGTCGGCGGTGCCCGCGGCCAGCGCGTCGAGCTCGTCGGGCAGCGTGTGGACGGCGAGGGCGTCGACCTGCACGTCGGGCGCGACGCGGCGCAGCGACGACTCGACGTCGGGCAGGAAGTGCGCGGTGCTCTGCGCCTTGAACGCGATCCGCAGCCGCCCGGACAGGCCCGAACCGACGAGCCGCGCCTCCGAGACCATCGCCGAGCAAGCGCTGAGCAGTTCGCGCCCCTGCTTCAGGAACACCTGCCCCGCCGGGGTGAGCTCGACGCCGGAGGACCGGCGCCGGACCAGCGGGGTGCCGGCCACGCGCTCGAGCTGCCGGATCTGCCCGCTGACCGCCTGCTGAGTCATCATGAGCCGCCCGGCCGCGCGAGTCATGCTGCCCTCGTCGGCCACGGCTTCGAGGGCTTTGAGCAGGCGCAGATTCAGGTCCACCGCCCGATCCTCGCCACAACGGTTCGTTGTGGCAACCACAAGGATCCGGTGTTTCCCTTTCCCGCATCCCGGCCGGACCATAGCTGTATTGACACAGGGGAGCACCTATGAGTCTGAGCGGTAAAGTGGCCCTCGTCACGGGATCGTCGAAAGGCCTGGGCAGGGCCATCGTGCTCCGGCTGGCGGAGCAGGGCGCCGACGTGGTCATCAACTACTCCCGCGACGCAACCGCCGCGGAAGAGGTGAAAAAGGCGGCCGAAGCGCACGGTGTGAAGGCGCTGGTGCACGCGGCCGATGTGTCTCAGGTGGACGGCATCGTCGACCTGTACGACGCGGCCGTGGCCGAGTTCGGCAAGATCGACATCGTCGTGGCCAACGCGGGAATGGAAAAGGTCAACATCCCCGTCACGGACGTCACGGAAGAAGACTTCGATCTCCTCTTCCGGGTGAACACCAAGGGCCCGTACTTCGTGCTGCGCGAGGCCGCCCGCCGCATCGCCGACGGTGGCCGCATCATCACCATCTCCTCGAACACCACCACGGTTCCGCAGCTGGGCGTCGGCCTCTACGGCACCAGCAAGGTCGCCACCGGATACCTGGTGAAGGTGCTCGCGATGGAGCTCGGCCCGCGCCGCGTCACCGTGAACACGGTGGTGCCCGGCCCGATCGACGGCGCCGGGATTTTCACCGACCCGGCCAACGACGAATACAAGCGCAGTTTGATCGAAATGGTCCCGATCGGGCGATTGGGCACCACGGAAGACGTCGCGGGTGTGACGGCATTTCTCGCCGGAGACGAAGCCGCGTTGATCACCGGACAGCAGCTCGTCTGCGACGGCGGAATGCACTGACCACCGAAAGGAATTGTGGGAAAATGACAGGGACAATGCGCGCGGCTCAGGTTCAGCAACCGGGTGGCCCGTTCGTGCAGGTCGAACTGCCGATCCCCGAGCCGAAGCCCAACCAGGTGCGGGTGAAGGTGCACACGTGCGGCGTGTGCGGCGGCGAGATCATCCCCCGCATGGCGCTGTTCGGCACCAAGTTGCCGCGCGTGCCCGGGCACGAGATCGCGGGTGTCGTCGACGCGGTCGGCGACGCCGTGACCCTGTGGAAGGTCGGCGACAAGGTCGGGGTGGGCTGGTCCGGCGGGGTCGACTTCACGTGTGAGTACTGCCGCCGCGGCGACTTCGTCAACTGCGACAGCCGCACGATCACGGGCACGTCCTTCGACGGCGGTTATGCCGAGTACATGGTCGCCCCCGAGGACGCGGTCGCCCGGATCCCCGAAGGCCTGACGTTCGCCGAGGCCTCGCCGCTGATGTGCGCCGGCATCACCGCCTTCAACGCGTTGCGCCACGCCAAGGCCGGCCCCGGTGATCTCGTCGCCGTGCAAGGTGTGGGTGGCGTCGGCCACCTCGCCGTGCAGTTCGCCAACAAGATGGGCTTCCGCACCGTCGCGATCAACCGCGGCCGCGCCAAGGAGGAGCTGGCCCGCAATCTCGGCGCGGACGAGTACATCGACAGCAACGAAGGCAGCGTCGGCGAGTCCCTGAAGAAGATGGGCGGCGCCTCGGTGATCCTCGGCACGGTCGACCGCGCCGAGATGCAGTCGGAGCTGATCAACGGCATCCGCCCCAACGGCCAGGTGATCGTGCTCGAAGGCCAGAACCCGATCCAGGTCACCGGCCACACGCTGGCGGACTACCGGCTGAACCTCTCCGGCTGGTACAGCGGCGTGGCCCGCGACAGCGAGGACACGCTGAACTTCGCCGTGCTGCGTGGCATCCGGCCCGTGTACGAGGTGTTCCCCCTGGAGAAGGCCGAGGAGGCCTACCAGCACATGCCGAAGGCCAACATCCGCGTGGTGCTCCAGATCGCGGACTGACGCCTCGGTCCGGGAAAACGCGCCCACCTACCCCGAGGTGGGCGCGTTTTCTCATGCCAGCCGCAGCGAGACGCCGTCGAGCAGCGAGCGCAGCCCGAGCTCGAAAAGCTCGTCGAGATCCAGGTCGTAACCGTCCTCTTCCAGCGTCGTGAGCATCCGCGTGAAGACGGGATGGCGCCCGCCGGCCATGATCGCCGTGTGGCCGGGCGCCTGCGTGGCCAGCCATTCGTCCTCGGTCAGCCCCGACGTGCCGGCCGCGTGCCGCTCGCGTTCGAGATGGACGGCGACGCCCTGGATGTAGCTGAAGAACAGCACGTGCAGGTCGCACAGCTGCTTGGCGGACAGACCGAAGCCGTCGAGCGCCGACAGCGCCTGCTCCGCGTGCGTGGCCAGGTTGGCCAGCGGCAGCGGGCGCGTGATCGGCGACAGCTGCGCGAGCCACGGGTGCCGCCGGTACAGCGCCCACAGGGTGCGACCGGTCAGTTCGAGCCGCGTCCGCCAGTCGCCCGACGGCCGCGCGGGGTAGCCGCGTTCGCCGAAGGCCGCGTCGGCCATGAGCAGTACCAGCTCGTCGCGGCCGCCGACGTAGCGGTACGGCGCCATCGCCGCCACGCCCAGCCGCGCCGCCACTCCCCGCATGGACAACGCGGCGAGGCCCTCTTCGTCGGCGATCGTGATGGCCGTCCGCACGATCCGCTCGCGCGACAGGCCCGGTGGCCGCGGGCGTGCCCTCGGCTCGGCTTTCCGGCCCGCGACGACGGTGCCGGACCGCGGTTCGGCCCGCACCAGCCCTTCCTGGCCGAGTGTGGCGAGCGCCTTGGCCGCGGTGGCCGTCGCGACGCCCCATTCGACGGCGATCCGGCGCGTCGAGGGCACCTTCGCACCCGGCACGAGCTCCCCGTCGGCGATCCGGCGGCGCAGCTCCGCGGCGATCTCCAGGTAACGCTGCTCGGCGATCCCTCGGCTCCGATCTGTACCAGTACAGCTGACCATCTGTACTAGGTCAGTTTTGGCATGTTTCCCTGGCCGAAGCCAGTGTGTGGTCCGTAAGGATACGACGAACACCTGGAGGAAACCATGCGTAACGTCCTCGTCTCCGGCGCCGGCATCGGCGGTCCGACGCTGGCCTACTGGCTCCGCCGGGCCGGGTTCTCGGTGACCGTCGTCGAGCGCTCGCCCGGCCTGCGGGAGGGCGGCCAGGCGGTCGACGTGCGCGGGGTGGCGCTCGACGTGGTCGACCGGATGGGGCTCGGTGAGCAGGTGCGCGCGGTGCGGACGCGGATGCGCGGAATGTCCGTGGTGGACGGTTCCGGTGCCGAGCTGTTCCGCTCGGAGGAGCAGACCTACAGCAGCGGCCGCCTGGACATCCCCGACGTGGAACTGGTCCGCGACGACCTGGTTTCCCTGCTGTACAAGGCAACCGCGGCCGACGTCGAGTACGTCTTCGACGATTCCGTCACCGCCTTGCGGCAGGACGAACACGGCGTACGGGTGGAGTTCGAGCGCGGTGGCTTCCGCACGTTCGACCTCGTCGTCGGTGCCGATGGCCTGCACTCCGCCGTCCGGCGGCTGGCGTTCGGCCCGGAGGAGCGGTTCGCGCAGCACCTCGGGCAGTACCTGGCGATCTTCCCGACGCCCAACCTCCTCGGTCTGGACAACTGGCAGGTCTGGTTCCGCGACGGCGAAACCGGCGGCGCCGTGTACCCGGTGCACGACAACGCCGAGCTTCGGGTGACGCTCGGGTTCGCGTCCGCGCCGCTGTCGTACGACCACCGCGATGTCTTGGCGCAGAAGGAAATCGTGGCGAAGAAGCTGGCGGGCACGGGCTGGGAGGTGCCGCGCCTGCTGTCCGAAATGACCGGTGCGTCCCACTTCTACTTCGACGCCATGCAACAGATCCACCTCGACTCCTGGAGCACCGGCCGCGTGACGCTGCTCGGGGACGCGGGCTATTGCGCGTCGCCGCTCTCGGGCCAGGGCACCAGCCTCGCCCTCGTCGGCGCGTACGTGCTCGCCGACGAGCTCGCCCGCCACGACGACCACACCGCCGCGTTCGCCGCCTACGAGAGCCGGTTGCGCCCGTTCGTCGCCGCGAACCAGGCGCTGGCGACCGAGAACCCCGGCGGTCCGGCGGCCGAGGAGTCGGTGGACCGAGCGAAAAACGCGATCAGTCTCACGTAACGCCGCACGGCCCGGCAGAGCTTGGTCCGTCGTTCAGCCTCCCCACGGCGGTGCGTCAGTTCGGCGTTACCCAATCGGGTGAAGGTTGGCAGGTTCAGCTTCACGAATGGAGGAACCTGATGGTCGACGAGCCCTGCCGCCACGACGGACTGCACCGAAGGGCGTTCTTCGGGCTTGCCGCGGGGGCGGTGGCGGCCCCGGCGCTGGCCACGCTGCTCGGCGCCGCACCGGCGGACGCCACGCCGGGCCGGCCCGGAAACCGCCTGAAGTTCGCCGCCGTTTCCGACACGCACGTGAACACCACGAGCCCGCAGTCGACCACGTGGCTGACCCAGGTGTACGCCTCGATCGCGCGCCGCGACCCGGACCTCGTGCTGCACTGCGGCGACATCACCGACACCGGCCTGCCCGACGAGTACGAGCAGTACGGCAAGGTGCTGCCCGCCGCGCTGCGCGGCAAGATCCACTACTCGCCGGGCAACCACGAGACGCGGTGGGACCCGTCGGCCAAGGAGGAGTTCCACAGCCACTTCGGGCCGACGCCGTACTCGTTCGACGCCGGCGGCGTCCACTTCGTCGGTTTCGACCCGACGCAGGTGCTGCAGGAGCCCGGGCACTACGGGCCCGCCGGCCTCGACTGGCTCGAGCGCGACCTGCGTCGCGTGCACCGGGACACGCCCGTGGTGCTGTTCCAGCACTTCCCGTTCGGCAACCAGTTCTACTACGTCGACGACCAGCCGGCGGTGCTCGACGTGCTGGCGGAGCACAACCTGCGCGGGGTCATCGCCGGTCACGTCCACCGCGAGGACGTCACCCGCTTCAACGGCCTCACCCAGGTGACGCTGAACGCCGTGCGCAACGGCCCGTTCTACTACTGGGCCGAGAAGACGACGGCCGCCGACGGCACCGCGGTGCTGGACGTCAAGCGGGTCACCGTGGCCGCGGACGGGACCGACACCGAGGCGCCGTTCGCGACCGTGCCGCTGACCGGGGGCGGGCAGGGTCGCGAGCAGCGGCCGCGATACGTCCACGTGGGCAAGGTTTCCGGTGGCTCGCTGCCGGTCGAGGTGCGCGCGTCGGCCACGCAGCAGGTCGGCGTGCAGCCGTATCCGCAGGCCGTGTTCGGCGGCACGAGCCCCGGCGCGTGGTTGCCGCTCAGGGGTTCGGGGGACCGCTGGACCGGCAGCGTCGACGTCTCGGCGCTGGCTCCGGGCCGGCAGCGCCTTCAGGTGCGCGTGAACGCGGCCGACGGCAGCTGGTGGGAGCAGGTCGCGCTGTTCACCGTGCCCGCGGTGGCCGGCGACCCCGTCGACCGGTGGCAGGAGCAGCTTCCGGGTTCGGTGCAGGGCGGCGTGACCCTCGCCGCGGACGGCTTGGTGCTCGCCGCTTCTTCGGCCGGTGAGGTGACGGCGTTGCGCCGCGGCGGGAAGCGGGCGTGGCGCACGCAGCTCGGCCCGGTCTACCGGCGCCCGGCAGTCCACGGCACGCTGGCCTTCGTCCCGTCGGTCGACCACCACCTGTACGCGCTGGACGTGCACAGTGGACGCCGGGTGTGGACGTTCGACGCGAACGCCCCGGTCCTGAGCGCACCGCTGGTCTCCACTGTGGACGGCCACGAGCAGGTCGTGTTCTCGGCGGGGCAGGCGCTGTTCGCGGTCGGTACCGACGGCCGGCGCCGCTGGTCCGTGCCGGCGCGCGGATTCTCATCCGGGCAGGCCGCGAGCGATGGCGAGCGCGTGTACACCTCGGCGGCCGACGGTTACGCACGGGCGCACGACGCGCGTACGGGCAAGGAACTGTGGGCCTACCAGATGGTGTCCGGTGTCGAGAACCACATCGCGCTGTACAGCGGCTGGGACACCGTGGCGGCGCTCGGCGGTGACGTGGTCGTCTTCGCCACCGTGTCGAGTGCGATCGCTCTGGACCGCGCCACCGGCGCCCTGCGCTGGACCGTCGCCGGCAGCGCGATGTACGCGCCCGCGCTGGTCGTCGGCTCCAGCGTGCTGCTGACCACCGAGTGGGGTGTGCTGACGCTGGTCGACCTCGCCACCGGGAAACCGTTGTGGACGACCAATCTCGCGCTGCGCGTGTTCAACGCGGGCGTGGCGATCAGCGACGGCACGGCGTGGGTGCTGACCGTCGACGGCAAGGTCATCGGCGTGCGGCTCTCCGACGGCGCCCGGCTGGGCTGGCTGCAGCAGAGCCTCGTCTACACGTTCGGCCGGCCGGTGATCGACGGCCGCACGCTCGTGGTCGGCGACCAGAACGGTGTCGTCCACGGGATTTCCCTCCCCTGAGTTCCCCTTGAGTTCCACCGCGCCGAACCACCGGCGCCGGTGCCCGGAAGAAGGACAGAGATGGGCCTCACTCGAAGACAGTTCATGGTGGCCGGCGGCGCGATCGCGGCGTCCGGCCTCGTGGCCACGCCGGCCGTCGCCGCGACCCATGGACTCCCGCTCGGCGGCTTTCCCTTCGGTGGCAGCCGCGAACCCCAGGGCCAGTGGCTCGTCGGCGACACACACGTGCACGACGACCACTCGTCCGACGGCAGCCTGCCGCGCCAGACGTCGAAGCAGACGCTGCCGGGCAACCTGCCCGTCGGCGACCAGATCGGCCAGGCCGAGAAGACCGGGCTGGACTTCCTGCCGCTGACCGACCACCGCACGTACGACCAGCACTGGGATCCACAGTGGACCTCCGACCGGCTGCTGCTGATCCCCGGCGAAGAGGCGAACGGCTCGCCGCACGCGATCGTGCTCGGCGCGGTGGACAACGTCGTCGACGGCGCGAACCCGCCCGGCTCGGCGGCGTTCCGGCACGTGCAGCAGTCCATTTGGGACGCTCGGTCGCAGGACGCGGTGTGGCACGTGGCCCATCCCGACGACGGTGAGTACAGCGCCGCGGGCGGACCCAACGACAACGCCAGCGTGCAGGGCGTGCACAACATCGAGGTGCTCAACATCGCCTCGGACCCCGACCTGGAGATCGAGTACGCCGAGAACCGCTGGAACCGCGGCTTCGTCACCGGCGTCAGCGCCGCCAGCGACTGCCACTTCCGCGAGCTGTGGGACATCGCCGGTCCCGGCCAGCCGGCCACCCGCGTGTTCGCCGCCGACCGCAGCGTCCGCGCGATCCTCGACGGCCTGAAGGCCGGCCGCACCTCGGTGTCCTCCGGCGTTTCCGGCCCGTTCGTCACGATCGAGGCCGACCTCGACGGCGATGGCCGCTTCGAGGCGATGGGTGGTGACGAGACCGTGGTCGGCTTCCGGAAGCTGCCGAAGCGCGCTTCGCTGCGGGTGCGGGTCCGCCAGGGCGCCGGCACGCGGCTGCTCGTGTACGGCTCCCCGGGCCGCTCGGCGCAGGCTCTGCTCGACACCACCGTACGCGGCACCGACGACACGCGCACGCTGCCGTTGAGCCTGTCCGGTGACCACGTGTGGTTCCGCGCCGAGGTGCGCTCGCCCGGCGGCGTGTCCGGCCAGAACGCCGACCCGACCCTGCCCGACCAGTTGCGCGCGGCGACTTCGCCGGTCTTCGTCTCCGTCGGCCGCGTGGCCACGCCCACGCCGGAGATCCCGTTGCCCGCCATGCAGTCCGGGCACGACAACGCGATGGCGGTGCTCGGCGGGACCGGTGAGTTCACGGGGTTCGCCGACGTCGCGGTCACCGGCAACGACGTGCACGTGGTGGCGCAGCGCCACTCCGACGGCCGCAGCCGGATCGTCTACAAGCGCGTGGACCGTCGCGGCTTCGGGCTCTTCGAGGTCGAGCTCTCCGGCGGCTCGGGCACGGCCACGGCCCCGCGCGTCGCCGCTTCCGGGCGCGACGTGTGGGTGGTCTGGCAGGACGAGCGCGGCCACGAACAGCCGCACCGCCCCGCGATCTACCTGCGCCACAGCAGCACGGGCGGACTGCTCTTCGGCCCCGCCGTGCGTCTGGACGCGGGCACCGGCCGGGCCATACATCCGGCGATCGCACTGCTTTCCGGCGGACAGCCCGTCGTCACCTGGGCCGACAACACCAGCGGCGCGTTCGACGTCTACGCCCAGGTCGTCGGTGTCGACCGGAAGCCGGTCAACCTGTCGGCCGCGGGCAAGACGGTCAGCGCCGGCAACCGGGCCGTCGACTCCCGCTCGCCGCGCTACCCGGCCTCGGTGTTCCCGACCGTCGCGGTGGGCCACGGCGACCGCATTCTCGTTGCGTGGCAAGACGACCGGTACGACCCGGATCCACTGTGGACGGGCCACACCCCGCCCGCCGGCCAGGCCGCGTCGGGCGGCACGGACCCGGACAACTGGCAGATCCTGGCCACCACCCGCGCGGGCACCCGCGGCGGCTGGGGCGCGTCGGCGCAGGTCAGCGCCGCCACCGACCGCGCCGACCGCCACCCGAGCGCGGCCGTCGACCACTCGGGCGCCTTCGTCGTCGCCTGGGACAGCGGCGCCCTCCAGAGCTCGGGCGCGAACCTGTCCCTGCGCTCGGCCCGCTCGACCGACGGCCGCACCTGGTCGGCCGCCACGCCGTTCGCGGTCGAGCCGGCCGCGATGAGCCAGCGGCCCCGCCTGAGCCACGACCCGGACGGCACCGTCCGCGCCGTCTGGTACGACTCCCGCGCCGCGGACTGGCGCTGGAAGGTCTTCACGTCGCGCCTCACGCCGGCCGGCTGGTCGGCCCCGGCCCAGCTCACGAAACCGGGCAACGCCACGTACCCCGCGGTCTCCGCCGGCGTCGTGGCCTTCGTCACGGACCGTAACGCCACCCGGGGCCAACGCGACACCACGCAACAGATCTACCTCGTGGACACGGGCGGCCGCTGACGTGGCCCCCTTCCCGGCCGCCGGTGCTCGGCGGCCGGGCCCGCCACGTCGTCCTCGCCGAGCGAGGGGAGGGGTTCACTTGTGGCTCTGACGAGACGTAGTCACTCAGCGTGACGTGATTCCCGGCGGCCGGGCTCAGTGCCGCACGCGAGTCCGCCAGTGGCGCCCGCGCCGCCGGGTTCGCGAGTGCCGCCCCGTCCACGGGCCCGCGTCGACGTCCCGGTGCCGGGCGGCGAACGCGTCGGCGCTGAGGCCCATCAGCACCGGGTACGTGATCTGCCCGTGGAGCGCCTCGGTGTCGCGCACCCGGCCCTCTTCGCGGAACCCGAGCCGGGCGTGCAGGGCGAGCGACGCGAAGTTGCGGCCGTGCACGCTCACCTCGCACTTGCGGTAGCGGGCCCGCCCGAACATCGCGGCGAGCAGCGTCGTCACGGCGTCTTCGGCGTACCCGCATCGCCGGTGCTGCGCGCCGATCCCGACGCCGTAGCTGAACCGGCCCGCCGCGGGGTCCGTCCGGACCCAGATCGACCCGACGAGCGTCCGGCCGTGCAGCGTCTCGATCGCCAGGTGGCGGTCCCCGCCGGATCCGGCCACCTCCGCCCGGTGCGTCGCCCAGTGCCGGTAACCACCGCCACCGTCGCGGTCGAACCCGACCAGGGCCCGCCGGTCGTCGGGCCGGATTTCGCGCAACCGCACCTGCCGGCCCACCCAGGCGTCCCGCACAACGGCACGGCTGCCGGACAGCACCGGCCGGGCGAGGTTCGCGGTCATCGGTACGGCACGGTACCGGGTTGCTGATCGACGGGTTGACGGGCCGGCACCGGCGGAACCCCAGGGAGGCGATCGCTGCCGAGAGCGTGGTCCTCGGGCTCGGCACGCACTGACCGCCTGCGACGATGGTCCGGATGACCGGATACGGCCGCGATCGGGAACGCCGGCGCCGGACCCGCGCGCTGCTCGGCGTTGGGTACGTGGCCGGGCTGTCGGCGTTGCTGGGGTTCAAGATCGGCTGGGTGCTCGCCGTGAGTGTGCTGCTCGGGTTGCTCGTCTTGGTCTACGCGGTGTTGACGGTCGTCGTGCGGGGAGAACGGCGGTGGGAACGACGGCGGCGCGACGCGGGGGCCGAGCCGTCGTGGCCGGCCCAGTTGCCCGTGGTGGCGGCGCGGCTCCTGGGGGCCGCGGCGCCCGGACGGCATGCGCGAAGGGTCGACGAGGTCGGCGAGCTGCTCGGGCGATTGTCGTTGTCGAGCGAGGGGTTGAGGTGGGACCCCAGGGAAGGCGACCGCGGACGTGGCGTCGGCTCGCTGGTGTTCGACCGATCCTGGGCCGCGGAGGTGGTGGCGCTGTGGGGTCCGGGTCGCCAGGGTTGCCTGACGCTCGCGCATCCCGAAGGAACCGCGATCGACATCTGGATCCGGCATCCCGCCGACCTCCGGCAGGCGTTGGCCGCCGGTTCGCGATGAGTTCGGGTAACCCGAAAGGCCACCGTGATCATGGGGTGCGGCGGTTCAGGAAGACAATCGCCGTCTTCGACGCTCGGTGGGCGTGCGTACTGACCAATGTGGACTGAGGTGTGACCGCCCTGGCTCCCGCAGAATCGGGAACCAAGCAGCGAAAAACGGGCATGGCGCGCATGAGTAACCCGAAGCGGGAACCGAGTCGCACGGTCCGTCAGAGCACGGCGAGCCGGTCCACCAGCAGTTCCACCCGCTTCTCGGTGTGTTCCGGTGGCAGCCGTCCCGCTCGGGTCAGGGTGGCCAGTCCGTGCAGGGCCGCCCAGAACACCTCGGTGAACAGTCCCGGGTGGACACCGGGGCCGGCGACCTCGCCGAGACACTCCAGCAGGGCGGCGAAGGCGTCCTTCAGGGGCTCGGGGGTGTCGTCTTTCGCGAACGTCAGGCCGCCGTCGAGCTGGAACATGGCGTCGTAGACCGCGGGGTTGTGCTCGGCGAAGGCGAGGTAGGCGCGGGCGAGGGCGGTGACCCGGGCGCGGGGGCCGTCCGCGGCCGAGGTCGCGGCCCGCAGCGTCGCGGCCATCTCGGTGGCGCCCTCGAGGGCCACGGCGCCGATGATCTCGCGCTTGCCCCGGAAGTGGCTGTAGAGGACCGGCTGGCTGTACTCGATGCGCTGGGCGAGCAGGCGGGTGGTGACCGCGTCCCAGCCCTGCTGCTCGGCGACCTCGCGGGCCGTCGCCACGATGAGGCGTTCGCGGTCCGCCCGTTCCCGTTGCTTGCGTTCCTGTACCGACATGGGTTGAGCCTAGCACTGCTAGACAAACGAGCGGCAGTAGTACTAGCGTTGCTCCATCATCTAGCAACACTAGATCCCCGGAAGGTCACCATGCTCAGCGCACTCGAGGTCTTCACCACCGTGGTCGTCGGCCTGATGGTGGGGGTGGAGTTCTCCGTCGCCTTCGTCATCAACCGCATCCTCGACGGACTCCCCGACGACAGCGGCCAGCTCGGCCGCGCCCACGGGGGCCGGATGCTCGGCGCCCTCATGCCGTTCTGGTACATCGGCTCGCTCGTCCTGAGCGCCGTCTGGGCCGTCGCCGGCTGGCAGCACCCGGGCACCGGCCTCGTCGTCATCGGCGCCGCGCTGCTGATCGTCAGCGTGCTCATGTCGGTCCTGCTGCTCGTCCCGATCAACAACCGGGGCAAGACCTGGACCCCCGAGAACCGGCCCGCGGACTGGAAGGAGCAGATGAACCGCTGGGACCGCTTCCACTACGCCCGCGTCGGCGTTCTCGTCGCCGCCTTCGCCCTGCTGGTCACCGCCCTCACTTGAGCCCGCGGGGCCCACCGGCCCGGTCGTCAAGACACGGGCGCCAGCGATACCCACTGACCGATAGCGAGAGGAAGTGCCGAGAATGGCCAAGCTGCAGAGCCTGGACCCGAGTACGCCGATGTTCGCGCAGTTCAAGGAGAAGACCGGACCCATCGTCCTGGTCAACACCTTCTTCGTTCCGAAGGAGGGGGCTGAAGCGTTCCTGGCCCTCTTTCGGAGGCAGGCGGAGTTCATGAAGGCTCAGCCGGGATTCGTCTCCCTGCAGATGCACAAGGGAACGGCGGACAGCCGACTTCTGATGAACGTCGCGGTCTGGGAGTCGACCGCGGCTCTCGCCACGGCGTTCGGCAGCCCCGAGTTCCAGCGCATGGCGGCGGAGTTCCCAGACGACATCGTGTCGTACCCGCACATCTTCGAGCAGATCGACGTATGACACGGCAGTTGTAGCCGGGGAGGGCAGCCGGAGAAGCCCTGCCTGCCCCCGGTCAGTCACGCATCCATGCACCATGCCGGCTCGCCGACCGCCTGGCACTGTCCTGACACGGAAAACCCCTTACCCGCCCTCACCTTCCCGGGGAACCAGCACGTGGTGGTGAGGTGTGCCGCGTGCGCGGTCACCTGTGCGCGGTGCTGGGCTGCGCTGTCCAATGGGGAATCGAACCCCTGCGTTGCCCGCCACGCGCCAGGTGCCGGATTGGCCGCCGGCTCGGCTTGTGCTCGCTTTCCCCGGGGCGGTTACCTGCTTCCGTGCCGCCGGTCAGTGGAGGAGGTCGGCCTCCCAGTTGGTGCGCTGGATGTCGATGTCGAGGTGGCGCAGTTCGAGGGCGACGCGGTCGGCCTGCTCGCGCAGGTCGGCCACCGGGAGGGCGGCCAGCTGCCTCAGCTCGGACCGCAGCTGGCGCCCCATCGCCTGCCCGCGCCCAGCCGCGGCGTCGGCCGCTGCGGTGAGCACGGAGTGGCGCAGGCGCAGCACGTCGCGGCGGGCGAGGGCGTCGGTGACGGTGCCGTCGCCGAACGGGGTCTGCGCGTTGGTCCGGTTGATGCGGCGGATCAACGTCTCGAGTTCGGTGAGGACGGTCCCGGCCTCGGTGAGCAGCTCGGCCGCGTCCTCGGACGGTGGCTCGCCTTCCTGGTAGCGGGCGCTCGCGACGATCCGTGTGCGCAGCTGCTCGATCCGCTTTGCCGCGTCAGCACGCAGCGCCAGTGCCTCCGCGAGCTTCATCTCCTCGCTCATGCCGCGAGAGTAACGGCGATCAACTTCGGTTCCTACTTTGGCCTGGCGCACCTCGACTGCGGCCAGAGCACCGACGACTTTGCCGAAGTGACAGCCGCGGCCCAGCGCGGACCACACGACGTGATCGCGCTCTGGCACGACCTCGACCACCTGGCCGGAGTCCTGCGGCTGCTGGCATTCCTCGACCTACCCACCAGGCCTGCTCGGTGAGTCGGCCCCGTGAACGTGTCCGTAGGCGATCCGCATGGTCCAGACCGAATCGTGGCTGTCGCCGGTCTGCTGCCCTTGACCCTCACCACGCCGGCGGTGGCGTCCGGCGCGCCGGAGCAGTGGTCGACCGGACCGTTCACCGCGCAGGTCGCGGTGAGGGCCGGGGACGTCAACGGCGACGGCAAGGACGACCTCGCCGGCTTCAACGCCTTCCAGAACGCGTGCTACGTGAAGCTGTCGACCGGCTCGGGCTTCCAGCCGCAGCAGGATTGGAGCCTGTGCGCGAACAGCCTCGACGACAGTCCGTACTACGGACACTTCCTCGGCGACGTGGACAACGACGGCCGCGCGGACGCCATCACGGTCCGGCCGCACACGATTGCGACCCCGAGCGTGCGGGGCATCTTCGTGGCGAGGTCGCGCATCTACTACCCCGGCGACGAACGGTTCGAGTTCCCCACACAGTGGCTGGACAACAACATCGCCGGCGACCAGGCGAACCTGACGGCGGACCTGGACGGCGACGGGGACACCGACGTGATCGGCTTGTCCGCCGGGACCCCAGCACTGGCGGCCAGGTCGAACGGCACCACGATGCTGCCATTGACAGCGTGGGGTCCGGACACCCTCCGCGGAGAGAAGGCGACACTGGCGGCGGATGCGACCGGTGACGGCCTGGCCGATTGCATCCTCGTCGACTCGGGCGGTACGCGCGTGGTGCCCGCCACCACGGAGACCCGCTGGCACGTCACCCTGCCGCAGCAGTGGTCGACCACGCCGTTCCACGGCACCAAGAAAACCTTCACCGGGGACATCGATGCCGACGGCAAGGCCGACCTCATCGCCGTCAACGACACCGACGTGCGGGTCATGCGCTCCACCGGTGCAGGCTATTCCGCGCCCGAAGTGTGGTACGCGGGCTCGTTCTCCGGCACGAGGGACACCCTCACGGCCGATGTGGACGGTGCCGGCGATACCGACCTCGTCGCGGTGAACGACACCGACATCTGGGTGTTGCGCTCGCGGTAGGACTCAGGAGTCCAGCACGACATCCGACGCCTGTGCCGTGGGCCGAGTCAGGCTTGCCGGGTGTGGCGTTCGTGTCGTGTCACCCTTCGCGAGTTTCGATCGGTAACCCCTTCGAGCCGTAAATCCGCAGGTCAAGAGGCTCGAAGGGACTACCGATGTTTCGGGGTTGTGGGGCCGGAGAGACTCGAACTCTCACTGGCACGGACCTAAACCGTGTGCCTCTGCCAATTGGGCTACGGCCCCGGGAAAGCCGGGAGAATCGTAGCGCGCGCCACGTTCGGGGTGGCTCGGCGTGGTCAGTGGCGGTGGTGGGGGTGTCGTCCTCTAACGTGGGCGCCTACAGTCCGACGCGGCGAGGAGGGCACGTGGCTCGCGACCCCGAGACCATCGAGCGTGAGATCGAGCAGGCCAGGACGGCGCTGGCGGCGACGCTCGACCAGCTGGGCACCAAGGCCAACCCCCAGAAGCTCGCGGACCAGGCCAAGAACGGCATCCGCGCGAAGCTGGACGACCCCAAGGTCAAGTACCCGCTCATCGGCGTGGGGGCGTTGATCCTGGCGCTGCTGGTCCGCAAGCTGTTCCGCTGATCCACCCACACGTTTGAGCGGGCCCGGGGAACCGGGCCCGCTCAAACGTATCGACGAAGCGGCGAGTGTCAGGCGCGCGGGGAGACCGTCGGCTTCGAGGTGGGGACGGCGGGCGTCTCCTCGGCCTTGCGGTCTTCGACTTCCTTCGGCAGCTGCTTGCTCGGCGGGAGCTGAGGCTTGGCCGCAGCGGGAGCGGCAGCCGGCTTCGAAGACCCCGACGGCGGCACCTCCAGCGGCTCGATGTCCGGCAGGGTGAGCCGCGCGGCCATGTACGAGCTCGTGAACTCCAGGGCGCTCCCGTTGAGCAGGTGCACGACCGTGGGTCGCCCGTCCGGGGCGAGCTCGTCGACGAGCTGGTCCGCGCGGTCACGCGCGGCGATGATGCCCGGCGCCTTCGCGGTCCGTTCCCCGCCACGGCCGCTGACGGTGATCGTCCAGTCGTCGTTCTCGTGCGCGTACGTCGCTGTGATCGTCTCCACCACTACCTCACCCCTCTCGCCATCAGCATGCGTCACTGGCCGAGACTCGGCCACCGCACACTCATGACGCGATTTCTGCGCCCCCGCGCAACCCGCGACTGTCCATCAGTCTTTCTACAGGGTTCTCGATACCGTAAAGAAACTCTGTGTCACAAGACACGAGAGGGGATTCGCACTGAGTGACGACCGAATGGCCTAGTGCGCGTGCATGTTCACGCGCACGTCAGCGGGCGCGTCGTGACAGTCCGGACCAGAGCATGTCCATTGCGTAGTCGGTCGCTATGTCGGGAGTCACGTCCGGGAACCGCTCGCACCAGATCGCGAGACGCTCGCACGCGCCGACCACGAACTCGGCCGACGCCTCGGCGCGGAGCTCGTCGTCGAAGTACTCGCTCATCACCGCCACGATCAGGTCCGTCTGCTGCCGCCGCGTCTGCTCGATCTCGTCGGCCGCCGGCGTGCCGATCAACGCCATCTCGTGCCGCAGCAGCGACCAGGCCTCCCGGCGCTCGCGGATGAAGACGAAAAACGCCAGCAGCCCGCGCCGCAGCGCGTCCTCGGCGGACGCCGCGCCCACCGTCGCCTGCTCGGCCGCCTCGCGCAGCGCCGCCCGCGACTGGCGGATGCACGCCAGCAGCAGGCCTTCCTTGGAGTGGAAGTACTCGTACAGCATCGGCTTCGACACGCCCACGAGCTCGGCGATCTCGTCCATCGACGCCGCGCCGTAGCCGCGCTCGGTGAACACCCGCTCGGCGACCTCGATCATCTGCCGTTCGCGCTCGGCCCGGGGCACGCGCTTGCGTTTCGCGGTGGTCACGGCAACACTCTACCGCCGGTAACCTACTCTAAGTAGGATGGACTTCGGGTAACACTAAACGGGAGGGCGCATGGGCAACCGCACCGAGACCGGGTGATCGTGGTCGGGACCGGGTTCTCCGGCCTGGGCATGGCCATCCAGCTGCGCAAGGACGGCCGCGAGGACTTCGTGATCCTCGAGAAGGCCGACGACGTCGGCGGGACCTGGCGCGACAACAGCTACCCCGGCTGCGCCTGCGACATCCCGTCGCACATGTACTCGTTCTCCTTCGAGCAGAACCCCGGCTGGTCGCGCGCCTACTCGCCGCAGCCCGAGATCTGGAGCTACCTGCGCGGCGTCACGGAGAAGTACGGCCTGCGCCGCTTCCTGCGCTTCGGCCAGGAGATGACCGGCGCGCGCTGGGACGCCGACGAGAACCGCTGGCACGTCAGCACCAAGTCGGGCGACGAGTTCGTCGCCAAGGCCCTGGTCGCGGGCGTCGGCGCGCTGCACCGGCCGCAGATCCCGCACCTGCCCGGCATCGAGAACTTCGCCGGCCTGGCCTTCCACTCCGCGCAGTGGGACCACGGCGTCGACCTCGCCGGCAAGCGCGTCGCCGTGATCGGCACGGGCGCGAGCGCGGTGCAGTTCGTGCCGCAGATCGTGGGCCAGGTCGAGCAGCTCACGCTCTTCCAGCGCACCCCGCCGTGGGTCATGCCGAAGGCCGACCACGACATGCCCGGCTGGGCCCGCGGCCTCTTCAAAGCCTTACCGCTCGCGCAACGCGCCTACCGCGACGTCCTCTACTGGATGCTCGAAGCCCGGGCCATCGGCTTCAACGGCCAGCCGTGGGTGATGCAGCTCGGCCAGCGGATCGCCAAGCGCAACATCGACCAGGCCGTGGCCGATCCGGCCCTGCGCGCCAAGCTGACGCCCGGCTACACCATGGGCTGCAAGCGCGTGCTGATCTCCAACGACTACTACCCGGCCCTGGCCAGGGACAACGTCGACGTGGTCACCGAAGGCGTCGCCGAGGTCCGTGAGCACAGCGTGGTCGACGCGGCCGGCGTGGAGCACGAGGTCGACGTGATCATCTACGGGACCGGCTTCCACGTCACCGACGCGTTCGACACGCTCGAGATCGTCGGGCGCGAGGGGCGCAACCTGGCCAAAGAGTGGGCGACGGAGGGGATGCGCACGCACCTCGGCATCACCGTCAACGGCTTCCCGAACCTGTTCTTCCTGCTCGGCCCGAACACCGGCCTCGGCCACAACTCCGTGGTGTTCATGATCGAGTCCCAGATCTCCTACATCGCGCAGGCGCTGCGGCTGGCCGGCGACCGCGCGATCGACCCGCGGCCGCAGGTGCAGGAAGCGTTCAACACCGACGTACAGCGCAAGCTCGCGAAGGGCATCTGGACGCGGGGCGGCTGCAAGAGCTGGTACCTCGACGCGAAGGGCGTGAACCGCACCATCTGGCCCGGCTTCACGTGGCGGTACTGGCTCGACACCCGCACGGTCCGGCGGGAGGACTACGAACTGCTGGGCTGACGAACGAGGGGTACGAAGGGGACTTTCGCGGCAGGGGAGGAGGCGCGAAAGTCCCCTTCGTAGCTTGTGGGGAGGGTAGGAGCGCGCGCCGAACAAGCCCACGGACGACGGTGGGCGTGCTCGGGTCAGGGATGAGGGGTGGCGGGGGCTTTCGCGACCCTCGACAACGCGAAAGCCCCCGGCCGGGACCGGCGAAACGGTCCGGGTCGGCTCCGCCCGCGGCTCAGGCGGGCGCGAGTTTGCGCAGGTGGCTGATCAGGTCGACGACCGGCAGGTCGCACAGCTCGGCCATCCGCTCGAGCGCGGGCAGGTCGAGCGACACTTCGGCCGGGCTCGAGCTCAACGTGGTCGCGCCGGCTCCCGGGTCGCCGCGGCGCAGCCGGTCCTCGGCCCAGCGGCGCAGCGGCAGCAGTTCGGGCGAGGCCTCGGCCACCACTCGCCGCAGGTCCACCCGCACGCGTCCCGGCTCTTCCACGAACACCCGCCGGTGCACCTTGGCCAGCAGGTCCTGGGGCAGCTCGTCCATCGCGACGCACAGCTCGACCAGGCGCACCACGGAACACTGCCGTGTGCCCAGCTCGTACGTCGCCAGCGTCTGCAGGGAGATCTCACTCTGCAGATGCGTGTTCAGCTCCTTGCGCGTCCACCCTCGCCTGCGCCGGAGCTTGCGGAGCTCGTCACCGAGTATCCGCTGGTAGTGCTCAGCGTCGATCACCACTTCCTCGTCCCCTGCCCTGCTCACGCTCTCACACGCGGCGTCCGCTCTCGTGACTGCGAACGCGTGCGCGTCTCACGTGTATGAAAGTGGGCAGTGCGCTTTTCCTTACGCGGTTTCGGCCAAGTCTTTGGTGACGATTTCGCAGACTGCTCCGAACGGACGAACCGCAGTGCGCTGAACAGGTCAGTTGACGCAGGGAACGCCGTTGGCGGTGATCGGTTTCTGGTCGTCACCGGCGGCCGGCGGGGGCGCCGCGGGCGAAGACGCGGGCGCGTTGGCCGAGCCGGCCGGTGCGCCGGAGCCGGCGTTGTCGGTGCTCGGCTGGTAGTCCGAGCCGAGGAACACCATCACGTGACCGGCGTCGACGCTCTTGTCCTCCTGCACCGTGGCCTTGGTGCCGAGGGCGTCGGCCACGGCGTTGCCGGAGTCCTCGCCGCCGGAGGGCACCCAGATCACGGTGGTCTTGCGCGAGGTCGCGTTGGCCGTGTCGCCCGCGGTAAAGCCCTTGTCGCTGAGCTGCTTCGACACGCTCGCCGCCAGGCCCGTGCGGCCCGAGGCGTTGCGGACGTCGACCGTGATGCCCTTGTTCGCGTCGTTCGCCGGCGGTGCCGCGGCTTGCTGCCCGGGCTGCGGACCGGCGAGGCCCTGCACGAACTTCTTCACGGCCTGCGGGTCGACCTTGATGGCGTCGCCGTCGCTGGGCGTCTTGTACGCGACGTCCTCGACCGGGATCGTGCGGAACTCGAGCTGCCCGCCGGTGAGGCCCTTCATCTGCTGGGCGAAGCTGAAGATGTCCCAGTTCTGGTTGAGGACCACCGACTTCTTGATGGCGTCGATGAGCGCGTTGAGCTTGCCCGGGTCGGTGAGCGTGCCGGCCGAGAGCACCTTGCGCGCCATGCCGGCCATGAACACCTGCTGGCGCACCACCCGGTCGAGGTCGCCGCGCGGCAGGCCGTGGCGCTGCCGGACGAACTCCAGCGCCTGCACCCCGGAGATCGTGTGCACGCCCTTGGTGAACTTCGCGCCGGAGTAGGAGTCGTCGACGTTGTTGTTGAGGCACACGTCGACGCCGCCGATGGCCTGCGTGATATCGCTGAAGCCGAGCAGGTTGATGGCCGCGTAGTTGTCGATCGTCGAGCCGGTGAGCGCCTCGACGGTGCTGATCAGCTCTTTCGCGCCGGCCTGGTTGGCCTTGACGTCGAGCTCCTTCGGGTCCGTCACGCCCTGCTGCTGCAGGTCCTTGCGGGCCTGGAGCATCGCGCGGGCGTACGCGGAGTTGATCTTGTGCTCGCCGTAGCCGGGGATGTTCACGTAGGAGTCGCGCGGCAGCGAGATCGCGACGGCCTTGCTGCCGTCGTTCGGGATGTGCACGAAGATCAGCGAGTCGGTGTTGAGCTCACCGTCGGCCTCGCCCGCGCGCAGCTGGGCGAGCAGCTGCGCGGAGAGCGGGTTGCCCTGCGCGTCGGTGCGGCTGTCGAGGCCGACCAGGAGGATGTCGCGTGCGCCGTCGGCGGGCTGGTCGCCGCCCGACTGCGGGTTGATCACGTCGGCGTAGTTCAAGCCGTTGACCAGGCCCTGCAGCGACGCCCACGCGTAGCCGGTGAAGGCCATGACCAGCAGCGACACCACGGCGAGGGTGATCTTCGCGCCCCGGTGTGAGCCCCGCCGGCTCGAGCGCCGCGGCGGAGGCCCGGATCGGCGCTGCGGCGGACGCGACGGCCGGTGCTCGGCGTCTCGGGGGCCGCGCGGTTCCGCCCGGTCACGCGCAGGTGGCGGCATCCGGCGTCCGCTCGCGCTCCCCGGCGGGTCCTGCCAGGGGCGGGCGGGGCGTCGGCCACCTTGCCCGTTCCGAGGCGGGTGATCCACGCGGTCCGCTCCTTCTTCTTCTCGTCCTTCTGCCCATCACTGTCCGGTTCCCCGGACCTTGAAGACGCATGGTGCCGGGGCGGGGTTGCGGCGGGTCCGCACCTCCCCCGGCTGGTGTGGCCTGCACCACCCATGGTCCGCCACTCCGGCCAGGTTCGCCCGACCGGCGGTGTGCGTGTCCCCGTTCGAGTTTCTCGTCAAGAAGTCACGCTCGCAGCGCGGCGTGCGGGAATCAGGCACGAAACGGCCGCGACCAGGGCGAACACCGCTGTCGCCGCGTGCAGGACCACGGTCGGCGCGCCGGCCGCCGACACCATCAGCGCCGGCGCGCACGCGAGCGCGCACACGAACCACGTGCCGGCCGACGCGGTGGCGCCCGTGCGGACGGTGTGCAGCAGGAGCACGCCGAGCAGCAGGTGCACGAGGCTCTGCACGGGGTCGAGGTGCAGGCCGAGGAAGTCGGCGTCGGCGGCGACGTCGCCGAAGCGCGCCAGCGCGAGCCCGAACACGCCCAGCGTCGCGTAGCCGATGCCGAACGCGGCGGCCGCTCTGGTGAGCAGCACCGGCCGCCAGCCGGTGGCCGTGCGCGGTCTCGGCGGGGGCGGCGCGGGTTCGCCGTGGCCGCGGGGGTGGCGTTCGAACCACCAGAACACCAGGCCCGCCGGCACGAGCAGCAGCGCGATCGCCATCGCGGTGCGCGGTTTCACGAGCCAGCTCAGCCCGTCGGCGATCGGTCCGGGCAGGTAGACGACGGCGACGAGCAGCAGCATCGCCGCCAGGAACGCGAGGTACAGGCTCATCGGCGCCCGCAGCACGAACCCGGCCGCACGGCTGACCCGCGGCCGCGCCGCGACGCGCACCAGCCGTCCGCCGAGCAGCCCCGCCAGACCGAGCTGGGTCACGCCGAGCAGCAGGACCTCCCAGGGCGGCGCCGACAACGCGGCCGGCGCACCCGGGCTGCCCAGCAGGATCGGCGACGCGCCGAGCGCGAAGGTGGCCACGGCCAGCCCGCCCACCCCGGCCACGGCGGCACCGGCCAGCGCCGGCCGGGGCAGGCGCACGCCGTCGGCGTGGGCGAACGCGACCTGCTGGGCCAGCAGCGCGAGCGCCAGCGTCGCGCCGTAACCCGGCAGCGGCGAGCCGGACCACGCCGCGGTGGCCTCGCCCGCGACGACGAGCGCCAGCAGCCCGGCCACCGACCACAGGCGCGTGCGGCGGTAGAGCGCGAGCAGCGCGGGCGCGCAGACGATCGTCAGCAGGTACACGCCCAGCAGCCACAGCGGGTGCAGCGCGATCCGCATCACCGTCGCGTTCGTGCCGGCGGGGATGCCGAGTAGCTCCAGCGCGAGCGGGACGAGCAGGGCGACCACGGCGAAGATCAACGCGGGCCGCAGCAGCGGGCTCGCGCGTTCGGCGAGGTAGTGGCGGTAGCCCCGGTCGCGTTCGGCCGGCCAGCCGGTGGCGTTCGCGTAGCCGCCCGCGAAGAACAGCAGTGGTGTGAGCTGCGCGAGCCAGGTCAGCGGCCACCACGCGGACTCGGGCGCGCCCGCCCAGTCGGCCAGTGCCGTGGCCGATTCGCCGAGCACGAGCAGCACGGCCGAGGGGGCGCCGAGCACGGCCCAGCGCGTCGGGGGACCGGTGGCGGCGCGAGCGGGCCGCGGCGTGGTGCGCCGGGCCGTGTGCCAGCCGCGCAGCCGGAATACGAGCAGGCAGCCGATCACCAGGACGCTGGCGACCATCGGCCCGATCGGGTCGGCGACCGGCGGTCCCCAGCGTTGGTGCCACGAGTTCACGACGAGCCCGGCGGAGTAGAGAGTGGCGACGACCTGGCAGGTGCCCGCCGAGCCCATCGGGTTCACCACGCACGCGTGGTGCATGTCCTGCGACAGCCGTGCGTCGAGCGAGGCCCGCACGCTCTGGTCGAGCGGGTGGCCCTTTTTGTCCGCGTAACGCAGGAGGTCGTAGCCCAGGTCGTGGGCCTTGCACGGCACCGCGTAGTCCCACTTGGTGTTGTCGTCGCCCCACGGGGTGGAGCACCCGCCGTCGACGTGGACGGCGCGAACGGTCCCGTCGCGCGCCTGCATCGCGCCGGGCGTCACGCCGCTGGCGGCGGTGAAGTCCTTCGGCAGGAGCGCGAGCGCCGTCGGCTGCGGGCCGGGGTGGGTCAGCGCGGCGATGGCGTTCTGCGCGGCCAGCACGTCGCCCGTCGGCGGCCCCTGGTCCGGCGGCGACGCCGGGCGCGAGGCGATGAGCCCGAAGCCGAAGACGACGAAGAGCACCAGCAGCAGCCAGCCCGACGTCGACCAGGGACGGCGGACGCGCGCGGCGGCCGGAGGACGCTCGTCGGTGGCGGGCATGCGCTCAAGGGTGCCAGCCCCGCCCGGGCGGCGGCATGGGGATGACCCCCGGAAGGGGCGGGGGATCTCCCGGGGTTCGGGCCGCGCACCATATTTCAGGGGGTGGTGAATTGCATCACAGACCCTTTTTCGCGACTTCCGGTCACGGAGTGCGAGCTGAGGGTGAATTCACCCGTCCGTTTCCGGGAACCGTTCGTCGAACGAGATTAATCGAAATTGGGGGCGGCGATGATTTCACTCAGGCCACGCGGGGTGGTGGATCCGCGTCGGCGAACCGGACTTGATTCCGGCCGCCTTCCTTGGCGGCATACACCGCGGCGTCGGCCGCGTGCAGCAACTGTTCCACGGTCGCTCCGTTCGGCCCGAGCAGCGCTACTCCGATCGAGGTGGTCCGACCGGTGATGCGGGCGCGTCCGCCGCGTTTGTCGGTGGTCACGATCTGCTGGTCGGCGATCGCGGTCCGGATCCGTTCGGCCGTCACCTTGGCGGCCGTTTGGTCCACGTCCGGCAGCAGGATCAGGAATTCCTCGCCGCCGAAGCGGCCGATGATGTCCTTGGGGCGCGTGATGTCGTCGAGGGTCTGGGCCACCGTGCGCAGGACGTCGTCGCCGGCGGGGTGGCCGTAGGTGTCGTTGACCCACTTGAAGTGGTCGAGGTCGATCATCAGCAGGGCCACCATTTCGTTGCCGCGCGCGGCGCGGGCGAGGGCGCGATCGGCTGATTCGGACCACCCGCGCACGTTGAAGATGCCGGTCTTCGGGTCGGTGCGGGCCTCGGACTGCAGTTGGTTGATCTCGGCGAGCCGGTTGCCGAGCACGGTGATGAGCACCAGGATCACGATCGCCGGCGGGAAGTTCACCAGCAGGATCGTGGCGATGGTGCCGAGCCCGATGGTCGAGAGCTCCAGCAGGTTGTCGTCCTTCGTGCCCAGCACGTTGCTCAGCGTCGGCGCGGAAGTTCCGCCCAGTGCGAGCAGGCTGCCGATGACGATCGCCTGCAGTGCCGCGTAGCAGAAGCCGACCAGCATGAGGATGCCGAAGAGCTTCAGCGAGTTGTTCGGCGTGAGGTTCTCCAGCTCCGCCGAGGCGAACGTCTGGTAGAGCTCGTGCGCCGCCAGGGCCGAAACGGCGTGCGTGAACGAGGTGAACACGAACTTGTGCGGCGGCCGCCGCGAGTTGAACCACCGCTGCACCCGGACGATGACGATCAGCAGCAGTGTCAAGTGGATCGGCAGCAGCAGCGCGCCGGGGAACACCCAGATTCCCGACAGGTCGATGTGGACGGCCGTCACGCGGTTGCGCCGCCGCTCCTCCTGCCGGCGCGTGAGCTGGATGTGCACTGTGGCGCACACGGCGAGGATGCCGAATCGGGCCCAGTCCAGGGCCGTGGTGGGCCCGCCGGTGATGATCCCGAACGTCAGCAGGCCGACGGCAAGCGCTTCCCAGGAAAACAGGAAAACGATCATCGCCCGCGGCTTGGTCCACAGATCCCACGACCGCACGGGATTGCCGGAAATCAACTGACCGAGCCGTTTGCCGACACCCTGCGACCGGGTGGTCGCGTTTTGTGAAACACCGCGGGTATCCCCGGAAGAATCTTGGAACTTCGGCGCGTGATCATGAGAGGGTGTGGGTACCCCGCGATGGGAGTCCGTCGGTTCACCGTGCGCGTGTCCGTTGTCGGGCATCGGGCTCGGCCTCCTCCGGTCTCTCGGGTCGTTCGGGTCTGGTGGTATCCGCTGTGGTGCTGTTATCGCTTACCGGTATCATCGCACTCACCGACTTCCCGGCGGTGAGCCCTCCACGAGGGCTGAATTCGTGTTCCGTCCAACCGTGTGCCTCTTACCGGAGGTGCCTTCCCCCGATGGCTGGTGAACCCTGAATGCGAATTGCAACGCCAGTCTCTGAGCTGTGCCGTCCAGGAGGTGTTTTCCCGATGCGCGACCGCGAAGCCTGAATCGTTCTTGTCTGTTTGCCCGGAAATTGTCAGTGCGCTCAGTTCGAGGAGGTGGCCCACCGTGCGTGACCGCGAGGCGTGATTCCGGTGACCGGCAGCCAAGAGTTCGTGACCGTGTGAGCAGAGGAGAGCCGCGATGCGTGACCGCGAAGCCTGAGAACGCGAAGCCCGACAGCACTGAGCCTGGCAACACCGAGCCTGACAACACAGGGCCTCACAACGCAGGGCACCCCGAGACTTCGATCCGGATCCCAGAACCGGATCGCCCCGGCCGGTGAACGAGCCGGCCACGACTCAGAGCCCGGTGTCGGCCGCGACCGCGTGCCGCACCCGGGTCCACGAGAAGGCGGTGGGGATGGCCAGCGCCACGCCGAGCAGACCGGCGAGCGCGATGGCGGTGACCGCGGACCCGGTCACCTGGGCGACCACCCCACCCAGCGCGACCCCGACTCCCTGCGCGACCCGCAGCCCCGTGCGGTAGAGCCCGCCGGCGCCGCCGCGCAGCTCGTTCGGCACCCAGGTGGCGAACGTCGCGGTGACCGTGATGATGTACGCGCCCATCGCACCCGCCAGTGCGAGGAGCACGAGAGCCAGCGCCAGGTTCGGCTGGAGCAGGAACAGCGCGAGCAGGGCCAGCGACGTCGTCGCGAGGATGCCCAGCAGGCGCAGCCTGACCTGGGCGGACGCGAACTTCGAGAGCAAGTAGGCGCCGGCCACGAACCCCAGCGGGTCGGCTGCCAGCAGCCAGCCCACGGCCGCGGACGACGCGCCGAGCTGCTGCGCCAGCGGAGCCGCGAGTCCCTCGGGGACCACCGCGAGCCCGACCAGCCACGACAGCGCGATCAGCACCCGCAGCCTGCGCTGCCCGAACACGAACCGCGTGGCCCCGAACCACGTCGTCTGCTCGCCACCCGCGGCCGGGCGATCGTGCACCCACACGCGCACGATGAGCGAGGCGACGGCAAAGCTCACGGCGTCGATCGCCAGCGCCCACGACGTGCCCACGAACGTCACGAGCAGGCCGCCGCCCGCGAGCCCCAGCAGCATCACCGTGTTGGTCGTGATCCCGCGCAGGTCCTGGCTGCGCAGGTAGATCTCGTCGTCGGTGAACACTTCTCGGGTGATGGCGTTCTGCGCGGCGTTGGCGGGTGACGCGGCGAGCTGCACGGCCACGAGCAGGCTGCACAGCACGACGAGCGGCATGCCCGGCAGGCTCATGAGCCCCACGAGCACCGCCTGCACCGCGGCGCTCGCGCTCAGCACCGCGCGCCGCGGGTAGCGGTCGGCGAGGAAGGACAGCCCGAGCCCACCCGCCAGCGCGGGGAGGAACGTGAGGGCGTAGACGACGGCGGCCCAGAGGGCCGAGCCGGTGCGGTTGTAGACGAGGATGGCGAGCGCAACCTTCGCCAGCTGGTCGCCCGCGCTCGAGATGGCCTCGGCCGCCCACAGAACGCGGTACTCGACGTTCCGTAGTGGCGCCGTCAGCCGTGGCGTGGCGTGGGTCGTCACAGGGTGACCACTTCCCCCTCCCCGATCGGGTGAACGTGTCCGGTGGGCATTCTGCCTGGGCTGTGACGGCGACCCCGAGGGAGTCACAGTTCCCGGGCGGCGGGACAACAATCAGTATGCCGCTGATTACGGTCGGGCGAACAGCAGATACGCGCGTTATCTCCGGCTGGGCCGTTCAGGGGGCCGCGGGGCCGGCGGCGGGACCCACTCCCGGTCGGTGCTGACCTGTCCGGAGGTACCGGTGGGCTGGTCGACCTTCACTCGCTCGGCGCAGCACGGCCACCGTTCGTCGCGGTCGCCCTGCTTGCCGCACCGAATGGCCCAACACTGAAAAGGAGCCCGGTGGAGCGGTTCTTCGCCCCGCCGGCGCCGGCCAGTGGGGAGAGGGTTATGGACAGGCTCATGCAGGACAAGGCCGTGGTCGTCACCGGCGCAGGACGCGGACTCGGCGAGGCGTTCGCCGTGCACGTGGCCCGCGCGGGTGGGGCCGTGGTGGTCAACGACGTCGACGCCGGCCTAGCCGAACGCACGGCGGAGAACATCCGGCAGCACGGCGGCCGGGCCGTCGCGAGTGGACACAGCGTTTCCGACCCGGCGCAGGCCCAGGCCATCGTGGACCTGTGCGTGGGCGAGTTCGGCCGGATCGACGGCCTGGTCAACAACGCCGGGCTCAACTACGAGGCCCTGCCGTGGGACGACAACGTCGACCAAGCCAAGGAGCTGGTCGAGGTCAACGTCCTGGGCGTGATGTACACGGGCCTGGCCGCGATCAAGGCGATGGTCGCCGGCGGGGTGCACGGGTCGATCGTGAATATTTCGTCCGGCGCTTCGCTGGGGCAGCGGAAGCTGGGCGTGTACGCCGCTTCGAAGGGCGCCGTCGCTTCGCTGACGTATTCGTGGGCCCTGGACCTGGAGGAGCACGGGATCCGGGCCAACGCCGTGTGCCCGGTGGCGCACACGCGGATGGTGTGGAAGTCGGAGCGGGCGTTGCGCGCTTGCCCGCCGGAGCGGACGCCGTCCCGGATCGCGCCGGTGGTGCTGTTCCTGCTCGGCGACGGGTCGGCGGGGATCACCGGGCAGATGATCCGGTGCAACGGGCCGCAGCTGCACGTGATGGGTCAGCCGTTCCTGAAGCAGCCGATCCTCGAGCGGCAGGCGTGGGACACGGAGACGGTGCAGAACGCCTTCGACGAGGTGTTCTCAGCGCACCTCGAGAACTACGGGCTCGAGAAGCGGGTGCCGCCACGCCTTCGCAAGTGGACGGACAGCAGCCGGATCGCGTGAGGTCCCCAGGGCGGCCTGGACCCGCGCCGCCCCGGGGGTTCACGGGTCAGGACGCCGGCCTGGCGGCGGCGTAGAGGTCCTTGATCGCGGCGTCGTAGCGCTCGTTGATGACGCGGCGCTTGAGCTTCAGCGTGGGCGTCAGCTCGCCGGTTTCGGGAGTCCACGCCTGCGTGATCAGGTGGTAGCGCTTGATCTGCTCGATACGGGCCAGCCGGCTGTTGGCCGACTCCACCGCGCGCTCGATCTCCGCCAGCACGTTCTCGTGGGCGGCCAGCTCGTCGATGCCGGCCGCCTCGATGCCGTTGGCCGCTGCCCAGCCGGGAGCGATCTCGTCGTCGAGGACGATGAGCGCGGTGACGTACGGGCGGTCGTCGCCGATCGCGACGGCCTGGCCGATGAGCGGGTGCTCCTTGAGCAGGCCCTCGATGCGGGTGGGGGCGATGTTCTTGCCGCTCGAGGTGATGATCAGTTCCTTCTTGCGGTCGGTGATCCGCACGAAACCGTCTTCGTCGATGGTGCCGATGTCGCCCGTGGCGTACCAGCCGTCGGCGTCGGTGGCGTCGGCGATCGAGCCGTCTTCCTGCAGGTAACCGAGGAACACGATGGGGCCGCGCACGAGCAGCTCACCGTCTTCGGCCACCTTCACCTCGACGCCCTCGAGCGGCTTGCCGACGGTGCCCGCGCGGAAGCCGCCGGCGCTGTTCGACGTAGCCGCGCCGGTCGTCTCGGACAGGCCCCAGACCTCCTGGATCTCCACGCCCAGGCCGGCGATGAAGTACAGGACCTCCACCGGCAGGGCCGCGGCGCCGCTGGAGGCGACGAGCACCTTGTCCAGACCGAGCAGCGCGCGCACGGGGGCGAGCACGGCTTCGTCCGTCTTCGCGATGCGCTCGGCGAGCTCGGCCGGCACCTCCTTGCCGGCGGATCGCAGCTTGTAGCCCTCCTGCAGCAGGGCGTTGGCCGAGAGCAGCGCCTCGCGCCGGTCCTCGGGGACGCCGCCGAGCATGTTCTTCATGCCCGCCACCATCTTTTCCCACACGCGCGGCACGCCGAAGAAGCTCTCCGGGTGCACCTGCCCGAGCGCGGCGACGACCCCGGCGGCGTCGGCGACGGTGTGCACGTGGCCCGCCCACAGCAGCGGCAGGTAGATCGACAGCTCGCGCTCGGCGATGTGCGCCAGCGGCAGGTAGGCGATGTTCTTGGCGTGCATGGGCGCGTCGTGCAGGTTCTGCACCGCGAGTCCTTCGTGGACGGCGTTGCGGTGCGACAGCACGACACCCTTGGGATCGCCGGTGGTGCCGGAGGTGTAGATCATCGCGAGTGGGTCGTCCGGCTGGATGCCCTGCCACGCGGCTTCGAACGCGTCAGGGTCCTCGGCCAGCGCCGCGCGTCCGGCTTCGCGCACTTCGGCGAACGAAACGAACCGCTCGTCGCCGGCCGGGATCGCGGCCGCGTCCATCACGACGACGTGGCGCAGTGCGGGCAGATCGTCGAGCACCGGCAGCCAGCGTTCCAGCTCGCCCGCGCCGCCGAGGACGACGACGGGTGCGGCGCTGTGGCGGGCGACGTAGCGGATCTGGTCCGGGCTCAGCGTCGCGTAGGCGGTGCACGGGATCGCGGCCAGGTGCACGGCGGCGAGGTCGGCGACCAGGTGGTCGGGACTGCTCGCGGCCATGATCAGCATGCGGTCGCGCTTGCCGAGACCGAGCCCGGCCAGGCCGCGCGAGAACTCGGCGATCGCGGTGCGGAACTCACTCCAGCTCAGCGTCGGGTGACCCTCGAGGTCGAGCGAGGTGACGGCGGGGTGCTCGCCGTACTCGGTGGCGTTGCGGTGCAGCAGGCGGGGGATCGTCTGACCCTCGGCCTGTGCGGCTGCGGACTGCGGGGTGGTCAACGCTGGCCCTCCTCCGGTGGTGCTGGTGAGCGACCACTGTAGGGGCTCCCGGCCGGTGTGGATAGAGAATCGCGGCCACT
This sequence comes from Amycolatopsis sp. NPDC047767, assembly GCF_040704195.1. Taxonomy (NCBI): domain Bacteria; kingdom Bacillati; phylum Actinomycetota; class Actinomycetes; order Pseudonocardiales; family Pseudonocardiaceae; genus Amycolatopsis; species Amycolatopsis sp. NPDC047767. Next base: position 41,321 of record NZ_JBEYSJ010000044.1, read on the forward strand.
CCGCTTGCCTGCGTGGACCTGACCGTGAACTACGCAAAACGGTCTATTCCCCACTGGTCGGAGAAAAGATCCACTTCAGCGGATCCTGCTTGAATGGAAGCCCCCGCCGAAGGAGAGCCCGTGCCCGCTCGTGATCAGTCCGCTCGTGAACTGCTGGCCGCGATCCGGCGCGAGCTCGCGCCGCGCGACGACGGCAACCGGCTCGTGCCGCTCGTCGCGTCCGGCTCCGCGCCGCGGGCGGTGTTCGCCGCGATCGCCGCCGAGGAACGGTGGATCGTGCGCAGCGACTGGCGCAGCTTCCACGCGCTGGCCGCCCGCGCCGACGAACCGCGGGCGCGCGAGTTCTTCGGCGGCCTCGCGCCGGGGGAGCGGCTCGCGCTGGGCAAGCTCGACGCGCTGGCGGCCGCGGCCGGCGACGATCCGGGGACGGAGCTGCCGCGCGCGGGTTGTCAGGCCTATCCGGCGTATTTCGCGTGGCTGGCGCTGAACGGCGAAGCGGCTGAAGTCGCTGTTGCGATCTTCGCGAACTTCGCCGCGTGGGGCCGGTACTGCGCTGCCCTCGCCGTGGGGATGCGTGAGCACTACGGCTTCGACGACGACGCGTGCGCGTTCTTCGACTTCTTCGCCGCCGACGTCCCGGAAATCGAAGAACAAGCGCTCGCCGCGATCCAGGCCGGACTCGACGCCGGCCGGCTCGACGCCGGCACCGCGCGGACGTACGCCCGGCTGTTCCAGAGCTACGAGCTGATGTTCTGGAACACCCTCGCCGACGAGTTCGCCGCATGACCCACGCCGGCAGGGAACTCAGCGCAGAAGCCGCCGCCCTCGACGCCGCCGACCCACTGGCCGCCAAGCGTGCGGAGTTCGACCTCGACCCGGCCGTCGCGTACTTCGACGGCAACTCCCTCGGCGCCCCGCCGCGGCACGTCGCGCAGCGGCTCGCCGACGTGGTCCGCGAGCAGTGGGGCGGCCGGCTGATCCGCTCGTGGACCGACGGCTGGTGGGACGCGCCGGAGCGGGTCGGCGAGCGGATCGCGCCGCTCGTCGGCGCGGCGCCCGGGCAGGTCGTGGTCGCCGACTCGACGAGCGTCGACCTGTTCAAGGTGCTCGTCGCCGCCGTGCGCGCGAACCCGGGCCGGGCCGAAATCCTGCTCGACGCCGCGACCTTCCCCACCGACGGCTACGTCGCCGAACAGGTCGGGCGGCTCACCGGACACGCCGTGCGGCGCGTGCCGGTCGCCGAGCTGCCCGCCGCGTGCGGCGAGGCGACGGCCGCGGTGCTGGTGAACCACGTGGACTACGTGTCGGGCCGGCTGCACGACATGGGCGCGATCACCGCCGCCGCGCACGCGGCCGGCGCCGCCGTGGTCTGGGACCTCTGCCACAGCGTCGGCGCGATCGAGGTGCGGCTCGACGAGCACGAGGTCGACTACGCGGTGGGCTGCACCTACAAGTTCCTCAACGGCGGGCCGGGCGCGCCCGCGTTCGTCTACGTCGCGAGCCGGCGGCAGGAGTCGTTCGATCAGCCGCTCGCGGGCTGGGCCGGGCACGCCGACCCGTTCGCGATGGAGGCCGGCTACCGCGCGGGCGCCGGGATTTCGCGGGCGCGCGCGGGTACCCCGGACATCCTGTCGCTGCTCGCGCTCGACGCCGCGCTGGACGTGTGGGACGACGTCGACCTCGCCGTGTTGCGGGCGAAAGGCTTGGCACTGGGCGATTTCTTCCTCCGCTGCCTCGACGAGCTGCTGCCCGGCGCCGACGTCCCGACGCCGCGTGACCACGCCCGCGGCCACCAGATCTCGGTGCGCGTGCCGGACGCGCAACGGACGATGTCGGCATTGCACGAACGCGGCGTGCTCGGCGATTTCCGCCCGCCCGACGTGCTGCGGTTCGGGCTCGCGCCGCTCTACACGCGATACGTGGAAGTGCTGCGCGCCGTCACGGCCTTGCATGAGCTGAGCTGAACGAAAAGGCGAACCGAATTCACGGAAAATCGTGGTTTTCACGGCTGAATGCATCCCCGCATAGCCCCTTCGGGTGAGCGACCGCGACAGTTCCGCGTGGTTGCCCGCTATGATCGGACCCTGCTTTTCCGCTGGTGGGCGCACCGCGGACCGGCGCGATCCCGGGCACGTGCGGCAAGGGAAACGTCGGTGCGGTTGCCGGGCGAAAGGGGCGGCGATGGCCGGCGCACGGGTTCGCGAGGTGTCGCTTTCGTATGTCGGCACGCTCCTGATCGGGGTGGTCATCGGAATTCTGCTCGCCGAATTCGGTGGCCTGTTCGTGCGTTTCCCGGTGGAATCCGTGCTCGTGCTGGTGCTGGTCTGCTCCGTGGCCGTGCTCGGCTGGGCGTGCCGGGAGATGCTGCACGATCTCGTCCGCCGCGGCCGGCGCGGCGGCTCGGCTCGTGAGGCCGGCCACGAAGACGACCTCGACTGGCCCGCCGTGCCGCGCTTGGTCCTGCACCGCGACGGCGACTCGCGTCCGAACGGCGTTCGGCGCTGAAAAGTGGTAATCGCGCCGGTTCGACCGGCGATTCCGCGGCCGGTGTAGTCCATTTCACGCCTTTTCGTCCTCGCGTGGAGTCCGGGGCCGCGCGTAAGGTGATCGTCACGGACCGTCCGCGTGTTCCGTGATCGACCTCACCGATGAATTCGGCGTTCCTCACACGCCGTTCACGTCGCCGATAGCGCGCCGCAGGTCACGACGGCACCGCCGTCCGGCCCATTCCTCCTGCGACCAAGCTCACCCTTCCGGTGGTGGATTTTCCAAAGCCCCGCAGGGAGTTGTGAGTGGATCACGGGAACATGACCTTGATTCGCATCCGGACTTGACGTTGGTGCCCGGCCTGCCTAACGTCGTCGCGGGCGATGGACCACGGTGAGTTGATCCGGCTGGTCGGAACCGGGTGGGAAAACCCTGGGCGACCCGATTACCTTGTACTGCCGGAAGGAAAACGGACCACGGTGAAGCAGAATTCTGTTCGTCGCAGCCGCGGCTCGTCGATTCGATCACGCGTGCTCGCGATCGCGTTGATTCCGAGTCTCGCTCTCCTGCTCGTCGGCGTCGCGCTCGCCGGTTACCTGATCACCGACGCCCTGCAGGCGCGGGACTACGCGCAGAAGATCCGCAGTTCGGAAGGCCCGGGCATCCCGTTCATCCTCGCCGCCGAGCAGGAACGGCAGCTGTCGATGAGCCTGCTGGCCGGACAGTCGGACGCGCGGCAGGCGCTGCAGGCCGCGCGGCCCAAGACCGACGCGGCGGCCGCGCAGATCAGCTCGATCCTCGAAGGCAACTTCGCCGACGACAACACCGTGCCCGCGAGCGTGAAGCAGAACATCGCCACGTTCGCCGGGCTGTACTCGAAGGTGCCGCAGGTGCGCCAGCAGGTGGACGCGGGGCAGCTGCCGCTGCTGCAGACGTTCACCTTCTACGACCAGATCATCGACCAGTTCACGCAGGGCGTCGCCGGGCTCGCGCAGGCCGCGCGCGGTGCCGAGAACGCGTTCGCGCGGCTGTCGGCGATCCCGATCTTCAACGCCGCCGAGGAAATGCAGCGCAGCGACGCCCTGTCGGCCGCCGGTCTCGCCTCGGGCGGTCTGAGCGGCGACGAGCAGCGCGCGTACATCGGGCAGATCGGCGCGTACCACGCGCAGCTGGAACAGTCCGTGCCGCAGATGCTGCCGCAGGTGCGCGCGAGCTACGACAAGCTCGTGGCCGGCGCCGACTGGCGCACCGTCACCCAGGTCGAAAACGCGTTCCTGGCAGGCGAAAAGCAGCTGCCGGTGCCGCAGCAGCAGTGGCGCGACGCCGCGCACCAGGTCGCCACGACGTTGATGACGATGTTCGTGACGCAGAGCTCCGCGGCCACCAACGCGGCGATCGCCGACGCCGACACCACGCTCACCAACTCGATCATCGCCGGCGCCGCCGCGCTGCTGATCGCGATCATCGTGGTGCTGATCGCGCTGCGCCTGTCGCGCCGGTTCATCGCGCGCCTCGCGCGGCTGCGGGAGGACACGCTCGACGCGGCCGAGGTCCGGCTGCCGGAGCTGGTGGAGCGCGTGCGGGCGGGCGAGCCCGTGGACCTCGAAGAGGGCGGGCACTTCCTCGACCACGGTGACGACGAGATCGGCGAGGTCGCCGAGGCGTTCAACAAGGCGCAGCAGGCGGCCATCGCCGCAGCCGTCGAAGAGGCGAAGACGAGGGAGGGCACCAAGACGGTGTTCCTCAACATCGCCCACCGCAGCCAGGTCATCGTGCACCGGCAGCTGAAGGTGCTCGACGCGGCCGAGCGCAAGCAGGAGGACCCGGACCAGCTGGACACGCTGTTCCAGCTCGACCACCTCTCGACGCGGGCCCGCCGCAACGCGGAGAACCTGATCATCCTCGGCGGCGGCCAGCCCGGCCGGCAGTGGCGCAACCCCGTCAGCCTGGCGGAACTGGTGCGGGGCGCGGCAGCCGAGACGGAGGACTTCTCGCGCGTGAAGACGGCGGCGCTGCCTTCGGTCGCCGTGCGTGGCCCGGTGGTCGGCGACCTCGTGCACCTGCTGGCGGAGCTGATCGACAACGCGACGTCGTTCTCGCCGCCGGAGGCGCGCGTCGAGCTGCGCGGCAACGTCGTCGGCAAGGGCGTGGTGATCGAGGTCGAGGACCAGGGCCTCGGCCTGGAGAAGGAGCAGGCCGAAGAGTTCAACGCGATGCTCGCCGACCCGCCGGACTTCGGGATCATGGCGCTGTCGGACGAGCCGCGGCTGGGCCTGTTCGTGGTCGCCCGGCTCGCGTCGCGCCACGGCATCTCCGTGCACCTGCGGGAATCGGCCTACGGCGGCACGCGTGCGATCGTGCTGGTGCGCCGGGATCTGCTCGCGCCGCTGGCCGACGCGACGCCGGACGTTCCCGAAGAAGAAGCCCCGGTGCCGGTGCCCGCGCAGCCGGTGCAGGACCCGGTGCGCATGAGCCGCGTCGGCCGGCGGGCGGCGCGGTTGCGTCCCGAAGCGGCTCCGGTCGCGGCGGTGGAACCACCCGCGTACGAACCGCCGGCGCCGCCGGTCGAGCAGCCCGCTCCGCCGCGTGCCGCCCGGCCGCCGCGCCCACCGCAGCCGGCGTGGCCCGCGCACGAGCCGCGGCCGGCGCCCGAGAACGGCCGCCCCCAGCAGCCGTACCGGCCGGAAGCGCCCGGACGTCCGCCGCTGCCCCAGCGCCGGCGTCAGCAGAACCTCGTGCCCCAGCTGCGTGAGGACCGTCCGGCGCACGAGCTCCAGGAGACCCGGGAGGACACGCCGGAACTGGCCCGCAACCGCCTCACGGCGTTCCAGCAGGGCACCCGGCGCGCCCGGGAGACGGAAGTCGACTACGACGACAACAGGTACGGAGATCGCGACTGATGGCCAACAACGGCGTCAACGAGCTCGACTGGTTGCTCGACGACCTCGTCAAGCGGGTCGCCGGTGCCGAGCGGGCAGTGGTGCTCTCGTCCGACGGGCTGCTGATCGGCCGGTCGAGCAATCTGTCCGAAGAGGACGGTGAGCACCTTTCGGCCGTCGCTTCGGCGTTCCAGAGCCTCGCGAGGGGCACCGGGCGCCACTTCGGCGGCGGCAACGTGCGGCAGACGATGGTGGAGATGGACCACGCGTTCCTCTTCGTGACGGCCGCCGGCCGCGGGGCGTGCCTCGCGCTGCTGGCGAGCGCCGACGCGGACATGGGGCTCGTGGCGTACGAGATGAACCTGATGGTCAAGCGGGTCGGCGCGGTGCTCACGGCGGCACCGCGGGCCGGAGTGGTCCAGCGGACCTCGCCATGAGCGGCCGGCACGAGTCCTGGTTCGACGACGAGGCCGGGCCGCTGGTCCGCTCCTACGCCGTCACGGGCGGGCGCACCCGCTCGGACACGCTCGGGCTGGACCTGATCACGCTCGTGGTCGCCATGCGCACCGCGCGCGAGGTGGCCGCGATCGAGCCGGAGTACGCGCAGATCCTGAGCCTGTGCCAGAAACCGACGTCCGTCGCCGAGGTGGCCGCGCGCGTGGACCTGCCCCTGCCTGTGGTGAAGGTTCTGCTGAGTGATCTGATCGAGCAGAACCTGGTGCTGTTCCGTACCGCGGCACCACCGACCGAAGCCCCGAACAAACACGTACTCCAGGCGGTTCTCGATGGCATCCGGAAACTCTGAACCCCGGCGCGCACTGACCGCGACGGCGGTCAAAGTGCTGATCGCCGGCGGGTTCGGGGTCGGCAAGACCACGATGGTCGGGTCGGTCAGCGAGGTCCCCCCGCTGCGCACGGAAGAGGTGATCACCACCGCTTCCGAAGGCGTCGACGACCTGTCGGGCGTGGAGCAGAAGACCACCACCACCGTCGCGCTGGACTTCGGCCGCATCACGATCAACCCCGAGCTGATCCTGTACCTGTTCGGCACGCCCGGGCAGGACCGGTTCTGGTTCATGTGGGACGAGCTGTCCGAGGGCGCGCTGGGCGCCGTGGTGCTGGCCGACACGCGGCGGCTGGAATCGTGCTTCGCCGCGGTGGACTTCTTCGAGCGGCGTGGCCTGCCGTTCATCGTGGGCGTGAACTGCTTCGACGGCGCGTACCGCTATGGCACAGAAGAGGTCCGGGCCGCGTTGGACCTCGACCCGGACGTTCCCCTGTTGCTGTGCGACGCCCGTGATCGGGAGTCCACCAAGCAGGTGCTGACGATCCTCATGGAGCACGTGATGAAGCACAATGACCTGGCGGCCGCGGGCTACTGACGGGCGTTCTTGACCCGGCGGCGCAGGTTGCCCAGCGCGAAGGCGCCCGGGCCGGTGAAGGCGATCGTCAGGAAGATCCACGAGTACAGCGCGGCGGGCTCGCCCATGTTCTGCATCGGCAGCAGGCCCATCGGCGCGTGGACGGTGAAGTAGGCGTAGGCCATCACGCCGGACAGTACGATCGCGGCCGGTCGCGTCGCCGCGCCCAGCAGGATCAGGACGGCGCCGACGACCTCGATCACGCTGGCCCAGAAGCCGGGGAAGCTGCCGAACGGCAGGGCCCCGCCCTGGCCGTCGATGCCGCCGAAGAAGCCGAAGCCGGCCAGGCCGTGGATCAGGAACAGGGTCGAGGTGACGACCCGGAACAGGGCCAGCACGATCGGGCGAGCCCGCTCGACGAGCTGCGGCTTCGTGGCCGACGCGGTGGACGAGGTGGCCTGGGTGCGGGTGATGGTGGTCATTTCCGGTTCCCTCCGAGTGTTTTTCCCTTTTGCCGATGCGTCGAGCGGGCTCGCCGCGGATCGACACGGGCGCGGAAACTTTTTTCGGACGGGTTTTCCGGGTGGGTTCCGGCAGACTGTCGCGATGGCTGCCAAACACAGCGCCGGGCTGCTGCTCTTCCGCCGGCGCGACGAGGTCGAGGTGCTGCTCGCGCACATGGGCGGGCCGTTCTGGGCGAAGAAGGACGAGGCCGCGTGGTCGCTGCCCAAGGGTGAGCTCGAGGAGGGCGAGGAGCCCGTGGCCGCCGCGCGGCGCGAGTTCGCGGAGGAGCTCGGCCTGCCTGCACCCGACGGTGCGTGGCTTCCTCTGGGCGACGTCCGCCAGTCGGGCAAGGTCGTCACGGCGTGGGCCGTGGAGGCGGACCTGGACCCGGCGGCGGTCGTGCCGGGGACGTTCGAGCTGGAGTGGCCGCCGCGCTCGGGGCGCAAGCAGGAGTTCCCGGAGGTGGACCGCGTCGAGTGGTTCGGGCTCGACGCCGCACGGGTGAAGCTCGTGAAGGGGCAGCGGGCGTTTCTCGACCGGCTGTCCGAAGTGGTCTAGCCCAGCAGGTCGAGGACCTCGGCCAGCGGTTTGGCCGTGAACGACGGCAGCACCAGGTCGGCGTGGCCGAAGTCGAGCACGGTGGTGATGGCGTTCGGCACGGCGACCGTGGGGATGCCGGCGGCCTTGGCGGCGCTGACGCCGTGGGGCGAGTCCTCGAAGGCGATCGCCTCCTCGGCCGGGACGTCGAGCGTGGCCAGCGCGGCGAGGTAGGTGTCGGGGCGCGGTTTGGCGGCGTGGCGGTCGCCGGTCTCGACGGAGCCGAACCGTTCGGCGAGGCCGAGGCGGGCCAGCTGGCCGTGGACCCAGGCGCCGGACGAGCTGGACGCGACGCCGAGCTTGAGGTTCCGGCTCGCGGCTTCGTCGAGGTAGCCGAGCACGCCATCGCGCGGGCCTTCGGCTGCCAGCAGCTGGTGGACCCGGGCGCGCATCGCCGGGCGCAGCTGCTCGGGGTCGATGTTCGCCACGCGTTCGGCGAGCAGCTCGAACATCGTGGCGGCGGTGTTCTGCGTGCCGATCACGGTGTGCCAGACCTCCAGCGGGAGCTCCGTGCCGTGGTCGCGGAACATCTCCTGCCACGACTGCAGCACCGCGGCTTCGGTGTCGGCCAGCGTTCCGTCGAAGTCGAAGATCAGCGCTCGCGTGGCCACCCGGTCAGCTTGCCGTACGGGTTGTCGTGGTGTCAGCGAGGTGTGAAGAACTCCGCAAGCACGGGGGCGAGGGCCGTGGCCTTCACGAGGTGGGTCTGACCCGGGAGCGTGCGGTAGGTGGCGCCCGGCAGCGTCTGGGCGAGCTGGGCCACGCCGGTCCGCATCCACTGGGGACTCTTGCCGCCGTCGATGGCGAGCGTCGGCGCGGTGACGCCCGACCAGCGTCCTTCGGGGAGTGGTTCGCCGGCTTGGTTTCCGTCCATCAAGGCGTTGTCGTAGGGGAGCGTGTGGGCGACGCGCTTGAGCTTCGGCCACGCGGGCATGAGGCGCATCATCGCGACCATGGGGGCGGGCAGTTCGACGCCGACGCGCATGAAGAGGCGCACGGCTTCCGCCCGGTTGTCGTCCTTGACGGCCTGTTCGAGCTTCGCGGTGTAGTCGGCTTCGAGCGGCTTTCGCGACCCGTCGACGACGAACGGCGGCTCGTACACGGCGAGTTTGCTCGTCGGCACGCCGCGGTGGGCCGCTTCGAGCGCGAGCACGGCGCCCGAGGAGATCCCGAAGAGCCCGGCTTCGCCACCCGCTTCCTTGACGACGGCGGCGACGTCTTCCACCTCGCGCTCCACGTCGTAGGGCAAGGTGTCCCCACTCTCGCCCCGGCCGCGGCGGTCGAACGTGAAGACGGTGAAGGCGCCGGCGAGTTTCTTCGCGATGGCGTCGTTGGGCGTCGAGCCGCGGTAACACATCGCCCCGTCGACGAGCACTAGCGAAGGCCCGGTGCCGACGCGGGTGTAGCCGAGGGTGGTGCCGTCGGCGGAAGTGGTGGTGGGCATGGGTTTTGCCTCTCTTTCAGTGGTTGATGGTGCGTTTGGCGCGGACCGCTGTCACGCCGAGCCACCCGAACGCGAGCGCGACGGCCACCCAGAACCCGATCACGACCACGGGGTTGGCGGACCCGCTGGCGACCCCGCCGAACGCGGCGAGGAACACGATGCCGGTGACCCGGGAGTAGCCGGATTTTTGGACCAGGCACGCCGCGGTGAAGGCCAGGAATCCGATGCCGGCGGCGACGATGTGAAGCGCCCCGTACCAGGAGATCGCGGTGTTTGCGGGGTCGGCTGTGAAGACCCCGGCGGCGATCAGGCCGGCTCCGAAGGTGGCGATCAGCCTGCTCCTGAGCCCCTTTGCGCAGGCGAGGACGAGCAGCCCGGTGACGACGAAGTTGGCCACCTGGATCCACCCGTGCGGGCCGATGGCGAGCAGGCTGACGTCGTTCCTTGCGGGGTCGAACCCGGGCCGGGTGAACGCTTGGGCGAGGGCCGTCCCGAGGTAGACGGGTCCGGCGGCGATTCCTGCGGTGAGCAGGGCTTTGTCCGCGCTGCGTGGCCTGGCGGTCGGTCTCTGTTCGACGGTGGTCATGGCGAGTCTTCTCTCGGGACCGGTGAGATGTTGTGGAGAACGTTGTCACCGATGGTTTGTGTCGTCAAGACAAAAAAATTAGTCGGTAGGTCAGTGGGGGACGTCGGCCGAGGCCACACGATGCGGTTGAGCGCGGCGGACCGAAGCACTCGCCGGACCTGCTCGAGTCACGGCGGTCGATGCTGCTTGGCAGGGTTGAGATCGGCGAATTCACGACCGATCGGGTGGCACGACGGATCGCTGGATCGCACCGACGCCTTCGCCTGACCTGGCGTTGCTCAAGTCAGGCCAGGCGATCGCGGGTCGGTCGTGCCCAGGTCGGGCATGCTCGCCAGGCCGGGGACCAGCGAAGGCGGCCCTGCCGAGCGAACCCACGGCCGCTGTTCCAGGCCGAATCGCTCGCCCGCCCGGGCGGCCGACAGTCGCTGCACTCAGGCCTGGCCCCGAGACGAACTCGGCGGGGCGGGCCGCTGCGCCGCGCCGCGACACTTGCCCGGCCGGGCGGCCGGCCGGGCGGCGGGGCGTGGCTGTGCTCGGGCGGGGCCTGGTGCTGGGGCAATGTGTGCGGGGCGGGCCGCTGTGCCGCGCCGCGACACTTGCCCGGCCGGGCGGCTGGGCGTGGCTGTGCTCGGGCCGGGCCTGGTGCCGGGGCGAGGTGTGCGGGGTGGGTCGTTGGGCCGCGCCGCGACACTTGCCCGGCCGGGCGGCGGGGCGTGGCTGTGCTCGGGCCGGGCCTGGTGCTGGGACGAGGTGTGCGGGGTGGGTCGTTGGGCCGCGCCGGAGCGCTCGCCCGACCGGGCGGCCGAGAATCGCGGTGCCCAGACCAGTCCCGGCGGCTGGGTTGAGATCGGGGCGGGCGGGGAGGGTCAGGCAGGCGCGGTTGGCGGTGTCAGGGTGGGCGGACGAGGGGCTGTGGTGCCTCGGTCAGGCGTGCTCGCCGGCGCAGGGGCGGCGAAGGCGAGCCAGTCGGGTGGCGTAGGAGCCCTTCGGTCGTGCCGAGGCACTTGTCTGACCCGATGTTGCTTGCGCGAGGTCTTGGTGGCCGGCTGTGCTCGGGCCGGATCTGGTGGCCGGGTTGTGGTCGGCGACGCCCAGGTCGCTGGCGTCGCGCCGGAGTGCTCGCCCAGCCCGGCGTCGCTCGCGTCAGGCGGGGCGGTCTTGCGCCAGGTCAGGCGGCGCGGCGGAGAGTGAGGAGGCTGATCTCGTTGGGTGCGAACACGCGGAACGGCGGGCCCCAGAAGCCGGAGCCTCGGCTGTTGTACAGCTGGGTGGGGCCGTGGCGGGTGAGGCCCGACAGGGTGGGCTGGTCGAGGCGGACGAGCAGGTGGAAGGGCCAGATCTGGCCGCCGTGGGTGTGGCCGGAGATTTGCAGGTCGATGCCGGCCTCGCGGGCCTCGTTGACCTGCTTGGGCTGGTGGGCGAGGAGGACGACGGGGACGTCCGGATCCGCGCCGGCGAGGGCGGCGGGGAGGTCGGGGCCGTGGCCGGGCAGCCCGGAGGCCGCGCCGGTGGGGTCGTCGATGCCGGCGAAGAGGATGCGGTCACCGCCGCGCTCGACGAGGGTGCTGCGGTTGTGGAGGGTGTCCCAGCCGAGGCTCGCCATGTGGTCGAGCCAGGCCTGCGCTTCGCCGAAGTACTCGTGGTTGCCGGTGATGTAGAACCGCCCGAGGCCGGCCTGGACGCCGCCCAGCGGGTCGACCTGCTTGCGCCGCTTGGCGACCGACCCGTCGGCGAGGTCGCCCGCGTGGCAGACGACGTCGGCCTGTAGCCGGTTCACCTCGGCGACCAGCTTTTCCGACCACTTGGTGCGGTCGAGGGGGCCGTAGTGCGTGTCGGTGATGACCGCGATGCGCAGGCCGTCGACGCCCGCGCCCAGCCGCGGGATCACCACGTCCGTTTCCTTCACCGGCGGCACCCGCATCGCGACCCGGTTGCCGACCGCGAGCAGCACCACCGACACCGCCAGGCTCGCCGCCGCCACGATCCGCGGCCGCGCGGGGTCGTCGACGCCCGCCGCCAGCAGCGCCAGCCGCAACACGTGCCCGAGGACGCTCCACGTGAACAGCACCCAGATCGTGCCGAGCAGGACATCCCCGGCCCGCGCCGCCGCGTCACTCTGCCGCGGCCCGTGCCCTTGGAACATCAGCACCGGGAACGCCACCATCGCGCCCGCGAACACCACCGTCCCCACGACGGTCCCCGCCACCGGCCACCCCGGGAGCAACACGAACACCGACCAGGGCTCCCCGAACAACAACAGCAACGCAACAACCAGGGCGGCCGCCCGACGAACCCGACGCATCACGGTCGTCCCTTCGACATGGTCTACCCAGAGTAGCCGGACTCGGGGGCTAACGGCCCAATGGGCTGTTAGGGCTGCTTCGAGCCGGGTGAGTCGGGTCGGTCGTGGTGCCGCCGCTGATCCGGCGGACCACTCCGAGACCACCCGATTCAGCGACTGCATTGTCGATCAGGTGTTCGATACTGTTTTCGATATGAAGTCCTCCACTGCTCACACAGCCACCGAGATCTCCCGACGCCTGGCCCTGTCCCACGCCGAGACCGAAGCTGTCACGGCTCTTCACGCTGCCCTTGCATCCCACCTGCCGACCACCCTCACCGCCCTCCGCAACGGCACCATCGACATCATCACCGCCGCCGGGATGGCCTACCTCGCCGGTTTCCTGTCGGCCGGCCAGGCCCACCTCGCCACGGAAATCCTCACGCCTGGCCGCCATGAATGGAGGTGGGTCACGTAGCGTGGACGCTCTCTTGTGGACAGTGCAGCCGGCCGCACTGTCCACGTAGGAGTATCGCGCGAGTCTTGGACAATCGCCCGCTCCGGACGGCCGCAACCAACCTCGCCTTGTGTTGCGCGAATTCTGCGGCGACGAACGTAGGTGAGAAAGGAGCTGTCGAGAATGTCATCAACAAAGGTGCCAACGACCTGGACGGAGGTGGCGCACGCAGAGAACCGGCACGACGGGTGAACCACCCCGGAGGGTCTCTACACCCTTGAGGCGACGCTCGCGACGGCCTGGCTACGCCATAGGTCCGGCCGGTCAGCGGCGGGAAGGAACCACAGGACGGCTCCTGACGACGGGTGAAACGCCCCGGAGGTCTCCACACCCTTGAGGCGAGGCTCGCCGTGGCCTGGCCACGCCATCGCCCGGCCGGTCAGCGGTAGGGAGGAACCACGAGGCGCCTCATGCCTCCAAGGTGACTCCTGGCGACGGGAAAACTCCCGGCCGCGGGGCGATTCCTGCCTGCGGGGCGCTATTCACGGCGGGGAGCTCCTGGTTGCAGGGTGATTCCTGCCTGCGGGGTGACTCGTTGCGGCAGGGAAACTCCTCGCCGCGGGGCGGCTCCTGCCTGCGGGGCTGCTCCTCGCGACAGGGAAACTCCGGGCCGCAGAGCGATTCCTGCCTGCAGGGCGGCTCCTCGCGACGGGGGAACTCCCGGCCGCGGGGCGACTGCGCCTGCAAGGCGGCTTCTCACCACCGGGGAACTCCTCGCCGCACGGCAACTTCTCGCCACAGGGGACCCCTGCACGCAGGGGAACCCCTCACCACACAACTCCTCCCCGCACGGAACTCCCCACCACGGCGAAACCGCTCACCGCAGGGCGGAGCCGGCGTGGGTGCCGGCCAGGTGGCCGAGGCCGAGGGCGGACAGGAGGCCGTTGCCGGAGCTGTAGCCGGCGCCGCCGGTCAGGCCGCTGATGCCGGTGGCGGTGCCGCCGACGGCGTAGAGGCCGGGGAGGGGGCCGGTGGCGGTGGTGGGGCGGGCGTGGGCGTCGACGAGGAGGCCGCCCTGGGTGTGGAAGAGGCCGGGGACGGAGCGGACGGCGACGTAGGGCGGGTGGAGCGGGCCGAAGCCCCAGTCGGTGCGGGCCCAGGGGTCCTGGGTGGTGTCGGAGGCGGCCGATGCGGCGGAAGCCAGAGTCGTGGAGAGGGAGGAAGGGGAGACGCCGCAGAAGGTGGCCAGGTCCGTGACCGTCGCGCATTCGCGGGCACCGCCCAGGGCGACGAGTTCCGCGAACTCCTGTTCGTGGCTCGACACGTAGTCGCGGATCTTCGTGTCGAACACGACGTGCCACGGACCGGGCGTCCCGAGCACGGCGTCGGCGTAGCCGGAGTAGCCGCGGGTTTCGTCGCCGAAGCGTTGGCCGGCGCCGTTGACCAGGACGCCGCCCATTTCGACCGTGGTCCACGACGTGATGGAGCCGTGGGGGTAGGCGACGGCCGCGTAGCCCTGGTAGGCCGTGGCGTTGCCCAGGCGGGCGCCGAGCGCGAGGGCCCACTGCAGTGACTCGCCCGTGCTGCCGTGGGAGCCGAAGTACTCGAAGCCGGCGATGTCCGGGGCCCACTCGCGCAGGAGGTCGCGGTTGGCGGCGAAGCCATTGCCGGCAAGTACCACGGCGTGGGAGGTGATCTCGTACGTGCCACTGCGCGGGCCGGAGACGCGCACGCCGGTGACGCGGCCGTCGTCGTGGAGCAACGCGGCCACGGGCGTGTGCACGAGCACCTCGGTGTCCGTCGCCCGCACGGCGCGCAGCAGGTCGGCGACGAGGTCGCGGCCCTTGCGTGACGGTGGGGCGTGCAGGCGTGGCACGGAGTGGCCGACGTGTTTGTAGTCGGTGATCAAGCGCAGGTCGACGCCGTGTGTGTCGATCAGCCACTCCACCAGCGCGGCCGACCCCGCGGCGAGCAGGCGGGCGAGGTCGTCGGCGTCGTGGCTGCCCGACTGGGCCAGCAGGTCCGTCGCGAGGCGATCGGCGGAGTCGTCGATGCCCGCCGCGGCCTGGAAGCGCGTGCCGGCGCCGGGGACGGAGCCCGTGGACAACGCGGTGTTCCCGCCCGCGTGCTCCGCCTTCTCCAGCACGACCACACTGGCGCCGGCGTCGTGGGCCGCCAGGGCGGCGGTGAGGCCACCACCGCCGGCCCCGACCACGATCACGTCGACGTCCGTCATGCCGAGACCTCCGAAAGGGCCGCGAGGATCCGGTCCGTGCTGGCAACATCGGCGTACTTCTGCGCCATGTCGAACAAGTTGGCCTGGTGCACCGTCGGCGTGCGGTCGTACACGGCGTCGTGCGGCACGGCGACGCGGAAGTTGTACGCGAACGCGTCGACCACACTGGACCGCACACACCCGCTGGTGGTACAGCCGGTGACCACCAAAGTGTCCACGGCCCGGTCGATCAGGTAGCTCACCAGCGGCGTCCCGAAGAACGCGCTCGGGTGCCGCTTCGGCAGCAGCACGTCACCCTCGGCCGGCGCGACCTCGGCGACGAACTCGTACCCCTGCGAAGGAACGTCCATGATGGACGGCACCTTCGCGCCCAGCCGGCCCGAGTCGTACGAAGCTTTCGGGGCCACATAAGGGTAGAGCACCGGCCAGCCGGCAGCCCGGAACGTCGTGAGCAACCGGCTGATGTTCGCCACCGCGTCCCAGCCGGCCTGGCCGCAGCTCGTGCGGTAGTCCTCGGCCACCGACTCGAAGAACGGCTTCGGCGAGTTCCCCACAGTGCGGTACTGCACGTCGATGATCAGCAACGCCGGCCGCTCGCCCAAACCGGCGGGCTTGCCGAACCCCGCGGCCTCGTAGCGGGCCTCGTCGTCGGCGGTGATCACGTCGGACCACGGACGGTCGCTCACGCCGAAACCTCCTGCTTCGCACCGAAACCCAGCGCGGCACGGCCACTGTTGCGCCGCGCCAGGAACTGCCCACGCGGGCCCTGCACCGCACCGTCGCGCACGGTGAACTCGCCACCGAGAATGGTGTGCTGCACGCTCACCTTCGACTCCCAGCCCTCCCACACCGAATACGCGGCACCGGAATGCTGCGTCGCCGCCGCGACCGTGCTAGGCCGGTTCGGGTCCACCACGGCGAAATCGGCGTCCGCGCCGATCCGGATCGCGCCCTTGCGCGGCCACAGGCCGAACAGCTGCGCCGTACGCGTGGCCGTGAGGTCGACGAGCCGCTCCACCGGAATCCCCCGGTTGAAGTGCCCTTCGCTCAACAGCAGCGGCAACAGCGTTCCGGTACCGGGGAAACCGGCCGACGCGCTCCACAGATCCTTGTCCTTCGCGCTGAAATGCCGCGGCACGTGGTCGGAGCCGATCACGTCGACGCGCCCGTCGGCCACGGCCTCCCACAACGCTTCCCGGTCGTCACGCGTCCGCAGCGGCGGATTGACCTTGCCGCGCGAACCGAGCCCGGAGTCGATCCCGAGCGTCAGGTAGTGCGGGCACGTCTCCACGAACACGTCGGGGTACTCCGCACGCTGGCGTTCCAAGGCTGAAAGCGCTTCCCGGCTCGTCACGTGCACCGCGTAGCTCGACGCGCCCACCACGCTCGCCAAGTACGCGACCCGGCCCTCGGCTTCCGCCTCCACATACGGCGGACGCACGGCGTGCCAAGCGTCCAGGCCGGCGTCGGGGTCCTTGCTCAGCCGCTCGCGCAGCCGCCACACGAGCTCGATGTTCTCGGCGTGCTGGGCGATCATCGCGCCGGAGTCGGCGGCGGCCTGCAGCGCGTCGAACAGGAACGAGTCGTCGTTGCCGGGCAGGTTGAGGTACGCGCCCTCGTTGCCGCGGAAGTTGGTGAACACCTTGAAGCTCGACACGCCGAGGTCACGCGCGTAGTGGCCGATGTTCTCGACGTGCTCGGGCGTCACCACGCAGAAGTGGAAGCCGAAGTCGGTGTGCGCGTGCTCGGCCATCAGGTCGCGCGCGGCCGGGAACAGCTCGTCGTACGGCTGCGGGCTCATGAGGTACGCCAGCATCGTGGTGACGCCGCCGGCCGCGGCCGAAGCCGTCTCCAGCGCGGCGTCCTCGACGGTCTTGGGCACGGAGAGGTCCTGGCCCAGGTGCACGTGGGCGTCGATGGCGCCGGGCAGCACCCAGCGGCCGGTGACGTCGACGGTCTCGGTGGCGGGCAGCTCGTCGGACGGCGCGCAGATCGCGGCGATCTTCCCGTCGCGCACGCACACGTCGACCTCGCTCAGGCCGGTGCCGGGCAGCACGACCGAGCCGCCGTGGAGTCGCAGATCGTAGGGCTTCATTCGGTGGTCCTTCCCGCGTACTTCTCGTCGAGGGCGTCGAACAGCGGCTTGCGCACCAGGTTCTGCCGGTCGGCCCAGCTGATGATCTTGTCGCCGATCTCGGTGGTGTCGCCGTGGTCCATGAGGTGGCGCAACGCGATCCGCATCCCGGCGACGGCGCCGCGCATGGCCGTGTTGGCGTAGAGGGCGACCGAGAAACCCAGTGCGCGCAGCTCTTCCAGCGGCAGGATGGGGGTGAGGCCGCCCTCGACCATGTTCGCGATGTGCGGGCCGGGCACGGTCCGCGTGATCTCGGCCAGCTCCTCCGGCGAACCGGGCGCCTCGACGAACAGGATGTCGGCGCCGGCTTCGCGGTAGAGGTTCGCCCGCTCGCACGCGGCGGTCAGCCCCACCACGGCGCGGGCGTCGGTGCGCGCCACGATCAGGAAGTCCTCGGTGGTGCGCGCGTCGACCGCGGCCTGGATCTTCCCGACCATCTCGGACGCCTCGATCACCTCTTTGCCGGTGAAGTGGCCGCACCGCTTGGGGGAGACCTGGTCCTCGAGCTGGATCGCCGTGGCGCCCGCGCGTTCGAGCGTGCGCACGGTGCGCTGCACGCCGAGCGCGTTGCCGAACCCGGTGTCGGCGTCGACCACGAGCGGCAGGGACACCGCGTCGCGCGTCGCCTCGACGTGGCCGGCCAGCTCCGGCAGCGAGAGCAGGCCGACGTCGGGGGCACCGAGGTAGGTGTTGGTGATCCCGGCACCGGAGAGGTAGACGGCTTCGAACCCGGTCTCTTCCGCGACCCGGGCGGTGAGCGCGTTGGGCGCACCCGCCAGGAGCAACGGCGCCTGGTCGCGCGCCGCCACCCGCTCGCGCAACCGGGCACCCAGAGAACTAGTCACAGGGCTTACAACTCCTCGTCTTCCAGCCGTCCCGCGAGCCCCTTCGGGCTGTTGGGCACGGTGTTCTCGAACAGGGACAGGGCGTTTTCGAGCGAGTGCTGCAGGTGCTCGTCCATCAGCCGCGCGGCCACGTCGGCGTCGCCCGCGGCCAGGGCGCGCAGGACCTCGCGGTGCTCCTTGAACGCGTCGCGGGCCCGGCGCGGCTGGCGCCCGGATCGGGACCGGGCCAGCTGGATCTGGTTGTTGGCGTCGCCGAAGGCCCGCAGGATGGACTGGTTGCCCGACAGCGCGACCACGCGGTGGTGGAAGTCGAGCTCGCCCGGGTACGCGGTGTCCACATCGGACTCCAGGACCTCCTCGGTGGCCCGCAGCAGGTCGTCGAGGTCCCGCAGGTCCTCGTTGTCCGCGCGCCGGGCCGCGAGCCGCACGGCGTGGGTCTCCAGCGCGGTGCGCAGCTCGTAGAGGTCACGAAGCTCGTCGGCGTCGAACGTGCGCACGTACGCACCGCGGTGGGGGACGACGTTGAGCAGGCCCTCACTGGCCAGCCGCTGGATCGCCTCGCGTAGCGGGCCCCGGCTGATGCCGAGCGCGCGGGCGAGCTCGACCTCGTTGAGCCGCTGCCCGGGCTGCAGCTGCCCGTCGCGCACCATGCCGCGCAGCACGTCGAGGCTGCGGCCGGCGTAGGTGTCGGTGCGTCGTTCCAGTGGGGGCGGTGTCGCCATGTCCTGCCTTCTTCGGTTGTCGTGGTTCAGCTGTCGCGCAGCGCGGTGCCGCGGGTTTCCTTCATCCGCACCGCTGCCGCAAGTGTGATCAACGCTGTCACGAGCAGGAAACCGGCCGGAGCCAGGCTGCTGCCCGTGCGGGCGATCAGCCAGGTGCAGATGTAGGGCGCGGTGCCGCCCACGGCCGTGCTGGCCAGGTTGAACCCGAGCGCGATGCCGCTGTAGCGCACGCGGGTGGTGAACAGCTCCGCGAACGTCGAGAACGCCACCGCCATCAGCGCGGATTCGGGCAGCCCCAGCACGATCTGGGCGAGCAGTGCCGGCACGTAGTGACCTGCGTTCATCACCATGAACACCGGCACGGTGAGGATCAGCGTCGCGATCGTGGCGCCGAGGAACACCGGCCGGCGCCCGACGCGGTCGGACAGCGCGCCGAAGAACGGCATGGCCGCGCACGAGACGATCAGCGTGACCGTGGTCGACCAGAACGCCTGCTTCGGGCTGAACCCGCCCACGCGCTGCAGGTGGATCGACGCGTACACGTAGACCACGTAGTACAGCGCGAACAGCAGGATCGACAGGCCGAGCGTGCGCACCAGCGCCCCGCGGTGCGACGTGAACAGCTCCCGCACCGGCGCCTTCGCGACCTCGCCCTGGGCGGCCAGGTTGTGGAACTGCTTCGAGTCTTCGAGCTTGAGCCGGATCCACACGCCGACGGCGCCCAGCGGCAGGCTGAGCAGGAACGGCAGGCGCCAGCCCCAGTCGGTCATCTGCTGCTTGGTGAGCACGGTCGTCAGCGTCGTGACCACGGCCGACGCGAGCAGCGCCCCACCGAGCGCGCCGAACTGGACGGTGGAGCAGAGGAAGCCGCGGCGGTGCGCCGGGGCGTATTCGGCGACGTACGACGCGGCACCACCGACCTCGCCGCCGGCCGCGACACCCTGCACGCACCGGGCCGTGACCAGCAGGAACGCGGCCGCGCTGCCGATCGCCGCGTACGTGGGGAGCACGCCGACGGCGAACGTCGCGGCGCACATGGCGAGCACCGTGGTGGCCAGCATGCGCTTGCGGCCCAGCCGGTCGCCGAGGTGACCGAAGATCAGGCCGCCCAGCGGACGCAGCGCGAATGCGGCGGCGAAGGTGGCCAGCGTGGCCAGCAGGGACGCGGTGGGGTCGACACCGGAGGCGAAGAAGACGACGGCGAGCACGGTCGCGAGATAGCCGTAGATGCCGAAGTCGAAGTACTCGACGATCGAGCCGACCAGACCGGCGGCCACGACCCGGCGGTCGACGCCCGCCGGGCCGGCGGTGACGGTGTCACCGACCGCTGACGTGCGGTTTTTCATGATTTCCGCCTTCCAGGCAGAACCGGGGGGACTCGGATGCGAGAACGATAGGTAGCTCCCTGTCTGCTGTCAACAGTTTGCAGCCGACAGGCGTTGCCTCGACCGGTGCCGGGCGACCGCCGAGGAGTTCCGGTGTCGCGAAAGACATCGAATCCGTTGTCCTGGCGGGAAAACTGCCGCCCACGATCGGTCGACGGCGGCTCACCCCGGCGGCGGTGCCCCGGCCGGGAGCCCCGGCGTTGACTGAGGCGCATGCGGCGTTCGACGGCGTTCTTCGGCCTGCTCGTCCTCTTCCTGACCCAGCTCGTCTCCCCGGCACAGGCGGCCGCCTGGTCCCCAGGCCCGGCCCAGTACGCCGTGACCGAGACGAACGACGTGCCCGTCACGATGGCCGACGGCACCGTGATCAAGGCCGACGTTCTGCGGCCCGACGCGCCCGGCACCTATCCCGTGCTGCTTGCCCAGACGCCGTACGGCCGCGCCGACCTGCACGAAGACCTCTCCTACTTCGTCCAGCGCGGCTACGTCGCGGTGATCACCGACGTCCGCGGCACCGGCGGCTCGGGCGGGCAGTGGGTGCCGTTCGCGCCGATCGAACGACAGGACGGCGCCGCCCTGGTCCGGTGGGCGGCGGCGCTGCCCGGCAGCGACGGGAACGTCGGCCTCAACGGTGGCTCCTACGTCGGCATCAACCAGCTGACCACCGCGGCCGCCGTCGGCCCGAACTCCCCGCTGAAGGCGATCTTCCCCGTCGTCGCGGGCAACGACCTCTACCGCGACCTCGCCGCGATGGGCGGGCTGCCCAACGCCGAGTTCATGCCGCTGTGGGAGCTGCTCACCGGGCTGCGCACGGTCACCCAGCCCGTGCTCGACGCGCTGAACAGCGGCTCACCCGCCGCGCTGCTGGCGGCGCTGACCACCGAGCTGCAACACCTCGGCGGGCTCGGCGCGGGCACGTTGCCCCTGCTCACGGGCGAGTTCACCGGCGGCGAGCAGGCCTTCGACGAGGACTACTGGCAGTCGCGCAACCCCGCCAACGTGCTGGGCGACGTCGTGGCGAACGGCATCCCCGCGTACCTCGTCGGCGGCTGGAACGACCTCTTCCAGCGCGGCGCCCTCATGAACTACGCGGCGCTGCAGAACGCGTGGGCCGGCCGGCCCGTGACCGCGCCGATGGCCGCCGGGCAGACGGCGACCAGCCGCTACCAGCTTTTGATGGGCCCCTGGTACCACGACCCGACCGGCGACATCGACCTGCACCCGATCGAGCTGGCCTGGTACGACCACTGGCTCAAGGGTGTCGACACCGGGATCACCGACACCACGAAACCCTTGCACGCCAACGTGTTCGGCACCGACACCTGGGTGGACACCACGACGTACCCCTTCACCGGCGCCCAAGCCACCACCTACTACCTCGGTGGCGGACGCACCGGCACCGCACCGCGCTCGGCCAACGACGGCACGCTGACGACCAGCCCGGGCTCGGGCAGCGGCACGGACTGGATCACCTGGACGCCGACGTCGAGCACCTGCACGCGCTCCACCGCCCAGTGGCTGGGCGGATTCCTGCCCAACCCCGCGTGCGACACCACGAACCTCGACCGCGAACACGGCCCCGGCTCGCTCGTCTACACGTCCGCGCCGCTGACACAGCCGAGCGTGCTCGCCGGGCCGATCACCGCATCGATCTCCGCGCAGGCCAACACGCTCGACACGACGTGGGTGGTGACCGTGACCGACGTCGGCCCGGACGGTTCGTCCAAGCCGCTCACCGAAGGCGCGCTGATCGGTTCGCAGCGGGAGACCGACTCGGCCCGCAGCTGGTACAGCTCCGACGGAAAACTCCTGATGCCCTACCACCCCTACACCCGACAGTCGGAGAAATGGGTGGTACCCAACGAAATCACGCGTTACGACGTCGAGGTGTTCCCCACGTTCGCGCAGCTCGCGGCCGGACACCGGATCCGCGTGGTGCTGACGACGGCCGACACCCCGCACCTCACGCCGACGCTCACCCAGCTGCCCCGCCTGCTCGGCGGCATCTACCAGGTGAAGACGCCCGCGTCTTCGATCACGCTGCCGCTGGCGCCGCTCTCGGCGTTCACCGGGTGACGCGCCAGCTCTCCACGATCTCGTCGACGTCCAGCGGCATCGCGCGCAGCGGCGGGCCTTCCTGCGGCCGGCGGTGGGTTTCCCGGATGCGGTCGTTGAGGTCTTCCACGATCTCGCGCACGCGCTTCTCGGTGCGCACCTTCGCCAGTTTCGCCGGCAGGTCCTGGATCTCGCGCGGGATCGCGAGTGACGGCGGCAGGAACGAGCCCGGGTCCAGGTCGCCTTCGCGGGCGCGGCGCAGGGCCCAGTCCGTGGCGGCGTCGCGGCCCGTCGGGGGCGGCAAGGGCTTGCCGGCGCCGGGCAGGTCGTCGAACTCGCCGCGCGACTGGGCGGCGGAGATCAGGCGGTCGACCCAAGATCCGAAGGACACGCCGGGGGGTTTGCGCTCGGTCACTCGAACACCTCCGATCCCCACCCAGCGTAGCCGGGCCCGGAGCGTCGCGGATGGGTCGAAGGTCCCGAACCGGCAGGTAGGATCCCCGGCAACCGATCAGCGCCGGGGCAGGGGAGGGGGCTGCGACGATGACCGTCGAGCAGAACAGCGACAACCGCGCCGCGGAGGCTGAGCAGATCGACCGGACGCTGGCGTTGCTGTGGCGCGAACGGTCCACGCCCGCCGCCGAACCCGCGCGCGGGCGCCGGCCGACGCTCACCGTCGGGCAGATCGTGGCCGCGGCCATCACGGTCGCCGACGCCGACGGGCTCGTGGCCACGTCGATGCACCGCGTCGCCAAGGAGCTCGGCGCCGGGACCATGACGCTCTACACCTACGTGCCCGGCAAGACCGAGCTCGTCGACCTGATGGTGGACGACGTGCTCGTCGAGCGCGGCCTGCCCGGCCCCGGCCAGCCCCGGACGGGTGACTGGCGCGCGCAGATCCGGCTCTACTCCGAGCGCACGCGCGAAGCCCACCGCCGCCACCCGTGGCTTCGCGAGATGTCGCGCGTACGCCCGGCGCTCGGCCCGGGCCAGCTCGCCGGCCAGGAGTACGTGCTGTCCACCGTGGACGGTCTGGGACTCGCGCCGCGCGAAACCGTGGCCGCCGCCAACAGCATCACGGCCTACGTGGACGCCAACGCGGCGCTCGAGGCCGAGAGCATCCACCTCGAACGC
This sequence comes from Amycolatopsis sp. NPDC047767, assembly GCF_040704195.1. Lineage (NCBI taxonomy): Bacteria > Bacillati > Actinomycetota > Actinomycetes > Pseudonocardiales > Pseudonocardiaceae > Amycolatopsis > Amycolatopsis sp. NPDC047767. Next base: position 64,428 of record NZ_JBEYSJ010000044.1, read on the forward strand.
AGCACCGGCCAGTCGAACGACGCGTGGTGGGACCAGCGATCTTCCTTCTGGGGCAAGTACTTCGACCTCACCGCGCACCCGGCGATGAACCGCGCGTGGCTCGGTGGCGGCTTCGACCAGGGCGCGGGCGAGCAGGCGGCCGAGGCCTGGGAGTTCGGCCTCGACCGGCTGCTCGACGGCATCGAGCTGCAGGTCAAGCGGTGCCGCGCGCCAGAGCCCGGGCGATGACGTTGCGCTGCACCTCGCTCGTGCCCTCGCCGATTTCGAGGATCTTCGCGTCGGCGTAGAACCGTGAGATGGTGGACTCGCGGATGAAGCCGTAGCCGCCGTGGATCTGCACGCTCTGGCTGGCCGCGCGGTTCGCGACCTCCGACGCGTACAGCTTCGCCATCGCCGCCGCGGTGCTGAACGGGCGGCCCTGGTCGCCGAGCCACGCCGCGTTGTACACGAGCCAGCGCGCCGCCGCGATCTCCGTGGCCATGTCCGCGAGCTTGTGCCCCACGGCCTGGAACCGGGTGAGCGGCTGGCCGAACTGCTCGCGTTCGCCGGCGTGGCGCACCGCGAGGTCGAGGGCCTTCTGCGCCAGCGACAACGACAGCGCGGCCACGCTGATGCGCCCGCCGTCGAGGACTTCGAGGAACTGGCGCAGGCCGTTGCCCTCCTCGCCGATCAGGTGGTCGTCGGGCACCCAGCAGCCGGAGAACACCAGCTCGCGCGTGTCGAGCGCGTGCCAGCCGAGCTTCTTCAGCGGCTGGCCCTTGGTGTAGCCAGGGGTGCCTTCGGGAACGAAGAAGGTGCCGTAGCGTTTCGCGCCGCCGTCGTTCTCGCCGGTCAGGGCCAGCACGGTGACGCCGAGGCTCATCTCGGTGCCGGCGTTGCTGATGAACATCTTCGTGCCGTCGAGCAACCAGCCGCCGTCGGCGCGCCGGGCGCGGGTGCGGATGCCGGCCGCGTCCGAGCCCGCCGTGGGTTCGGTGAGGCCGAAGGCGCCGATCGCTTCGCCCGAGGCGAGGGGCCGCAGCCAGCGTTCCTTCTGTTCGTGGGTGCCGAACGTGGCGAGCGGCAGGCTGGCGATCGTCGAATGTGCGTTCCACGCCGACGCGATCGACTGGTCGGCCGCGCCCAGCTCCTCCATCGCGGCCACATAGGACACGAAGCCGGCGTTGGCGCCGCCGTACTTCTCGTCCACGAGCATGCCCATGAGCCCGAGCTTGCCCAGGTCGTGGAACACCTCCGTGGGGAAGTGGCTGCGCTCGGACCAATCGGCGGCGTGGGGCGCGATCTCCTTCGCGGCGAAGTCCCGGCAGAGCTGCTTCAGCGCGACAGTTTCCTCGGGCAGGTCGAAGTCCATCAGTGCTCCTCGGGCTTCAGCAGGATCTTGAGGTGGCTGCCGCGGTCGGCTTCGAGCTCGGCGAACGCGTCGCGCCCGGCCGAGAGCGGCCGCACCCCGGTGAGCATCGGCGTGGCGTCGAGCCGGCCCGTGGCCATGAGGTCGAGCACGCGCGGGATGTCGAAGTTGTAGCCCAGCGAGCCCAGCACCGTGCGCTCGAACGGGACGATCTGCGTGATCGGCAGCGCCGCGCTGGCGCCGCTGATCCCGCACAGCACCGCGCGCCCGCCCCGGCGCACGGTGCTCACGGCCAGCTCCACGAGCTCCGGACGGCCGGTCGCCTCCACCACCACGTCGGGCCCGACGCGGCCGGTGCGCAGGAAGACTTCGCGTCGCACATCGGTCTTCGCCGGGTCGTACACCTCGGTCGCGCCGATCTCGGCGGCCTTGCGCGCGCGGTCGGGCACGGGCTCGCTCACGTAGAGGCCCGCCGCGCCGGCGAGCTTCGCGGCCAGCAGCGCGGCGATCCCGATCGGACCGGCACCGAGCAGGAGGACGTTGTCACCCGGTTGGACGTTCGCGCGCCGGACGGCGTGCAGGCCCACGGCGAGCGGCTCGGCCAGGGCCGCCAGCTCGTCGGAGACGCCGTCGGGGATCGGCACGAGGCCCTCGACGGGCACGGTGACCTTCGACGCGAACCCGCCGTCGGCGGCGAGGCCGATCGAGCCGCCCTTGGCGCAGATGTGGTATTCGCCGTGGGTGCACCAGCGGCACACGCCGCAGCGCAGGCACGGGTCGACGGCCACGCGCGTGCCGACCGTCACCCCGGGCACGGCCGAGCCGAGCGCCACGACCGTGCCGCTCATCTCGTGGCCGAGGGTGAACGGCGGTTCGAGGCCGGTCAACGGGTGCGGCCCGGTGCGGATGAGGTTGGGGCCGTGCGCGAACTCGTGCAGGTCGGTGCCGCAGATCCCGCAGTACGACACGGCGATCACCGCTTGACCCGGCGCCGGCGCCGTCGGTTCCGGCACGTCGTCGAGGCGCAGCTCGCCCTTGGCGTGCCAGCGCAGCGCGTGCACGCGACCACCTCCGAACTGGAGTTGTTTTTTCGAACAGTCGGTACAAGAATCGTGGTTCCCGGCGCGATGTCAAGGGCCGGGGCGAAAACCGGTGAACGGCAAGGGCAGGAGCGTGATGACTTCCACCCGGGTGAGCGACCTGGCAACGGCATTCGACGGCGACCCGAGCGCATTGGCCGAGATGTACCGGCGGATGCGGCTGATCCGGCAGTTCGAGGACCGCGCGTCGAGGCTGTACCGGAACAACGAGATCCCCGGCTTCCTGCACCTGTCCATCGGGCAGGAAGCCTCGGCGGTCGGCGCGTGCCGGCCGCTGGACGACCGCGACGTGATCACGTCCACCCATCGCGGGCACGGCCACTGCATCGCGAAAGGACTCGACGTCGAGGGCATGTTCGCGGAGCTGATGGGCAAGGAGACCGGCACGTGCCGGGGTCGCGGCGGGTCGATGCACATCGCGGATCCGCGCAAGGGGATCTTCGGGGCCAACGGGATCGTCGCGGCGGGACTGCCGATCGCTGTCGGCGCGGGCACCGCGGCCCAATTGCGGGCTGAAGGCGGTGTGGTGCTGGCGTTCTTCGGCGACGGCGCCGTGGCCCAGGGCATGTTCCACGAAGCGGCGAACCTCGCCTCGGTGTGGCGGCTTCCGGTCATCTTCTTCTGCGAGAACAACAAGTACGCCGAGTTCTCGCCGATCGCGACGCAGACGCGCGCGTCGCTCGCCGACCGCGCGCCGGGGTATGCGATGGACTACCACCACGTGGACGGCAACGACGTCGCCGCCGTCGCGTCGCTCGTCGACGGCTTGGTGCGCGAGCTGCGCGCGGGCGGCGGGCCCGTGCTGGTCGAGGCCGACACGTACCGCTGGCACGGCCACTACGAAGGCGACCCGGAGAAGTACCGGGAGCCGGAGGAGCTGGCGGAGTGGAAGGAACGCGACCCGCTGGTGCGGCTGGCGGCGCGGCTGCGCGAGCTGGGCACGGACGTCGCCCCGATCGATTCCGAGGTGGACGCCCGGATCGAGGCGGCGGTCGAGGCCGCGCGTGCCGCAGACGAGCCGTCGCCGGACACGCTGCACCACTTCGTCGGCGTGCCGCGTGAGCCCGTGCCCGAGCCGGCCGAGGCGACGGGTGAGATCTTCCGGACCATAGACGCGATCCGCGGCGCGCTGGAGTACGAGCTGGCGCACGACGAATCCGTGTTCCTGGCCGGCATCGACGTCGGCGCCGGCGGCAACGTCTTCGGCCTGACCAGGGGACTCGCCGACAAGTACCCCGGCCGCGTGCGCGACACCCCGATCTCGGAAAGCGCGATCATCGGCGCCGGCGTGGGCGCCGCGATGGCCGGGCTGCGGCCCGTGGTGGAGCTGATGTACTTCGACTTCGTCGGCGTGTGCCTCGACCAGCTCATGAACCAGGCCGCGAAGCTCCGCTTCATGACCGGCGGCGCCGTCAGCCTGCCCATGGTCGTGCGCACGCAGTTCGGCGCGGGGAAGTCTTCGGGGAGCCAGCACTCGCAGAGCCTCGAAGCGCTGCTCGCCCACATTCCCGGCCTGACCGTGGTGATGCCGTCGACGCCCGCCGACACCTACGGCCTCCTGCGGGCCGCCATTCGCGATCCGAATCCGGTGGTGTTCGTGGAAAACCGCCTGATGTACGGGCGCAAGGGGCCGCAGCCGCCGCCCACGCACCTGGTGCCGCTGGGCCGCGCCGCCATCCGCCGGCCGGGCACGGACGTGACGCTGGTGTCGTACTCGAAGCTGGTGCACGACTGCGTCGACGTCGCCGAGGAGCTGGCAGCCGAGGGCATCAGCGTCGAGGTGATCGACCTGCGGACCATCGCGCCGCTGGACACCGCGACGGTCCTGCAGTCGCTGGCCAAGACCGGCCGGCTGGTCGTGGCGCACCAGGCGGTGGGCGACTTCGGCGTGGGCGCCGAGCTGGCCGCCGTGGCCGCCCGCGAGGGCTTCTGGACGCTCGACGCGCCGGTGATCCGCGTGGGTGCGCAGGGGACGCCGGCGCCGTATGCGCCTTCGCTGGAACGGGTGTGGCTGCCGTCGAAGGAACGGATCGCCGCCGCCGTACGGGAATCCGCCCGCGCGTGACTACGCTGCCCGCATGGAGTCCGGCCAGGTCTCGGTGTGGGTCCCGATCGTCGTCGCGGTGCTCGGCATTCTGGGGGTGGTGAGTGGCCAGCTGATCAACGTCTGGCGCGAGGAACGCCGGTGGGCGCGCGAAGCCGTGCGGGAGGACCAGCGCTGGGCGCGGGAACGCCGGCGCGACATCGACGCCCACTGGCGTGAGAAGCGCTTCGACGTGCACATCGCGGTGCTCGCGGCCTTCCGCGACTGGGAGCGCGCGCTGGAGAAACCCGTCGCGGCGCGCGAGGCCGGCCACGAGCCCGGCGGCCTCGACGAGCTGCGCGCCCTCGACGACCGGGTGCAGGAGGTGTTGTCCAGCCTGATGATCTTCGGACCCCGGGTGCTCGCGGTCGCGGCCGACGAGGTCTACCTCGAGTTCCGCCAGAGTCACGACTACGCGCTCGGCCTGCGGGATCTCGGGGCGCCGGTGAAGAAGCAGCGCTACCTCGGCGTGCTGCTGCTCGGCCTGCGCCAGCAGGTCCGCGAGGCCCTGCAGATCACGGCGGGGCCGGACGAGGAAACCCCGGCCCGCGCTTGACTGCGGTACACGAGCAGGTCAGGCGGGGACACGAGCGCGGAAGGCCGCCACCCGCTGCTCGAGATCCGCCACGTCGTACCCCGGGCTGCAGAACCCCGAGATCAACGTCGCGCAGTACTCGCGCGACAGGAACGCCGCGTCCCACGGACCGTCGGGACGGGCCCACTGATACGTGTGGTTGTGCAGGTTCAGGAACTGCAGCATCGCCAGCCGCGGGTCCAGCCGCCGGAACGCGCCGGAGTCCATGGCCGCCGTCAGCAGGTCCAGCACGATGCGCTCGAACTCACGGCGCTGGCGCAGCAGGCGGGCGCGGTTGGCGCCGCGCAGGTGGCGGTAGTCGTGTTCGTACACCCAGATGTGGTCGAGGCGCGCGAGGATGATGTCGAGCAGCGTCTCGGACAGCAGGCGCAGCCGCAGGACCGGGTCCTCGTCGAGGGTGGCGATGCGGCGGGCGGCGGTGAGCAGCGGGCGCAGCACGCGGTCCTGGATCTCGACCAGGAGGTTCTCCTTGGACCCGATGTAGTAGTACAGCGCGCCCTTCGCGAGGCCGGCGACCTGACCGATCTCGGCGATGCCGGTGGCGGCGTACCCCTGTTTGGCGAACAGCGCGGCGGCCTGGTCGATGATCTCCTGGCGCTTGACCTCGTAGCCGGGGCCGTGTCCCGGTGGTCTCGGCATGCTTCCCCTCCGCTGCTGGCAGACACACCACTCTAGGCGTCACGGTCGAACGCGGCCTTGCCCGGTCCGTCGCGCAGGAACGACGCCATGCCGGTGTCGCGGTCGCGCGTGGCGAACAGGCCGGCGATGAGCGAGCGTTCCAGGGCCAGGCCCGCGGCGATCGAGGAATCCAGCCCGTGGTCCACGGCCTCCTTCACCGCCTGGATCGCGAACCGGGGCCCGGCCGCGAGAACCTGCGCGTACTCCAGAGCCGCGGCGAGCGGATCCGGCGCGATCCGATCCACGAGCCCGAGGGAGAGTGCTTCCGGAGCCGCCACGCGCCGTCCGGTCATCAGCAGCTCCTTCGCCCGGGACGGACCGATGAGCCGCGCCAGCCGTTGCGTGCCGCCGGAACCCGGGATGATGCCGAGCAGCACCTCGGGCTGGCCGAGCACCGCGGTTTCCGAAGCCACGCGGTAGTCGGCCGTCAGCGCGAGCTCCATGCCGCCGCCGAGTGCGTAGCCGTTGACGGCCGCGACGACCGGCATCGGGAGTTCGGCGAACCGCGTGAACGCCTTCTGCAGCGCGCGGTTCCAGCCGAGCACCTCTTCGAACGAGAACCCCGCCAGCTGCTTGATGTCCGCTCCGGCCGCGAACACCTTCTCGCCGCCGTAGAGCACCACCGCGTGCACCTCGTCGGAGTCCGCCAGGCGCGCCGCGGTGTCGGCCAGCGCGTGGCTCATCCCGGTGTCGAAGGCGTTGAGGGGCGGGTGGTCCAGGCGGACCGTCGCGACCCTGCCGGTGATTTCGACGTGTAGCCGTTCCGTCATCACTGAAGCTCCTCACCTCACCCGGTCCGGGCTTGTCAGGCCGCGATCAGGGTCCTACAGTGCTTCCCATCACGGTTTCTTAGACCGATTGGTACACGAAACTCGGCAGCGGCACAACACACCGGAGTGATGGCCCATGGACGCAGTCGAATCATCCGTCCCCGAAGGACTTTCGGTAACTCGCGAAGAGGTCACCGACGCCGATCTGCAGGCGCTCGGCGTGAACCTCGAGCGCGATTTCCCCGGTTCCACCGCAGCGGACTTCCGCCGCTACCCGGTGCTCTCGGAAGGCGGTTGGTTCACCGTCGTCAAGCACCAGAAAACGCTCGAATCGGTGAGCCGTGAAACCGGCCCGCTGCTCGGCCCCATCGTCCTCACCTCCGACGGCCTCGACGTCAACTGACCACGAATCACCGAAAGGCGGGTAGTTCCATGATCGGAGTAGACGTCGGCGGCACGTTCACGGACGTGGTGGCGATCGCCGATGGCGAGATCAAGACCGTCAAGGTCGCCACGGACGTGCGCACCACCGAACGCGGTGTGCTGCGCGGTGCCGAAGAGGTCGGCGTGAGCGCGTCCGAGGTCTTCAACCACGCCAGCACCCACGGCCTCAACGCGATCATCACGCGGCGGCTGCCGAAGATCGCTTTCCTGACCACGCTGGGACACCGGGACATCCTCGACATCGGCCGCACCTGGCGCCCGGTCGAAGGCCTGACGAACCCCGCGTGGCGCCGCTCCTACGGCGACGCGAACCGGCCGCTCGTGCCCCGGTACCTCCGGCGGGGCATCCGCGAGCGGCTCACCGCCGACGGCGGCATCCTGATCCAGCTCGACGAGGACAACGCCCGCGAAGAGCTGGCCGTGCTGCGCAAGTGCGGCGTCGAAGGCGTGGCGATCTGCCTCATCAACGCATACGTGAACAACCATCACGAAGAGCGCCTGCGCCAGCTCGTGCACGAGGAGCTCGGTGACATCCCGGTGTCGATCTCCAGCGAGGTCTCCCCGCTCGCCAAGGAGTTCGCGCGCGCGTCGACCACGGTCATCGACGTCTTCATGCGCCTGACCTACGACGCCTACACCAAGCGCCTCGACGCCGGCCTGCGCGACCTCGGCTTCACCGGCGACCTCAACTTCGCCGACTGCGCCGCGCAGCTCGTGCGTTCCGACGTCGCGATGGAGCACCCGTTCCGGATCGTGTTCGCCGGTCCCGCGGCGGGAACCGTGTCCAGCGCCCACTTCGGCGGCCTGATCGGCGCCGGGAACCTGCTGTGCGCGGACGTCGGCGGCACCTCATGCGACATCAGCATGGTCAGCGACGGCAAGCCGTTCGTGAACACGACGTTCGAACTCGAACACGACCTGATCGTGAACGCACTGTCCAACGAGGTCTCCAGCATCGGTGCCGGCGGCGGCAGCCTCGTCACGATCAACCCGGCCGGTGAGCTGAAGGTCGGCCCCGGCAGCGCGGGTGCCGACCCCGGCCCGGCGTGTTACGGCCTCGGCGGGCAGCAGCCGACGACCACCGACACCTGCCTGCTGATGGGCATCATCGACCCCGACGGGTTCGCCGGCGGCCGCATGAAGCTCGACCCGGACCTGTCCCGGCAGGCGTTCGAGGCGCTCGACTCGAAGCTGTCGTTCGAGCAGCGCGTGAGCTACGCGTTCAACATCGGCGTGAACAACATCGCCGAGGGCGTCGTGAACATCGCCATCCAGCACGGTGTCGACCCGCGCGACTACAGCCTCGTGGCGTACGGCGCGGCCGGCCCGATGCTGCTGCCGGCAGTGCTCGACCTCGTGCACGCGGCCGAGGTCATCGTGCCGCCGCACCCGGGCCTGTTCTCCGCACTGGGCCTCGTCAGCTCCGACCTCGTCTACGCCGACAGCCGCAGTGCGTACACGCTGCTCACGTCGGAGGCGGCCGAGCAGGTCGACAAGGTCTACCACTCCATGGAAGAGCGGCTGCGCGAACGCTTGCAGGAGAAGGACCGCGACAACGTCGAGTTCGTCCGCAGCTTCGACGGCCGGCTCGCCGGCCAGACGTGGGAGACGCCGTTCATCGGCGTGCCCGCCGGCACGATCGACGCGGAGGCCGTCGCCACGATGGTCGCGAACTTCCACGAGGCCTACGCCGAGCGCTCGGGCAACAAGTTCGAGGCGCTGCCCGTGCAGGGCGTGACCTACCGCGTCCAGGCCGTCGCGAAGGCCGACAAGGTCGAGTACCCGAAGATCCCGGAGCGCGCCGCGGGCGAGACCCTGCAGCCCACGCGCACGCTGAAGATCCGCTACCTCACCGAAGACGTCCTCGACGCCGGTGAGTACCAGCGCGCCGACCTGCGCGTCGGCGACCAGGTCCCCGGCCCCGCGGTCGTCCGCGAACCGCTGTCCACCACGTTCCTCGTCCCGGGTCAGGTCGCGACCGTCGGGACCTACGGCGAGCTGCGCATCCGGAAGGCGTGAACCATGACCTCTCTGAAGGACCTCGACGACGCCCAGTTCGCCGAGCTGTACGGCTCCGACCGCTTCACCGCGTCGGTCCTGTCGAGCCGCATGCGCTACATCGTGCAGCACATGTGCACCGGCCTGCTCAACAACGCGTTCTCGCTCATCCTGCGCGACTGGTACGACTTCGCGGCGACGATCTCCGGCCCGCCGGAGCAGAACTACCCGATGTCCTCGGTGAGCAACAGCCTCGCGATGTTCCTCGGCACCATGTCCGAGGCGGTGCGCAACACCATCGAGGAGTACGGCCCGGAGAACCTCGAGCCGGGTGACGTGATCATCTGCAACGACCCGTACCGCGCGGGCAACCACGTGAACGACATCTGCTTCATCCGCCCGGTCTTCCACGAGGGCAAGCTGATTTCGCTCGTCACGCTGCGCGCGCACCAGCTCGACATGGGCGGCGTGATCCCGGCGGGCTTCTCCGGCACGAAGCGCAACGTGTACGAGAACGGCCTCGTGATCGCGCCGATGCAGCTGTACCGCAACGACAAGCCGGTGAAGTCGGCGTTCAACCTGATCTTCGACAACGCCCGCTACTGCGCGCTGCTGCTGCCCGACATCAAGACGATCTACCAGAACCTGCTGCTGGGCGAGAAGCTCATCAACGAGAGCGTGGAGCGCTACGGCGTCGACGCGTACCTCGGCGCGATCCGCTACTCCACCGACGTGTCGGCCGAGTCCATGAGCAGCGCGCTCGCCGAGCTGCCGGACGGCGTGTACGAGGCCGAGGAAGGCATCGACTGCGACGGCGTCGACGACAGCGTCGAGTACAAGATCCGGCTGAAGATCACCAAGGCCGCCGACCGGATGGAACTCGACTTCTCGGGCACCTCACCGCAGGCGCGCACGTCGATCAACGCCGGCATCCTCGACACGAAGACCGCCGTCGGCGTCGCGCTGAAGTTCCTCATCGACCCGGCCACGCCGTTCACCTCGGGCGCGTACCGGCCGATCGACATCGTGCTGCCGGCGGGCACGTTCATCAGCGCCACCCCGCCCGACGGTGCGGTGTTCCTGTACTGGGAAAGCACCGGACCGGTGCTGCTCGCGGTGTTCCGCGCACTGGAGAAGGCGCTGGGGCGCAAGGCCGTCGGCGGCGACTACGGCTCGCTGAACATCCACAACGCCAACGGTGTGCTCGCCGACGGCACGCCGTGGGTCACCACCGCGCAGTGCGGCGGCGAGCACGGGCCGTGGGGTGCGACCGAAGCGGGCGACGCGGACAGCTACTCCGTGGTCTACCAGGCCAACAACCTGGACCCGGCCACGGAAGCCATCGAGTCCGAGCTGCCGGCCGTGGTGCTGCGCAAGGAGTACGCGCCAGACAGCGGCGGCGCGGGCGACAACCGCGGTGGCGCGGCCGTGCTCAAGGACACGCTGTACCTGACGGACGCGGAACACTGGTCGAGCCCGCTGCACACCAAGACCGCGAGCGGGGTCGGCGTCTACGGCGGTGAGGCCGGCGCGCTCGGCGCGACCTGGGTGTTCCACCCGGACTACAAGAACGTCACCAAGGACAAGGACCTCATCGGCACCGAGCCCGAGGTCTACGCGGGTGCCACGCCGGTCGCCGGGATGCTCGACCCGAAGACCAAGACCGTGGATCCGAACGGCGAGTACTTCTACTTCGCCAGCACGCCGGTGTGGCACACCAAGCCCAACGCGGTGTTCCGCTACCTCACCAACGGCGGTGGCGGCTGGGGTTCGCCGCTTCAGCGCGACCCCGAGCGCGTGTGCCGCGACGTGCGCGACGAGTACGTGACCATCGAGGGCGCGTACCGCGACTACGGCGTGGTGATCTCCGGTGACCCGCACGGCGACCCGGAGAACCTGAAGATCGACCTGGAAGCCACCGCCAAGCGCCGCGCCGAGCTGGCCGCGAAGTAGGGAGGACCGTTGTCCGAGAACGGGACGGACGTCGACCGGCAGAACAAGCTCAGGGAGACCTTCCTCGCCGAGCGCGGGTACTGGAACACGTTCTGGGAAGGGCTGCTGAGCCTCGACCCGGACTTCTTCGAGGCGTACCTGAACTTCTCGGCCGTGCCGTGGCGCAAGGGGGTGCTGGAGCCGAAGGTCAAGGAGCTGATCTACACCGCGATCGACGCCTCCACCACGCACCTCTACGAGCCCGGGCTGCGTCAGCACATCCGCAACGCGCTGGGCTACGGGGCCACCAAGGAGGAGATCATGGAGGTGCTGGAGCTCACGAGCGTGCTCGGGATCCACACCTGCACCCTCGGGGTCCCCGTGCTGATGGAGGAACTGGCGGCGCACGAGCAGAAGTCCGCGTGAGCCACGGAGTACTCGACCCGCGCGGCCCGGCTTCCCTGGCCGGGGCGCGCGCGGTCGTGACCGGCGCGGCGCGCGGGATCGGCAGCCGGATCGCGGTCGAGCTCGCGCTCGCCGGGGCCCACGTCACGGTGCTCGACGCCCGCGATCCTGCCGCGACCGTCGCCGAGATCACCGAGGCCGGCGGTTCCGCCGCCGGCCTGGTGGTCGACGTCACCGACCGCACCGCCGCCGCCTCGGCCATGGCCGAGGCGGCGGGGCCGGGCCAACGGCTCGACGCGCTGGTGACGTGCGCGGCCATCTACGGCGAGACGATGCGCCGCGACGAGCAG